>CAJFOT010000033.1 GCA_904397815.1 Candidatus Paralachnospira sangeri
AAGTCCGGTTCTGAAAAACCGCCTCGGAATCTGCTTTAGTACCTGTTCGGGCCGGGAATCAAGCGGCAGAATGTCCCGCCCATATGGTGCTGTGCCCCAGAGCGTTGTCTCCCCATCCGGCGGTTCTGGATACTGGCTGCCGCTTCCCGCTATGACCTCCGATGCTGTCCGGCGGTTCGTACCTCCCGCCTGCCGATGAACAAAAACATGGTACTGCTGTCCGGCCAGCTGCCTCACGTCAGCTTTTCAGCTCTTTCGCCCACAGCCCATGAAGGTTGCAGTAAGCTGAGGCCCGCACCAGGGCGGAGGGATCGGGGATCATGAACTCAGCCTCAGGCTTCTCACCTGCCTGGAGAAATTTTCTGCACACACTGTGCTGTGTCTCCAGGCTGATCCAGACGATACTGTGTTCTGTGTCCATCGGATGGCATACCGCGCCGGCGCACACTGTCACTTTATTTCCGCTGATCTTCACCACCGGCACATGCTTTTCCTCTCCCTGTCCTGATGTGTGGACGGGAAGCTGAATCATCTTCTCCTTGCAGCAGTACAGTTCTTCCGGACAATCCTGCAGCACCTCCACCTGTTTCCTGCATTCCTTACAATATAATATATCTCTCTGTGCCATTTTCACATACCTCCTGAATCCGGGCAGGCTTTCACGCCTCCTTTTTTCATATTTTTTCCGTCAGGAAGGCATATTATACACGGCGCCGGCGCATCTGAAGCATACTGTTTTTCTAACGGTCCCGGATGCTGATGGACTCTACTGCCACACTTCCGCTGCGTACAATGGACACCTGTTTATGAGTTTCTTTCACCAGATTGATCAGACTGGTATTCCGCTCCTCCGTCTGGACACATTCCAGCAGTACGCTTTCCTTCCCGTAGTCTACCACCTTTACGCCAAAAACCTGGGCGATGTTAAACAGATCGTTTTTGTCTTTCAGCGTGCAGCCCTTTACCTTCAGGTACATGATTTCCTTCATATGGAGGGCTGTGTTGGTGTAGTCTGTCACCTTGATGACTTCCACACAGTGATTCAGCTGTTTCTTGATCTGCTCAAATGTGGCGTCATCGCTGTCCACGCAGATGGTCATCCTGGAAACCGTCTCATCCTCTGTCTCACCGACAGTCAGGCTGTGAAGGTTATAGGACTTTCCCGAAATCAGTCCCGCGATCCTGGCCAGAACACCGGGCCGGTTTTCCACATATAACGCAAGCCACCTTTTCTTCATCTCCATATCCCTCCTCATCATTTTTCCTCCTGCTTCTGACTGCCGCTGTTCAGGCCCGGATAGTCCACGATCATCTGGTCTACCGTTCCGCCGTTCATAATCATGGGCAGCACCAGTTCATTGGGATCTATCACAAATTCAATCAGCGTGGGCCCGGTTTTGTGAGCCGCCGCCTGATCGAAAGCCGATTCCATCTGTTCCTGGTCGAATACCCGGATGCCCAGGGTTCCGTAGCTTTCCGCCAGCTTTACGAAATCAGGAAGATAGGGCGGGCATTTTTCACTGATATCCCCGCACCGCTTCTCACAGCTCTTGCGCCAGCACAGACAGGTTTTGGAGAACCGTTTGTCATAAAACAGATGCTGCATCTGCCGCACCATGCCCAGATAACTGTTGTTCAGGATACAGACTGTGATTGGCAGCTCATAAGCCATGGCTGTAGCCAGCTCCTGCATATTCATCTGGAAACCGCCGTCTCCGGTGACACATACCACCTGCTTATCCGGGTTGCCCAGCTGGGCGCCGATGGCAGCGGGGAATCCGTATCCCATGGTTCCCAGACCGCCGGAGGTCAGGAACTGGTTCCTTCCGGTCATGCCGATATACTGAGCCGCCCACATCTGATGCTGGCCCACATCGGTCACAATAATACCATCCTTAAAGCGGCGGCCGATCTCCCGCATCACCGCCTCCGGTGACAATTTGTCTGAGCAGCGCTGCTGTACCATGGGATGCTCTGTCTTCCAGGTCTCCAGCTGCTTTCTCCAGGGGTCAATCTCACAGTACTGGGCCCGCTTCAGCATCTCATGGATGGCGGCGCCGGCGTCTGCCACAATGGGCACATCCACCTTGATATTTCTGGAAATACTGGAGGATTCGATATCCACATGGATAATTTTCGCGTTTTTCGCGAATTCCTCAATTTTTCCTGTAATCCGGTCGCTGAATCGGGTTCCGATGGAAAAGAGAAGGTCGCATTCCTTAATCGCCATGTTCGCCACATAAAATCCATGCATACCTGCATTGCCGTAATACAGAGGATGGCCGGAGGGAATCGCCCCTTTTCCCATAAGTGTCGTCACCGCAGGCACGCCAGTGGAGTCCATCAGGGTGGTCATCAGCCGCCCTGCACAGGAAAGCTTCACGCCGCCTCCAACCAGGAACAGAGGGCGCTTCGCCTCTCTCAGCATTTCCATGGCCCTCTTGATCTGTCCTTCATGCACCTTTGTATTCGGTTTATAGCCCCGGATGGAAACCGGCTGATCGAAATCATCCTCATCCTCCTCCAGCATCATATCCTTGGGCAGATCTACCACTACAGGCCCCGGTTTTCCGGTTCTGGCGATAAAAAAGGCTTCTTTCATGATCCGGACCAGATCTTTTCTCTGTCTGACCATAATGGTAAATTTCGAAATATTTCTTACGACGCCTACAATATCAATTTCCTGAAAAGCGTCATTGCCGATCAGGCTTCTGGGCGCCTGTCCGGTGAAACATACCAGGGGGATACTGTCATAGTTTGCTGTAGCGATGCCGGTTACCAGATTTGTGGCGCCGGGGCCGCTGGTCACCAGACAGACGCCCACTTTTCCGGTAGAACGGGCATATCCGTCCGCCGCGTGGATGGCCCCCTGCTCATGGCGGGGCAGAACCACTTCGATATCGTCCTGATCATACAGGCGGTCAAAAATATCAATCACATACCCGCCGGGATAGCCAAATACCGTGTCCACACCTTCATTTTTCAGAACCTGGACAAAGCTCTCTGTTCCTTTCATTTTCATATGTTACATTCCCTCCTCTGCACTCATAAAACAGAATCCTGTTATATAAAAACGCCCTAAGCTGTTTGATAGCTTAGGGCGAATATTGCATCCGTGTTACCACCTAAATTCAGAGATCTCTCTGCACTCTGCCGGTACAGGCCGCAGCCGGACTGCCGCTGATACCGCTTCCCTGTAACGGGGGAATGCCGTTGGAGCTTAATAAAGATTTCTCTCGTTGGGTCCACTGCTCAAGGGCTACTTCCATATGCCTGAAATGAAGATTTTCACCACCCATCTTCTCTCTGAAAATTCAGAATATATGTACTCCTCCCTGTCACTGCATTTTCCTGTAAATTGAAATATATTATAGCGGAATCTCTGCTCTTTGTCAAACAAAATTTCCACGATCCGGCAGGAAAACCGAAATTATTTTGAGCATTTTCTTTGTTACAGCAATTCCACACCGGCGCTTCTGCAGATTTCCATAGTCTCCTGATCCCATACAGAGGACTGCACCTCTCCGATATGGGCTTTGCCCAGCATCAGCATACAGAGACGGGACTGACCGATACCGCCGCCGATGGTCAGAGGCAGTTTTCCCTCCAGCAGCATCTTATGGAAGGGCAGCTTGCGCCGCTCATTGCAGCCGGCCTTATTCAGCTGTTCATCCAGAGATTTCTCGTCTACACGGATCCCCATGGAAGAAATCTCCAGAGCATGACCCAGCACCTCATCCCAGAACAGCAGGTCGCCGTTCAGCGCCCAGTCATCATAGTCCGGAGCCCGGCCATCATGCCGCTCACCATTCTCCATCACATCTCCGATCTGCATAATAAAAATAGTCTTATGCTCCTTTGCAAACAGATCCTCCCGTTCTTTCGGCGTCCGGTCAGGATACAAAGCCGCCAGCTCTGAGGATGTGATAAAGGTAACATCCCGGCACAGCTCTGTCCGCAGGCTTTCGAAATGATATTTCACCTCATCCAGGGTATTGCAGATCACATTGACAATCCGTCTCACGGTCTCCTTGAGATAATCCAGATTCCGGTCCTCTTTCCGGATAATTTTCTCCCAGTCCCACTGATCTACATAGATAGAATGGGTATTATCCAGTTCTTCATCCCGGCGGATGGCATTCATATCCGCCAGCAGCCCTTTGCCCACATGAAAATCATAGCGGTAAAGAGCCATACGCTTCCACTTTGCCAGAGAATGCACCACCTGGGCGTCCTTCTGCAGGGCAGGCACATCAAAGGATACCGGCCGCTCCACACCGTTCAGATCATCGTTCAGGCCAGTCAGCGGATCGATGACCACAGGCGCTGTCACACGTTTCAGTCGGAGCGCCATGCTTAATTTCTTTTCAAAAATACTCTTAATCGTTCCGATGGCCTCCTGGGTCTCGTACAGACTGAGCATGGAAAAATATTCTTCGGGTATGATAGTTTTACTCATAAAATCCTCCTGCTGCCGGCATTTCGTCCCGCCTTGCGAGCCTGCCGGTTTTCTCCCTGTTGATTATAAAAAACATTTGCGGATAAGTCAATGCACCTCTCACGCTTTCCCACAGCATTTCCCTCTCAGCTGCTTTACCAGAATCGGCACCTCGAACACCAGCATCATCAGCCACCCGCCCAGGCAGGCGTAGGCGATGCCGGGAATGCCGTAGCGGGGCGCCAGATACCAGGAAAACAGCACACGGAAAATCATCTGGGTGGCCGTAGCGCCCAGGGTCACCTCCATCCGCCCCAGTCCCCGGAAAAATCCCTGGATGCCGTTGGTCACAGCCGGGAGAATATAACAGAACGCAATGGTCGTCAGATAATGACTGCCCATGCTGATAATCTGAACTTCCTCTTCCTGGACAAACAAAGTCATCAGGAACCGGGCGCACAGGAAGATCACCGCACCGATGGCGATGCCGTATGCCACTTCCAGCGCCAGCCCTTCCTTCAGTCCTTTCCGCACCCGCGTTTCATTGCCGGCGCCCCGGTTCTGGGCGATAAATACCGTGATACCCTGGCCAATACTCTGCTGGGGCGTATAGGCGAAATCGTCCACCCGGTTGACTGCGTTAAATGTAGCCATGGCATCCACTCCCAGGGGATTAACCGTCATCTGCACCCCGACCTTTCCCATATACAGCACTGCCTGCTGCATGGCGCTGGCCCAGCTGTAATGGATGGTCCGGGAGAGAAGTCCCCTGTCCACATGCATTTCCTTCCGGCTGACCCGCAGCAGATCCACCCGCCGGTACACATAGATCATACACATTACCGCCGAGCAGGCCTGAGCCATGACGGTGGCCGCGGCCGCTCCCGCCGCCCCTGTGTGGAAAACCGCCACCATAACATAGTCCAGCACGCCGTTCAGTACCGCCGCCACGATCAGACAGCGGACCGGCGTCACCGAATCCCCTACACTGCGCAGGGCAGAGGCGTATACATTATACAAAAAGGTAAAAATCAGGCCGGCGAAAATAATCCGCAGATATGCCTGAGCCTCCCCGATCACCTCTGCGGGAGTATTGATCAGCACGAGAATCGGCCTGGCCAGAAAAATAAACAGGATGCTCAGGCCGATGGTAAAGACAATGCCTGCCACCAGCGTGGTGGAAACCTCCCGTTTCAGTCTCCTCTGGTCCCCTGCCCCGTAAAATTCACTCATCAGCACCGAAGCGCCCATGCACAAGCCTATGATGAAAAAGAGCACAATATTCATAATCGGATTGGCTGTACCCACGGCTGCCAGAGAATTTTTTCCTGCAAACCGGCCCACAATAATGGAATCCATCGCATTATAGGTCAGCTGAAATAAATTTCCCAGAATCGTGGGAACCGCATAGCTGAGAAGGTGGCGGAAAATCCGTCCCTCTGTCATGTTTCTTACCATAACTTTACCTCTGTATATCGCTTTTCTGTAAAAACCACCGCCGAAAATGTATTATATCAGCAAGTTCCGACACGAATACCGAGCCGCCCTGCGCCGGAACTCTTCATCTGCCCCTGGAATCAGGTATGTCTCCTGCGGGAAGCAGCGATTTTTCCCGCCAGGCTGAACACAGTCAGGAAGGCCAGATTCACCAGCACCACACTGGCTCCCGCCGGCGTCCCGTAGCCGTAAGAGAGAATCATGCCGATAAAGAAAGCCGCTACGGACACCGCTGCAGAGCAGATTACCACGCCCCGAAAACTTTTCATCACCCTCATGGAGATCAGAGATGGGAAAATAATCAGGCTGGAAATCAGCAAGGCTCCCATCATCTGCATGCCCAGCACAATGGTCACCGCCGTCAGCACCGCGATCAGTGTATTGTAAAAAGAAGTTCTGACCCTGGCTGTTTTCGCAAAAGTCTCATCAAAGGTGATGGCAAAAATCTTATGATAGCAGATCAGAAACAGCACCAGCACTGTCAGGCAGAGAACTGTGCTGACGGCCACATCGCTTCTGCGCATGGCCAGAATGCTGCCAAACATATAGCTGTATACATCCAGATTCATCCCTGTGGTCAGGGAGGTTACTGTCACGCCTACTGCCAGGGCGCCGGAGGATACCACGGCGATCGCCGCATCGCTTTTGATCTTTCCCGTTTCCTCCAGCCGAAGCAGCGCCACGGCCGCAATCACCACCACCGGAATGGACACCTGGAGAGGCGACCAGCCGCAGGCCACCGCCACTGACAGGGCGCCGAAGGACACATGAGACAGGCCGTCCCCGATCATGGAGTAATTTTTCAGCACCAGGCTGACCCCCAGAAGAGAGGCACACAGAGAAACCATGCATCCCACCAGCAGGGCCCGCACGATAAAGGAATAAGACACCATTTCCATCAG
This sequence comes from Candidatus Paralachnospira sangeri, assembly GCA_904397815.1. Taxonomy (GTDB): domain Bacteria; phylum Bacillota; class Clostridia; order Lachnospirales; family Lachnospiraceae; genus Paralachnospira_A; species Paralachnospira_A sangeri. The sequence continues at coordinate 6,838 of CAJFOT010000033.1, forward strand.
CAGGCTGATCATATTCATGTCCGGTTACCTCCTTCCGTCATCATCCGCCCGGAGGCGCTGTTTTCATATTCCGATACCGTCCCGTAGAACCGGACGCCGCCGTCCAGAAGCAAAATCTCCCTGGCGTGCTTCAATACATGGTCCAGATCATGGGAAACCATGAGGATCGCCAGCCCTTCCTTCTGATTCAGCTCATCCAGCATCTGATACAGCTCCTTCACCGCCATCGGATCCAGGCCGGATACCGGCTCATCCAACACCAGGATACTGTCTGTGGCGCACAGCGCCCGGGCAATCAGTGCCCGCTGCCGCTGTCCGCCGGACAATTCCCGGTAGCACCGGTTTTTCAGATCCCCGATCCCCATCCGCTTCATATTCCGATCTGCCAGTTCCTTCTCCTTTTTCGTATAAAAAGGACGCAGGCCGCACCGGCGGAGACAGCCGGACAGAACCACCTCTCCCACTGTTGCGGGAAAATTTTTCTGAAGATCTGTCTGCTGGGGCAGATAGCCGATGCCGTCCTGCTCCACGGCAGACCCGTAGGCCACACTTCCCTCCATCGGCTTCAGCAGGCCCAGAAGCCCTTTAATCAGCGTGGACTTCCCGGCGCCGTTTTCTCCAATGATTCCAATATAATCACCCGGCTCCACCGCCAGTGTCACATCCTGCACCACCGCGCGCCCCTCATATCCGAAGCAGGCGCCGTCACAGCGTATCAGCTCCATATCACTCCAGCCCTTTCTTCAAATTTTCCAGATTCCGCTTCATCAGTTCTACATAAGTGACGCCGGACTGAAAATCATCCCGGGTCACATTGTGGCAGGAATGGAGCATCAGCATCTCTGCCCCCGTCTCCTCGCTGATGATCTCCGCTGTCCGGGTGCTGCTCAGCTCCACATAATAGATCACCGGGATATTCTCCTCTTTCACTTCATCAATCAGTTTGGCAATAGAAGCCGCGCTGGGCTCCATCTCCGCGCCGCAGCCCGGAAAAGCCGCGTCATACTCCAGCCCGTATTCATCTGCCAGGTAGCGGAAGGGAAATTTGTCTCCGAATATCACCACATTCCGGCTCCCCTCCGCCACTGCCTGACGAAACTGGCTGTCCAGCTCCTCCAGCTGTCCTGTCAGTGTCTCCAGATTGGCCTCATAATAATCCTGATTCTCCGGGTCCGCGGCGATCAGCCCATCTGCAACCGCCCGAGCCAGCACCACTGCGTTTTTCGGGGATGTCCAGATATGTTCATCATATTCAATCTCCTCGATCTCTCCATCCCCGTGGTCATGGTCCTCATGGGCGTGATTCAGCTCCATGCTCTCTGTCAGCACTTCCTCCACCGGGGTCACATAATCCATCATCCGCACCGTCAGCCGGCCGGGATTTTCCACCGCCTCCAGAGCCTGATCCACCCACTGCTCCATTTCCCCGCCATTATAGAGGAAAAGGTCGCATTCACCGATTCGTATCATATCCACAGGGGTCGGCTCAAAGGAATGGCTATCCCTCCCTGCGGGGAGAAGGAGCGTCAGATCAATCCGGTCTCCGCCGATCTGCCTGGCAAAATCATAATAGGGGAAAATAGTGGCAATTACATCCGGCTTTCCGCTTTCCGCCGCCCCCTGTTGTGTTTCTCCTGTCTGCGCCCCATGGCAGCCTGTCAGACATAATAAAACCAGCGCCGCCGCGGCCAGAAGTCCAGCTACTCTTCTCATATCAGCCTCCCAGTATAAAGCTCCGTCATCAGGCACTCTGTGCCCGTCTGAACCAATATATCCGCAAACAATATTTTATTATTATAGTACGATCCCGCCGGAATCACAATCATTTTTTCCCCTCGCGCCCAGCTGAACTGCTGCTTCTCCGGAAGATATGCCCGGGAAAACTCATACTCCCAGTTCCTGACATGTATAACCCCGGAAAGAAAGGGGATGATAAATCTGTAAAACAGCGCATACTGATTTCATCACAGGAGGATTGTTCTATGAAAAAAAGAAATGATAAAATTGATTATCACGTAGAGGACACCTTTGACCAGAGCACCAGCTCCGCCACCGATATGACCGGGCTGATTCCTTCACTGCCAGAGGATGACGCAGAAATCGACGCCTATCGGGATCTTTACCCGTATATGCCAAGAGAAACACCGGAGGACCGGACATTTTAAGCATAATCATTCTTTTGCTGACAGTGTAAGGAGGGTGTCCCCAAGTCATTCGATGACTTTAAGGACACCCTCCAGCTGTTGCAGCAGACACATCATGCCTCCATCCCCATCCGGATCAGCTCGCTGATTCCCTCTCCGTGGGTGCCCTGCACCTTGTAGGGTTTGATCAGGGCCAGCAGGCTTCTGTCTGTCTCATCTCCCTGAGACAGTTTCTGCTCCTGAGACATCACATCGTCCTTCAGCTGATCCAGCTCTGTCTCCGGGTCTGCCTGAATCCCCAGGCGTTTCAGCGCCCATGAACAGGCATAGGCACACTCATAATCAGATATCATAGCCGGCTCTCCCTGAAAGCGGTTCACCTTCAGCTCCACCGCCATTTTTGCGCAATCCGCAACCATATCAGTCCCTCCTTGATGTCGACCATCAGATATACTCTGTGTTGTCAGCTGTTACAGCACCCTCTGTCCGTTGATTTTCAGGCCAAAGTGAAGTCCCAGCTTTTCCGCCGCTTTTTTGCACAGGATCATCCGGTTCAGAAAAATCTCAAAATAATCCATTACCGAACAAATCGTTGTGTCAATAATCAGCTCCAGTTCGATCACTGCCAATTCCGGGTCAACAGTCAGAGCAGATTTCTTCACAGAGTAATTTACCCTGTCATGGATATCAAAAGACGTAATATCTAAATTTCTCACCCTGGAGCACCGCACATCTGATTTATCCGCTATAATCAGGGCAGCCGCCACCGCGTTTACCGGATATGCGGTTCCCTCATCATGGTTTCCGATGGCAGTGATCACCGTAGCGATATCCTCCGGGTCAGCGCCCATATTGTCCAGAATACGGAAAGCCATCACCGCGCCGCTCTGGGCATGATCGATCCGATTGATAACATTTCCAATATCATGAAGGTATCCTGCAATTCTGGCCAGTTCCGCCTCCCGCTCTGAATATCCCATTACAGTCAGGATATGACTGGCCGTCTGCGCCACCTTGCTGACATGAGCAAAACTGTGCTCTGTATATCCCAGAGCGATTAAAGACTCGTCCGCTTTTCTGATATATGTTTTTACCACTTCACTGTTTTTTACATCTTCATAGGTAATTTTCATACATTCCTCCAGTTTCCGGCTGTTTTCACCTGATTCCTGCATCTCCTGTATAATGACGCTACCTTCTATCATACATGAAACCTGGAAAAATGCAAAGCAATCCCGCAAATTTACAATCATTTTACAAACTGACGGTCTTTCATTTACACGTTCTGATACCCGTAAACACAACAGAACTCCACCAGTTCCTCCAGTGCTTTCCCAGCCGCTTCCCGCACACCTTCATGCTCATCCTCCAGCCCTTTGATCAGACAGTCAACCGACTCTTCCGCCGGTACCCTGCCCAAAGCCGTATACGCAGCAGCCCGCAGAGCCGGATTCCGGTCTTTTGTATATCCGATCAGCCTCCTCATCAATTTTTTCTGTCCTACAGTTCCGTCTGCTCTTTCTTTTAAATTTTCCATATATTAAATCCTTTCTTATTATGCCGCACCCGCAAATGATTTATTACATTCACTATCTCTGCATTCTAAAGGATAAATTTGAATCCCCTGTGTCAAAACCATGATAACTTCCTTAATTTTGTTAAAGAATCCTTAACTGTTTCTGGCAGTGATGTGAATATTTGCCTATATATTACGGAATCCTGTACTTTCTTATATTTTGCTAAATTTTCTGTGGGATTCATTGACTTTCCAGCCGTTTGTGATAAAATTAAAACTGTTCTATGAGGATACAAAAGCAAAGGAGAAGCCATATTATGGATGGAATGGACATAAAAATTTTACATTGTCTGAAAAAGAATGCCAGAGAAAAAGCTTCTGAAATCAGCAAGGAAATTCATCTGGCCGTATCAACTGTGATCGAAAGAATCCGAAAAATGGAATCCTCAGGAATTATACAGTCTTACACCATTATACTGGATGAGAAAAAGCTGGGAAATGATGTGACAGCACTGATGGAGGTCAGCCTGGAGCATCCCAAATATTACGATGCTTTCACCGAAATGATTCAGAGCAATCCGAACATCGTATCCTGCTATTATATGACTGGTGATTTTGATTTTATTTTGAAAATCATCTGTAAATCATCCGAACATCTGGAGAATATACACCGTACCATCAAAGGACAGAACGGCGTATCTGCAACCAGAACTCACTATGTTTTAAAGAATGTTAAAAATTCTTATTCTACTATTCCAACAGATGAGTAAGGGCGCCGCAAGGCGTCCTTACTCTTTGTCTGATCACAGTCTGATTTTCATGCCGCACTGCCCGATCATGCACCTTTCCTGAAATGCCTGTTTCATCGCCATAATCCCCTCCATCCCGGTACAGTGAACCGGGATCAGGCAGCCGATCTGAAATGTCTCCAGTCCCTGTATGGTTTTCCAAATCCGTTCTTTTGAGGCATTCATCAGATGCATGCCCGCCAGCAGACACCGGATGGGCCTGCCTGGAAAATACTGTCTGACATGGATGAGACAGTTAATGATCCCCATATGGCTGCATCCCATCACCAGGGTCAGGCCTTCCTCCGAATCCACTGCCAGAAACTGCTCATCCTCAAAATAATCCGGCGCCATCTCTTCTGTGCCTTCCGGCTGGCAGAAAAATCCCGACGGTTTTTCCTCTCCTGACGGACTGTAGGGAATATTGCCCAGCAGCCAGAAGCCCGGCCAGATTTCCTGTATATCCTCCGTATAAATAAATTCGGCCCGGCTGTCCTTCCGTTTCCAGGGGATACCGATATCCCGAAAATCACCGAGCTGACGGCCGGCGGTATATTTTTTCAGGAAACTGTTTTTCCGCACATATACCGGCGGCAGGTTTTCCAGAGTTTCCAGCGCCCGCAGGCCGCCGCAGTGGTCATAATGCCCGTGACTTAAAACGATGGCGTCCAGTCCCTCCAGATCCACGCCCAGTCTGGCGGCATTTTTCATAAAGGCATCTGACTGACCGGTATCAAAAAGAATTCGTTTTCCCCTCTCCTCAATCAGTACAGACAGACCATGTTCTGCCAGCAGACCCGCCCGGTAGACCAGATTTTCATTCAGTATTGTAATATTCAAATTTCCTTCTCCTTCCTTACTTGCAGAACGTACCCGGAAATCTCACCTGATAAAAAGGATTCCGCTCCGCAGGCGGAACTCTTGCGCCGGGGAGCGTTGCCTGTTAAATAAAAGCTACCAGGCCAGCACCTCATGTCCCTCTTCTGTCACCAATACCATGATCTCCCACTGAGCAGAAGGCTTTCCGTCAGCAGTGTAGACAGTCCACTCATTTTCCTCATCTACAAAGATCTCATCTGTTCCCATATTCACCATCGGCTCAATGGTAAAGATCATACCTGGCGCCAGCAGCATTTCCGTACCTTTTCTGGACACATAGCTGACAAAAGGCTCTTCGTGGAATTCCAAACCAACGCCATGTCCCCCAATTTCCCGGACTACCTTATAGCCGTTCTCTCTGGCATGGTTATGGACCGCCTCTCCCATATCGCCCATAAATCCCCATGGTTTCACCTGTTCCAGCCCCAGTTCCACACATTCCTTCACCACCTGAACCAGCTTTTTCTTTTCTTCACTGACCTGCCCGATACAGAACATGCGGGAAGAATCGGAGTAATAACCTTTATAAATTGTAGACACATCTACATTGATAATATCTCCTTCTTTCAGCACATCTTTTACAGACGGAATTCCATGACATACCTGATCGTTCACGGAAGTGCAGACGCTTTTGGGAAAGCCCTCAAAGTTCAGGGGCGCAGCGATGCCGCCCAGCTCCTTTGTTTTCTCCGCCACCAGCCGGTCGATCTCCTCCGTGGTCATCCCCGCCTCGATATGCTCTGCCACATAATCCAGAACAGCCACATTCACCTTGCCGCTCTCCCGGATTCCCTGAATCTGCTCTGCGTTTTTAATCATAGAGTGATCGGGAACAAAAAAACCCTTTTCCCGGTAAAACTCTATTTTTTCATCAAAAGCCTGATGGCATGCCTTGTATTTCTTATGGCTGCCGCACCAGCATGGATCATTTCTTCCAATTTTTTTCATCTTCTTTATCCTTTCCCTTTTCGATTCCCCGCACATACCAGTTCAGGACTGATATCGTGCCGCTGCTTTATTATAGCACGTTCCGGGAAAAAGAAACCGGGTTTTATTGAGATTTTTTATTTTCCGGCGCAACATTTTCCATTTTCCTCTACACTTATATGATAAAATACCACCATACTGAAAGGCCTGACAGGAGGTGAGCAGAGTATGAAAAAGAATGGGGAGGTCTCTGACTTCCTGACCTTATACCAGCAGGTTTACGCAGACCTGTATCATTTCGCCCTCTATCTGCTGAAAAATCAGCAGGACGCGGAAGATGTGGTCAGTGATACAGTGCTGGCCGCCTATGAGCAGTTCGGCCAGCTGCGCAGCAGAAAGGCTTTTAAAAGCTGGATTTTTAAAATACTGACCAACAAATGCAACCAGAAAATGCGCGCCTACTATCAGCAGACTACGCCGCTGGAGCAGGCCAATCTCTGGCACAGCCCGGATCTGGCCGGGGACGCCAGTGTACGGTCCGCCTTCTCCCAGCTGAAGGAAGAAGAACAGCTGATCGTAGCGCTGAATGTATTCGGCGGATACAAGGAAAAAGAAATCGCCGGGATGCTGAATCAGAATTACAGCACTGTCCGGTCCAAATATTACCGGGCTCTGCAGAAAATGAGAGCATCCCTGGAATGAAGTAGGAGGTATATCCATGCGTCAAACACCATCTGAACATGATCTGATAAAGCGGATTCAGAAAGATGCCGGACAGATTCCTGTCCCTGACACGCTGAAACCGGAAGCAGTCAAACAAAAACTGGAGGAATCCGATGCCCGGCCCGTGAGAAAAAAGCCGGTGCTTCTGCGCCGCATCCTTCCCCTGGCCGGCGCCGCCGCCTGCTTCCTCCTGGCAGTGGGAATATGGCAGTTTGGCCCCCTGACCGGCGGGAATCAGGAAAACGAGGCAGCACCCACAGCCGCAGCCGATGAGGCAGCGCCGGAATCCGGCGCCGGTTCGTCCATGACCGCTTCTTCCTATGAGGAAATTTATAAAACTGTCTCTGAAATCCAGACCCGCAGGGGAAGCTACACCAAACTGGCCCGGGAAGAAGAGATGACAATGGCGGAAACATCCGCCGCACCCGCAGACGGGGCAGCCAGTGCAGACAACTCAGAAGCGGCGGCCAGTGAAAATTCTCAGACTTCTTTTTCCACCACCAACGTACAGGTGGAAAACATTGAAGAAGAGGACATCGTCAAGACAGACGGCCACTATCTGTACCATGTCGTCTATGACGACCTGCAGGACGGCCAGAGTATCGCAATCGTAAAAGCAGACGGTGCAGAGCTGGAAGAGGTAGGACGGATCTCCGAACTGACCGGACTGTCCGGCTTTTATCTCCAGGATAATACTCTCATCTGTGTGGAACAGATCTGGGTGGATAAGCCCGCCTCACTGGTTGAAGAGAATGCCAGAACTTACTACTCACCCAGCCGCCAGGTCACCCGTGTACGCTTTTTTGATATTTCCGACCGGTCCGCACCGAAGGAAATCTCTTCCCTGACGACAGAAGGATATTATTCCAGTTCCCGGATCTCCGGCGGTTACTTCTACCTGTTCTGCAATTACATGCCGTCAGAAGAGGCCATAGCCACCGAACCAAAAACCTTCGTCCCTGTCATCAACGATGAGACAATGTCCCCGGATTCCATCATCCTGCCGGAGGATTCTGACACAGACTGCTACCTGGTAGCCGCTTCCGTGTCCCTGGAAGAACCCTCAGCCTTCGCAGACAGCATGGCTGTACTGTCCACTGCTTCCCAGTTCTATGTATCTGCCGACCATATTTATGTGGCCGACACCCGGTACATGGATGAAAACAGCAGCTCTGACGTCACTAACCTGACCATGCTTTCCTACCGAGACGGCGATATCAGCGGTGAAAAATCAGGCTCCGTCAAGGGGCAGATTCTGGACACCTTCGCCATGAATGAATACAACGGATATTTCCGTGTGGTCACCACCGTTACCGATTATGATGTGGCAGAAATCACGGATGACCGAACCGGAGAATTCCTGGGATATTCCTATGAAAACCCGGTTCAGACCAACAGCCTTTATGTGCTGGATGAAAACCTGGAGGTCATTGGCCAGATCGAAGGGCTGGCAGAAGGCGAACGGGTCTATTCCGCCCGTTTTATGGGAGATACCGGATATTTCGTCACCTACCAGCAGATTGATCCCCTCTACTCTGTAGATCTGTCTGACCCCGCCAATCCCCGGATCCTGGGTGAGCTGAAAATCCCCGGTTTCTCTGAGTATCTGCATTTTTACAGCGAAAACCTGCTGCTGGGCATCGGCTACGAAACAGACCCGGACACACAAACCACAGAAGGCATCAAGCTGTCCATGTTCGACATCTCCGATCCCACCGATGTAAAGGAGATTCACAAACTGGTGCTGGACGGCGCAGATTATTCCGACGCCCTGTACGATTACAAGGCAGTGCTGATCGACCCGGCGAAAAACCTCTTCGGCTTCCCCTGCCAGGGCATGCTGGACGGAACCTATGTCAACCAGTACCGCACCTATTCCTACGACCCGGAAAAAGGCTTCACTGAAGGCATTCGCTGGATAAAAGAGGAATATACCAACGCCAGAGGCGCCTATATCGATGACACCTTCTATGTCCTGGACACAGACGGAGATATCACCGCCTACAGCCTGGAAACCGGCCAGGAAACCGGCACCCTGCACTGACGCAGGGCGCCGGGCACCCCGGCGCTTTTACCGCAGTTCCCTGCGGCATCCAGTCAGAAAAAGTCAGGCTGTCTCTGGCCTGCTCATTGCCGCTTCCGGGCTTTACAGCAGACGCCTGCACTTCTCCCGGTCTGCCTCAGACAGCCGCAGCACCTGCATCGCCTCTTCCTCCGTCAGCTTCAGCCGGTCCATCAGGTTTTTGACGGCTCTTGCATTGGCCTGCGCTGCTCCCTGTTCCATTCCCTGCTCTATTCCTCTTCGCTCCACCAGATCACTTAAATTACACATATGTTCCACCTCCGTTTCCAGTTCTTCCGTCATTCTGATACCAAACTCCCGCTGGAGGATTTCCAGCTTCTGCCCGGCGCTGATTCTGCCGGTAAACAGCACATCCAGCAGCCTCAGAATTCCGCTGTAATTTTTCTCTTCTTCTGTCCCGATGTACACCATCACCACCGTCAGCAGGTCGTAATTCTCCTTTTTCTCCCGCATCTCCCCGATCAGATCTTCCTTTCGGATAATATAACGGGTGATACAATTCCGCTGCCGTTTCGGCGGGTTCATGCACAGCCAGATGGAGTAAACCTTTCTGATATTCTCGTAATGAGAACCGGTGAATTCGGTTCCATACTGGGCGGAGACCATCCTCCCGCAGTAATAGAACCCCCGCTTCACCAGCGGATAACCCGGATAAAAGTCCCCCTGGGCCTCCACATTCAGCAGCAGACGGATCTGCTCCCTGTCCTTCGGCGCCAGCGCGTAAAAGCGGACATCATAGGTCACCTTTCCCTCTGTCAGCGTTGTATCTTCTGTATTCATCCCTGTTATGGTATCACCGGCAGCCGCCGGTGTTTCTTCATTCGTCTCATCCGGATGCACGCCCACGGTGCCCACCTCAGGAGTCCCTTCAATGTACCGCTCGGCAATATCACGGATGTCACAGCCGTAAAATTCCTCCACGCAGCCCTTTAAAATCCAGGCCAGAATCGCCTTATTGGATATCAGCTGCCGGCAGGCCGCGTCATAGCGGGCCTTCTGACCGGCCTGCACAATATTGCCGGCCAGCTTTGTCGCTCTTTTCATGTTTTCCTTTCCTTTTTCTGTATACAGTTTATCATGAATCAGTTGCTAATACAATTATCTCACAAACAGGGAAAAATGTCTTGTCCAATCGGCGACAAAGCAGTGCCAGTTAACGACTATTCGCTGCCAGTTGCAGAAAAAAGAATGCCAGTGGGAGAGCTGTCTTGTATGAAATGATGAAAAGTTATGAAAAGTTATACAAAATGTGTCCAAAGAAATTGTTGACATCTGTCCCGACCTGTGATATAAATATAAGGCAGGTCAAAAAGACCTGTTTTTGTAGGGGTGTAGTTCAGTCGGTAGAACGTTGGTCTCCAAAACCAAATGTCGAGGGTTCGAGTCCTTCCGCCCCTGGTATATATGATCCCGGTATGAATTGCCATACCGGGCTTTTTATATTCTTTTTGCCACCGCGCATTTCCCTTCTTCTCTTCATTCCGTCTTAAAGGCGCGTCTGCTGATTATCCTCCCAAATCTTCTGCTTCTTTCCCCGCACATAAACCGCCCGCACTTTCAGCTGCCTGTCCAGCAGCACCAGATCAGCCCGTTTCCCGGGGGTAATGCTGCCGCACTGATCAAAAATCCTGGCGCGGCGGGCCGGATTTTCGGAAGCGCACCGGATCGCTGAGGCCAGATCCAGCCCCACCTCCTCCACCGCAGTCCGCACACAGTCCATCAAATCAGAAGCCGAACCTGCCAGAGTCTCCGTCCCTTTCAGAAACGCATGCTTTCCCCGCACCTCCACATCCTGGCCGCCCAGTGTGTAAATGCCGTCCGGCATCCCGGCAGCCCGCATACTGTCGCTGATCAGTACCATCCGCTCCGCCGTCAGCAGACGATAAGCCAGCTTCACCACAGCCGGGTGAGCATGAATGCCGTCACAGATCATTTCCGCCATACACCGGCTGTCCTCCAACGCCGCTGCCGCCGCTCCCGGCTCCCGGTGATGGAGGCCGTTCATGGCATTAAACAGGTGGGTCACTCCGTCCGCGCCCCACCGGAATGCCTGCCGGGCAGTCTCATAATCACAGTCCGTATGCCCGATGGACATCCCGCACACCGGCGAAAAAGCCCGGATTACCTCCTCAGCCCCCTCCAGTTCCGGCGCAATGGTCATGATCCGCAGCATACCGCCGGCAGCCTCAAAGAAACGTCCCATCTGCTCTGCATCCGGTTTCTGCAGGAACGCTCCGTTCTGCGCTCCCTTTTTCTTACCGGACAGGTAGGGTCCCTCCAGATGGATTCCGGCAAACACCGCCCCCTCCTCACCGGAAAAAGAAGCCGCCATATCGCAGATCTCCATCAGACGGGGAGCCGGAAGGGTCATCACCGCCGGCACAATCGTCGTAATGCCTCTTCCCGCCTCATAGCGGGCCATGCGGGCCAGCCCCTCTGCCGACCCGTCTGAAATATCTTCTCCCACGCATCCGTGAAAATGGACATCCACCAATCCCGGAACCGCATAGCATCCGGAGGCATCCTCCACCGTTCCCCTTCCGTTTTCCACAAATATCCCATCTTCCATTCCCACATCTTTCTGCCGAAACCGGTAATCCTCGCACAAAACTTCCGCGCCCCGTATCACCATATCTGTTTCCTCCATCCTGTCAGGTATCTGTCCCTTTTTCACTCATATTATCATTTTTTACCCGTTTCCTCATTTTTCATTGTAGGGGCTCCTGTCTCCGGCGTCAAGCGCGTCTTCATGCTTTCTTTATTTTTTTTACATACTTTTTTTATTTTCTCTTGCTTTTTTCCAGCTTCTGTGATAACTTTATTGCATTGCTGTCGAGTCCCGCGACTTTACAGCTACTCTGGAGAGTCTCCGTATCAGGAGCGCCGAAGGTGTAACACAGCCCGTGAGGCTGTCTATCTCTCAGGCAAAAGGACAGAGCACACAAAAGTTCAATTGTATGCGGTGTTCTACTCTCTGGAGAGCTGATTTTTTCAGCTCTCTGTTTTATTTCATTTTTATGATAAAAGGGAGGAATCAACATCATGTTGGAACTTGTAAAACAGGCAAACAGCCTGCTGTGGGATGTTGTACTGATTCTGGTATTATGCGGAACAGGCATCTACTTCACCATCAGGCTCAGATTCATTCAGGTCAGGAAATTCGGCGAAGGTTTTAAGCTGGTGTTCGGCCATTTTACTTTGAAAGGTGAGAAAAAAACAAATGGGGAAATGACCCCTTTCCAGTCCATCGCCACCGCCATCGCTGCTCAGGTAGGTACCGGCAACATGACCGGCGCGGCCACCGCCCTGGTTTCCGGCGGACCGGGCGCCATTTTCTGGATGTGGGTCAGCGCCTTCTTCGGCATGGCCACCATTTATGCAGAAGCCACCCTGGCCCAGAAATATAAAACAACAGCAGACGGAGAGGTAACCGGCGGACCGGTTTACTATATCCGTCAGGCTTTTAAGGGAACCTTCGGAAAGGTTCTGGCCACACTGTTCGCAGTCTTTATTATTCTGGCATTAGGTTTTATGGGAAATATGGTTCAGTCCAATTCCATCGGCACAGCCTTCGCAGAAGTATTTGCCGCCAGAAATATCAATATCCCGCCCATCGCCATCGGCATTCCCCTGGCTGTGCTGTCCGCCTTTATTTTCATCGGCGGCACCTCCCGGCTGGCTTCCGTTGTGGAGAAGATGGTACCTTTTATGGCAGCTGTCTATATCGCAGGCGGCGTTATCCTGCTGCTGTTCCATATCACCGCCCTGCCCGGCGTGCTTTACCAGATCGTAGTCGGAGCTTTTAACCCGCAGGCCGTGACAGGAGCCGCCCTGGGCATTACTGTCAGGGAATCCATCCGCTATGGTGTCGCGAGAGGCCTGTTCTCCAATGAAGCCGGTATGGGTTCCACGCCCCATGCCCACGCCAGAGCCGCGGCAAAAAATCCCCACGAACAGGGACTGTCCGCTATGATCAGTGTCTTTATCGACACCTTTATTATTTTAAACCTGACCGCCTTCTCGATTTTAGCCACCGGCGTCATCGACAGCGGGGAAACCGGAATCGCCCTGACCCAGTCCGCATTTATGGATATGTACGGCAGTTTCGGCGATATCTACGTCTCAATCTGTCTGTTTTTCTTCGCCTTTTCCACAGTGCTGGGCTGGCATTTCTTCGGTTCCATCAATGCCAGATACCTGTTCGGGAAAAAAGGCGTAAAGGTTTACTCTGCAATTGTAGTTGTCTTTATCGTGATCGGCACCACTCTGAAGGTAGACCTGGTATGGGAACTGGCCGATTTCTTCAACGGCCTGATGGTGCTGCCGAACGCTCTCGCGCTTCTGGCGCTGAGCGGCGTCGTGGCGGCGAGTTACAAAAAATACCGGAACGGCTGATTTTCCGGACAGTCTGTTTTTTCCGGCAGAATCCTGCTATAATAAATATGCCGGTAATTACAAAATCCAGAATCCGGATGGTTAGGAGGCATGATGATGCAGTTTGAAACATTACAGAAAGATATGATTGCTGCTATGAAGGCAAAGGACAAAGTTCGGAAGGAGGCCATTTCTTCTCTGATTTCCGCGGTGAAAAAAACGGCGATCGATGAAGGAACCCGGGACAATATCACAGAAGAACTGGTGAACCGGGTCATCCTGAAGGAAATGAAAACTGTCCAGGAACAGCTGGACAGCTGCCCGGCCGACAGGATCGAGCTGCGGGACAGCTACCAGGCTACAATGGATGTCATTAAGGAATATGCTCCCAGGCTCCTCACCCCTGACGAGGTGCGGGCTGTCCTCAGCGAGAAATTCGCCGATGTCATCGCCACAAAGAACAAAGGCCAGATCATGAAAGCCGTTATGGGTGAGCTGAAAGGAAAGGCAGACGGGAAGGTAATTAACCAGATCGTCAGCGAAATGTGCAAATAACCAGAAACCAGAAGGGAGCGGCCGTAAAGGCAGAATGATCTGCCGGAACGGCAGCTCCCTTCTGTTCATCCTCAGGCCGTTTCATCATTTCTTTTCTTCCGTTTCGACACAATCATAAAGATCACGCCAGCGCTGGCTGCCAGCCCTGCCAGGCTGCCCCAGAACAGCGGCCTGTTCTGGTACCACTGAACCAGCACGTTTCGGGTGATCAGAAATACTCTGGTATCGGAATATCCCTCATTGCCGGCTGCGTCGATGGCCTTGACCGTCAGTGTCTGCCAGTCATTGGAGCTGCCGATCTCCAGCGTCACCACGCCGTTGGCAGCCGTCAGTTCCTCCTCGCTGAAGGTTTTCACCGGCACATTATCCACATAGGCCACGACTTCCGACAGGTAAATATTGTCCTTGGCATCGATGGTAACGGAACGTCTGTCGCTGCTATACTGTTCCTGATCCTCCACGCCTGTGACCACGATTGTAGGCAATGTCGTATCCATGACAAACTGGATTTCCTTTTCCTTCACCGTATTGCTGGATCTGTTAGTTGCCCGATCCTCTGAATAGATGGTCACCGCGTAGATCCCTTCCTCTGTGAAATTATCTTCATAGATATCATAGGTATAGGATTTCCACGTGGCCTCTGTGCCGGATTCTGTCACAGCATAGTCCTCTCCCTGCTCCATCGTCACAATATCGCCGTCCCGGCTGTAGGTGATCTCCCGGAACTCCAGCGTATCCACATTGATCTCTGTCACATGGAGACGGGCTGGCTCATTCACGTAATACTGGGACAGCAGCTGTTCCGTCGCCTCATCAAAAATGTACACAGAGCCGAAGCGGTTGACGGAAAAAGTCACTGTCTGTTCTGACGTATTTCCTGCCAGATCAGTCACTGTCGCATGAAGGGTATACAGATCATCCAGCTCCTGTACTCTGGGAAAGTCTGTATACTGCACCATCATGCCGCCGTCAATGGCCGTCGATGTGGTTTCCACCTCTGTCGGGCCGCGGTTTACTCCTGTCAGCTCCAGCAGGATTCCATCTGTATCCAGATTGATATCCGACCAGGTGACAGCCGGGGCTACTGTATCATTATTGGCGGACATATCCTCGATATCCGTAATCTCCAGAACCGGTGCGGTCAGATCCACCACGAACTGATCTCCCTCATAGTCCGCCGCCTCATTGCCTGCCAGATCCGTATAAGATACATCAAAGGTAAATTCCCCGTCATATGTATAGTATACAGAAGCTGTATGGGTATCCCCGCTGCTGCTCCATCCGCCGACCGCCGAAAGTTCTGCCGGAGCGCCGCCGCTGGCAGCTGTAGTGGTGATCCTCACATCAGCCGGATTGAAGTTATGCTCAGATATGGTGATAGTCCCGACACGGGCCTCTCTGTAATAAAATCCATTTCTGGCATCATTATTGTCATAGGTAACTGTCATCTCCGGCAGAGTCAGATCCACTGTAAAGGGATCTGTGGTCACCAGTTCAGACTGGTTCCCTGCCCGGTCTGTACACTGGAAAGCCAGAGAATAATCTCCGTCCTCTCCAAATATCACATTTGCCTCGTAAACACAGCCGTCCACATGATAAGTCAGTTCATTCTCACAGCCTCCGCCGCCGATATGGCTCCACTCTCCGATCACCGGCTGCGGGCCTGTCGTCTCGATCATAAACTCCACTTCCTCCGGGTCGAAGGAACGGTCTGTCACACGGACAGCAGCTGTGCGAACCTGGTTATAATATCTCTCATTCTCCGGATCATTCAGGTCATAGATGATCTCCACCTCCGGCACTGTCGTATCCACTACAAAATGAGACCTCGCCGGCACTTCCGCCTCATGTCCCACAACGTCCCGGGCAGTGCAGGTAAACTGATAGGTTCCCTGGGCTTCGAAGGTGACATGATTTACATGTACATCTTCTCCTTCCGCTGTCCATTCACCGTCCCAGTTGATCGCCATTCCTTCATTATTGCCAGAGGCTCTTCCGACTGCGTCAATTTCTACCATGGAAGGGTCAAAGTTCGCCTCAGTAATCCTGACAGTCGCCACTACTGTTCCGTCGTAGAAATTGCCTTCTGTAATTTCTCCTGTGATATCCTGTCCATCATGGGTATATGTAATCTCAATCACCGGAGCTGTCGTATCCATCACCAGATAATAACTGGTGAATATACCGCCGGCCACCTCTGTCCCCTCTGCTCCTGTCATCACATTGCCGGAACGGTCTGAAAACTCTCCGATAGAGAACCGGTACCGCCCGTCGCCAGGCGCGTGGACACTGCTGGTATATGTGGTGCCGCTTCCGCTCCACTGGCTGTGGTTCAGCGCCCCGGGCGCTTCCGGTGCCTGCAGATTGATGGTGGCATCCACATCAGCTTCATAGAAATACCGTTCACGGAAACTGATGGTTACCGCCGGATCCTCACGATAAAAATAGGTATTCGGGTACAGACTGTTTTCCACATAGCTGCCGGGATGATAATCAACCGTCAGCTCCGGCGCCATATTATCCAGAACATACTGCACCTCATCCCGCAGCACCTCTCCTTCCGCCGGCGTCTGATTGCCCGCATTGTCGTAGATCACGATTTCTTCGATGGCATTCTGGAACTCTGACAGGTCGCCGTTGGTCCATCTGATCTGGAAGGTAAACTCCAGATATTCCTGGCCGTTGATCTCTGCTACCTGTACCTCCTGATTGTTCCACTGCTCCATCACCGGTTCCCGGTTTCCGTCATGATTCACCGTCACATCCACCTTGCGGATGCCGGAAGCACAGCTGCGCTCAGCATTCTGATACAGGCCCTGTCCCAGCGTATCCTGTACATAGACTGACAGCGTTACCCACTGATTATTATATACGTAGCCTTCCTGAGCCGCTTCGTACCTTGTGCCGCTGTCTACCGCGTTGCCGTCGTAGACAGAGTCGCCTTCCCAGCTGAGCCATACCCGGTTCACCGGCATGTCATTGTCGATCCGTACTCTGCTGCCTGCGTCGCCTGACTCATTCCGGTAAAACAAAGCCTGGTTTCCCGCCCAGTCGGTGGCAATCACCGCATACAGCTGATCCTGATTATCAGTAAAAGATTCTGTTCTGGAAATCTCCCGGATGACCTGCCCGCTGTTCAGCGTCTGTCCGATCTGTGTATACGCTCCCTCCTGTCCCAGCACAGGCGTGTCTGTATTGGCCCGATACCATGTAATGCCGTAAATACAGTAATCATCCTGTACCGTAGCCTGGATATCCTTCGGACCATTCTGAGCGGAATACCAGGCAGTCAGGTTTCCATTCCCATCCGTCACGCTGTTTCTTCCGCTGACTGTAGCAAATACCCCTTCTGCGGGGACTTCTTTGTCAATCACTGCGGTCAGGCTGCCCAGGCCGCCGGCTGTGTAAGAATATACCATACTGTTTCCCGCATAATCGGTAATGGTAATTGCCTCCAGCACATAAGTTTCTGTCTGGTTTTCTCCTGCAGTCAGAATCGTAGTGTAAATGCCATTTCCATCAGAAGTCAGGCTGACAGCCTCCCTGCCGTCCGCAAAAGTGAGTACCACATCCTGCACACCGGAGGCAATCCCATTCTCCCGGTATAATACCGGCAGATCCTCAGCATTTACCGTCAGCAGGATATCCTCGGCGCTGATCAGGCTGCGGTCAGCCAGATAGCTTCCTATGTCGTCATGGAGAATTGTCTGCTTCCCACTGCTGGTCTTTACATTGCGGATGTCATATGTCAGCAGCAGCTTTTCATCACTGTTTTCAGCAATCTGAGGCTTCTGGTTATCAATCTTCACGATGCTGGCCCGGTCTGACAGGATGGCTTCTGATGAATCATCCATGATATAAACAGTCACATTTCCTGCCCAGTCAGTGACCTGTACCGCGTATCGCTGCACCTGGTCTGCCTGGTATGTCAGGCAGCTGGATGCCGTCTGGCTGCTCTCATTTCCGGTCAGCCGCCCGGGCACGCTGTCTGCCCCTCCCGGCTGCTCCGCCGTTACAGGCGTATAGATCAGGCTGCCGCTGCCGTCATCATCTGCCATAAACCAGTCGATGGCGTAAATGCCGTAATCATCCTCGGCGGAGGCTGTGACCGCAAAGGGTGTATCCCCGTTTACCGCTACAGAGTACCATTCCCGCCAGGTTCCGCCGGCATTGTAGCTTCTGTCGGCAAAGGATGCCTCCGGTACTGTCCGGTCGATCACCACAGTCAGTTCACCCTGATACAGGGAGCTGTCTGCTGCCTCGCCGGCTTCCTGATATTGATATACAGTCACATTTCCCGCATAATCTGTCACAGCGATCTGCTTCAGCTCATATCTTCCTTCATCAGATAAAACATAGGTATAGCTGCCGTCTGTCTGCTGTGTCAGTGTATATACCTTCGTCTCAGCAGCGCCTCCCTGACCTGCCCCATAATCCAGAGAAAGAGCCACCTCCCGGATGCCGGAAGCTGTCTGTCTCTGAACGGCACCGGCGGCAGGGTCTTCCAGATCAATAGAAACCGTCACATCTGTTTTGCTGAGCAATACGCCGTTGACCATGGTCTCCTGATCCAGATCCCCATGGAAGACTGTCTCCGTCTTTCCCTCTGTTTTGATGTTTGTAAAATCATAGCGCAGAGAAGGTTTTCCTTCCCGGTCTGCCATCACCGGATCCGTCTCATCAATCCGTATTTCCACACTGTCAGACCAGGTGGCGTTCCCGGCCGCGTCTGTAATCTTCACAATATAGTACAGCTTCTGGTCCGGCGCTTTCGTGCTGTCTTCCCTGTTATACACCCAGGACTGGAAGGAAACACCGTAGTCAGGGCTTACCTCCAGAGCTGTGCCGTAGGTTTCTGTGCTGCTGTTAACCTCATCAGCGCTGGCGGCCTGATAGATTTCCGCTGTCAGAGGGGTATCATCCTTTGCTGTAACCGTAAACCGGAATCCCGCCTGACCGCCGCTGTACCAGTACTCCTCCGTACCGGTCTGGCCGCTGCCGTTCCACTGAATCACAATATCCTCTTTCGCCGGCGCTTTTTTATCGATTCTGATTACCGGATTGCTTGTGGCTCCTTCTGTGGTATAGAGATAAGCTGTATTGTTCAGCGCATCTGACAGAGCCACTGTGATGCCGGCATACCCATGATAAGTGCCATCCTGCGCGCTCAGATCAAAGATCAGCGTCTTCTGACCCTCATCCCAGGTAAATCCTTCTCCTGATGAAGTCTGAAAATTCCATGTATAAGTTTTTGCAGTCTGACCGGCTCCCTCATCCTCCTGGCAGCTGACTGTCACTGTGCCCAGACCGGCGCCGCCGTCAGACATGCCGCTGATCACCAGACGGAAATCCTGTGGAGAAATATATTCCGTTTTCCCATCTGTCACTTCCGTATAGGTGCCTGTATCCGGATCATACCGCTCCAGCCTCATGGAAGCTGTAGGAAGCTCATTGTCCAGCCGGGCATTGTAAGTAAAAGGAGCAGAAACGTTCCCATAGCTGTCTGCGGCTGTAATGACATAATCCCGGTTCAGCACCTTCGCGTCTCCCGTGGACAGCTCCCACTTGCACCAGGAAGAGCCTTCGGACACCGTTATATCTGTTCCGCTTATCACAGAATCGTCTGTCAGCGTTCCGTCAGCGTTCTGATATTTGATGGTGATGGAAGAGACATCCACGGATGATGTGACAATCCTGTATGTTTTCGTCCCATTTTCCGGCTTTGTCCATGCGCCATTATCCTCTGCAGATTCTACCCGCAGAGACTGGGGCGCCACAGTGTCCACCATCAGCGTCCGGTTTCCCAGCATATAATTGGTGGAATTTCCCGCCGAATCCCAGGCAGTCAGCTGCATCAGGGTCAGCTGTACGCCGTCTTTCCCGTCTGTGGAAAAATCACGGAAAACCCATTGTCCTTGTCCTGTCCCGCTCTCATTCTCATAAACGCCGTCAACTGTCTGCTCCTGCCCGCCTTCATACTGTATGGCCAGCGTTACTGAAGTCACTGATCCTATGCCATCAGCAACATCGGATATTTTTACAGCCAGTCCATGATTTGTGGTAATGGAAGCGTCTGTGAGATCTGTCAGTTCCTTCTCGCTGCTGTCAAAGGCCACCTGCCAGAACGTAACGGTTCCTGCTTCCAGAGCGGGCCCCTTTCGGTCAATCGGATGATTCAGCGTCACAGTGGCACTGTAGGGCTGGCCATTGTCCATTCCGGACAGTGTCAGTTTCGCGCCAGACTGATATTCCTTTCCATCCAGATCCAGGATTGTTTCTCCGCTGATATTTCCTGTCAGTTCCTGCGGCGCGTTATCCGGCGTCTCAGCTTCCAGGGTATAGGAAGTAAAATTGTTTCCCTCTGCGTCAGAATACAGCGTTATTCCCGTAATGTACTGGCCGGATGTGTCATAGGTCAGCGCATAGTCCTTTTCTGTAGCCGTAAGGTTTCCTACAGACAGGGAAGTAAAATCTGCCGATGTCTGTATCGTCTTTTCTCCCTTTGTCAGCACAGCAGCGGCAGTCAGGGAGAAGGTTTTTCCAGCCGCGCTCAATGGGATATGAATCTGTCCGCTCTGATCCACAGTAACACCTGCGTCGTTCTGAGAAATCGACCAGCTGATTCCATATCCCCGGTTATCCTCCGGAGAAACCAGGGTCACTGTTGACCCGGGAGCCAGACCGGTTCCTGAGCCGGTATCCAGAAAGCTGTTCTGCGCCTCCAGGTCCGCCTTCAGCTCATCGGCTGTCCACATCTTCCGGAAAGATACATGAACAGATACCCCATCCTCCATCTCGGGATAAGTGGACTGCCTGATTTCCACAGGATTCCCATTCGTGAAAATGTCAATATCAGCAAACTCCTTTTCTTCCGATCCGCCCGCCGGCGTCAGTTTGCAGGAATCCACATAATAACCTGCCCCAGGCGTTATGGTGACCCCACTGATCTTCTGTGTATTGTTCGCACTGCCGACAGTCAGCGTCTCCATTCCTGCCATCACACTGACAGAACCGCCTTCCCCCGCAATAATGGTGACGGGCCTGAGCTTTTTCAGAGAAATACCGCGTTCCCATCTGCCTCCCTGAACCTCGCTGAAAGCAAATTGGACTGTTTCTGTTTGATATCCATCCAGTGACACCGTCAATTCGCCCATACTTTCTTCCGTTACCGATACTGTAGCTTCATACATCCCGTCACTGGTGTGAGACAGCTTTACCGGTTCATTACTTTCAGATAAAAAACTTACATCCGCATTTGCAACCGCGGCGCCATCTTCATCTGTGACACGAACCGATATTTCCACAGACGCCTCCGCTGCAGTCAGCAAATTGTTGCCGCTCAGGGATTCTGTCTCCCCATCACCCATCGCAATCGCCGCAAAGGGCGAGAAGTCCACTGCGGTTACAAGAAGCGCCAGCACCAGTAAAATGCCAAAAATCCGCCGGTATTTTCCGGCCCATACATGCTTCACCTGTATCTCCTCCTTTTATATACTCTCATCCGTATGGATCATCATAATATCTGTTTCTATGACAAACTGCCCAATCTGAATCTTTTCATCTTCCTCCAGAGGCATCGTAATATTCCCGTCAGAATAATCATGGACATGTACAGCCCGGCGATACCTGCCCATTCTCTGCATGCGTTCCCTGGCTGCGTTTTCGGCCTCCAGACGGCGTATCCCTTTTTTAGCGGCACTGCCGGACCAGATTCTGAGAATCTGCATCATATCCAGCAAAAAGAATTCTGCCACAGCGGCAATCAGCAGTATCACCGCAAAGATCAGAAAAACCAGGCTGATACTGTGAAACATCTCTATCCTGCCCTGAATCTCCTCCATGGAGCTCAACAGCATTGCCATATTAACTCTCACCGCCTTCCGTTCTGGCCTCAAATACTGCCAGAACCTGACGTCTGGCCTGTTCCAGATTTTCATATAATCGTTCTTTCAGTTCCGTGTTCCGGTCACGGTTCACATCATCAGCGATCACAATGTCCGAATCCAGGTGCTGGCGTACATATTCCAGCTCATCCAACATTTCCTTCTGGCTTACGCCATCTGCCCTGAAATCTGCCGCATGGTTGTATACCTGATAAATCAGTTCCTTATAGACCATCATGGCAGTTGTGACATTATCAGCTTCCGCAATATTGCCCATGGCCAGACTCACCAGGTCATTCCAGTAGTCCTGATAGCCGGTGTTGGCGTCTCCATACTTATTGGCTACGCCGATCCTGGAATAATATTCTGATATCTGAGACAGCTTTTCAGCCCGCTCGACCATATTCGCCTCCAGACTGCCAGATTCTGAGGCGATCCGCAGCCACTTGGCAGACATGGATTTATTGCCGCTGCTCTCATAGGAATAGAAATAGGCCAGTCCCATCCGATAGGCAAACTCCTCATAGGCCGCCGTATTTTCCGCAAATATCTCTTCATTCTTCCTGTTTCCCGAACTGCTCTCATTCAGCAGCTGGCGCATCAGCTGGTCTTCTTCTGAAGTTAAATTGTCATCCGCCAGAAATACATTTTCCAACAGTTCCATCCAGGCGTCTGGCTGCCCGGGCTCCAGACTGACCGCCTGGGCATAGGCCTGGGCCGCTTCCTCTTCTGTGGCGCTGCCCTCTCCCTCCAGCATATAAGAATCGTAACTGTTGGCTGTGATACTTTTCTGAGCCAGGCTGGTTCCCAGAGAAATGCCCGCGCATACCAGACAGAGAGCCGATGTGGCGAAAAAAAGGGTCAGTTTTTTCTTCCGCTGTCTGGTATTTTCAATGTCCAGATCCTGGTAATGCTCCAGGTCGTACATCAGCTGGGCACATGTCTGATACCGGTCTTCCGGTGAGGGGCTCGTGCATTTCAGTATAATCCGTTCCAGACCCGTAGACAGGGCAGGGTTGCGGCGGCGGATCCGGTAGTCCTGCCCCACCGCCGGACGTTCTCCTGTCAGAAGATGGTACATGGTAGCGCCCAGACAGTATATATCTGTTCTGGCGTCTGTCTGCCGGGCTGCGTCATACTGCTCGGGAGCCGCATATCCTCTGGTACCCAGACAGGTAGTATCTGCCGCATTTCCCGATTTGTACTCCCGGGCTGTTCCAAAATCAAAGAGTACCACCGTTCCGTCAGGACGGAGCATCACATTGGACGGCTTCATATCCCGGTAGATAATCGGAGGCACTCTGGAGTGAAGATATCCCAGCACATCGCAGAGCTGAATCGCCCACTCGATCACCATATCCTGGGGCTGGGTCCCCTCCTCTTCCAGTGTCCACTCCAGCGTATTTCCCTCTATATAATCCATGACGATCAGGAACCGACCTTCCTCGTCTATGACATCGATAATGCTGGGCAGATTAGGATGATTCAGCTTTTTCAGAATATTGGTTTCCGCGATCAGCCCCTGCTGTACTACCTCAAAATCCTGCACGCCGTCCTTGCGCACCTCTTTGATCGCCCACTGCTTGTTCGCCCGTTCATTCATCGCCAGGTAGACGATGCTCATGCCGCCCTGACCGATTTTATTCAGGATTTTATATTTTCCGTCTATTATGGTACCAATTTCCAGCATATCCCTGCTCCCCCTAATATACATGAATCAGTGCCGCTGAAATATTGTCTTCCTCACGGCGGCTTTTGTTTAATTCAATCATCGAACGCAGGTTGTCACTCATAGACTGCTCAGACCCCACCACCATCGGACCCAGCTTTTCCAGCATCTCCTGCCGGCTGATCTGATGCCGGAAGCCGTCGCTGCAAAGCAGGAAGCTGCAAGGCGTTTCAATATTCCCCATGTAAAAATCCGGATCGATTACTGTCGAAGCACCGACGCACTGGAGCAGCACATTCCTTCGTGGATCACGCCGGGCCTTCTCCGGGGTCAGCCTGCCTAGATCCATCTCCTGCTGGATGACCGTCTGGTCCTTCGTCAACTGCCGTATGGAAGTATTCAGCAGATAAGCCCTTGAATCGCCAACGTTAATCACATAATACATATTTCCCACTACCAGCAATGCCACAACGGTGGTTCCCAGCTTTACACGGTGCTCTCTGCTGTAGGCGCCCAGCCGGCAGTTGGCCTCATAGATCAGCTGTTCCCAGTTTTTCTTCAAAATCTCCGGCACAATTCCCCTGTATAATATATCGGGGAATTCCTTTTCAAACCACCCTGAAAGTATCCGGATCAGAGAGGCACTGGCCAGCTCTCCTTTCGCCAGCCCTCCCATTCCGTCACATACAGCCGCGAAGCAGACCTTTCCGCAATCCGTCCGGGCTGTTTTGATCATCAGGGCATCCTGATTGATTTGTTTTTTAATGCCGGCATCACTGCAGGCAGCTGTCATAAAATTCATCTTCTCATCTCCATCCTGGCATGACATCCTCCCACGCCTGAAAAAGCGGGAGGTATTCTCACGCTCAGACAGGCAATCGGTTCCCGTTCGATCGTATCAATGTACGAAGACTAATTCCGTGGGCCCGTTCATATACTGAAATTTTTCGTTCCGCAGTTTAGGCAAATCTGTCTGCCCGCAAAAATCTGTCTTTACAAGTTTTTTGCCATGTTCTTCAGACATCATATTGTAATTAGGCATTACACTTCTTAATTCAGCTGCTTGGCTGATTATATTTTGACTTGTATTCTTGCTGGAAGAGGATAAAAATGCAGGAATCCTGCCATGAGTTGGTTAAAGATATAAACGAATAGTGTTTCCATTATTATACATATTTTTACTTTATCTGGCAATATAATATTTCGGCAGATTTCTAAAATTTATATAAATATTTTAATAGACTTAAGAAATGTCTTCAATGTTATTGCATAATTGAAAAAAAGCGCTATAATAAGAATCAGATAGTTAGTTTTAGCTAATTTTGTGTTGGATTTCTGCAAAAAGGAGGCCCGTAACATGGCTACATTCATTATTTGTCTGATTTTACTCTGCATCTGTATTTTTTCCGTCAAAAGCTATATGAAGAAGCTTTCCAGAGGCTGCTGCGGCGCGGACAGCGGCAGGGGGCCGAAGAAAATCCGCATCACAGATAAGGATGTTTCCCATTATCCCTATCAGACCCGGCTGACTGTGGAGGGCATGACATGCCAGAACTGTACCACCAGAGTGGAGAATGCTCTGAACAGCCTGGGCGGGGTCTGGGCCAGTGCGGATCTGTCGAAAAATCAGGTACAGATCCGGATGAAGGAAGAGATTCCGGAAGATAAGCTGAAAGAAGTGATCCGTCAGACTGGCTATATCGCCTATTAGCCATAAAGGCACCGCTGCAGCGGTGCCTTTATGGCTTTTCTTTTCCCTGTCTGTTACGGTGCCTGTTTATTTCTTCCGCACATTTGCCGCAGAAGCGCCGGCGCCGCTTTTGTTTTCATTCTGCCGGATAGTCACCTGAATGCGCCGCTGTACCTCCGCCGCGATCTCCAGGGATTTCATCCCTTTATATTCCTCGTAGTACAGAGGAGGCAGGAAATGAACCTGGACCGTCACCTTCTCGATGGAGCGGGTGTCAAAGGGCTTATAGCTGTCGATCAGGGCCACCGGCACAATGGGGCATTTGGCGTTGATTGCGCTTTTAAATGTGCCGCCCTTAAATTCCTGCACCTGATTCTGCTGCCTGGAACGGGTACCTTCGGCGAATATCACATAGTTTCTCCCCTCCAGCACTTCTTTGGTCATCTGGCGGATCACAGCCACGGAGGCCCGGATGTCCTCCCGGTCAATGGCCTGGGCTTTCATCAGAATCCTGATCTGCTTCACAAAAAATATATTGGACACTTCCTTCTTCATCACCACTGTAAAGGGATGGGGACAGCATTCCAGAAGGGAAAGAACATCGAACATCCCCTGATGATTCGGGAACATGACATATCCCATTTTTTCAGGCAGATTTTCTATGCCGTGGGCATCTATGGTTACCCGGCCGGCCCGGTTTGCGTTTTTCGTAATTTTTTTCAGCAGCGCAAACTTTTCAGCCTCCGTGTGCCGGTCATTTTTCCCCCAGCTCCAGATCTGAAAAAACCAGTAAGGGGCAATCCAGATCAGTTTGATCACCATCAGCGCGATCCGTTTCATGACTTTTTGTCTCCTTTGTCTCTTATTCTATTGTATCCGTCCAGGCGGAATCCATTCTTCTGTATGCCAGCAGCAGGTCTACCATTCTCCCGTAGCTTCTCACCCCGTCCTCCTGGCTGTTGATCTTCAGATAGACGTCATTCAGATCCTGGGATACCTCTGCGACTGCTCCGTCATAGGACTCCCAGAAGGCATCGTCAGCCAGCAGATCCTCTCTGGCACGCCGGCAGAGCTGGCTGTAAATCTCCCGGTAGGCATCCGTCTCTCCCGCGTTCCACAGGGCAGCCATAGCATAAGTATATGCCAGCATATGTCCGCTGTACTGAAACTGGGGCTGGCCGGAGCAGACGCAGGCCAGCCATGCGATAAAGTTCGCCTCATCCTCCCGCATATAGCCTTTCAGATGAGACAGCTCATGGCAGAGGGTGGACGGAATATTAAACATCGGCATATCCTGATTATAGTTGGCCTCTATTGTAAAGGGGCTGTATACCCCCATAATCATGCCGCGGGACAGCGCCTCCAGCTCTTCCGTCGATCCGCTGACAGTCGGAAATCCCTCCGTCTCAGAAAAAGGCGTACGGTAATAATTAATTCCGCAGAACAGGGTAAAAAGCAGAAGCAGAATGCCCGCCGCCATGGAAACTGATGCGCAGTAACGGCGCAGAAGCGCAGCCCCTCCCCCTTTTCTGAACATTTTCACAACAGTGTATGCCACATAAACAATCAGCCAGGCCACCAGCAGATAAACACCAATTTCCGCCGCGCTGAATGGAAACAGGGAAAAGAAGCCGCCCACTGCCGCTGCCATTTTCCTGTAAATCACATCTGTATACCAGTCAGCAAATCCCGGTATGCATCTGGCCATAACCTGCAGAACCAGCGCTGCTCCCACCGTCAGTCCGGCTGCCTTCCATCTTGTCCTCTCCTTCATTTGTGCCCCTGCTCTCTGCTGTGCAATTTTTGATCAATATGATCTGTCTCCTGTGATTATAGTAACACAAATATTTCTTTTTTGACATACACTAATAAAAAACAGGATTGTAAAATTATGCGTATTTGGTCACAATTTCCTTTTCGGGATAACCGGGGATGCCCTTCCTGCGGTTCCGGCCGCCCCAGGCCGCCCCACCCGGGCCCTCAGCCGCCCAGGCCGCCTCATCCCACTCCCGGACCCAGACCGCCTTTCCCAGGGCCTCGTCCGCCTCATCCGGGGCACAGACCACCTCATCCGGGACACAGGCCGCCTCGCCCGGGGCATGGAACATCCGGTAATCCCTGGCCCTTTGACTGGGATTAAAAATATATGATATGATAACTGCCGGGATCGGAACAATGGTCCCGGCAGTCTGATACATACATTTCAGATATCACCTGTTCTCCTTGCTTTTCTCAGTTTCTCTAAAACGCTTTTCTCCCCACCAGCCGGGAATCAATGTTCCCAGCAGCACTGTTGTTCTGCTGTCCAGTTCCTCCAGAATCTCAATCTCTTTGCTGTTCTGATCCAGCTGCATCATATATTCCCGGCAGGCACCGCAGGGCAGTCCCACACTGCCGTCAGGCATCACAGCCACCAGCTTCCTGATCCTGCTTTCGCCGTTTGTAATCATATTGGCTATAGCATTTCTCTCGGCGCACATGCCCAGTGAAGATGCCGTGTCGATACAGACGCCCACATATATATGGCCTGCCTCTGTCATCAACGCCGCTGCTACCCCTCCCGCACTGATAAAAGGAGAGATTTCCCGGCTTCTCTGCACCTTTCTGGCCGCAATATACAGTCGGTCCCATATCCCGTCATACCGGGACAGCGCTATTTTCTCCATCCGCTTTACAAAATCATCTTTTCCATCACAATATCCTTCGATATCACAGGGAAACCTTTCTGCCAGCTGCTTTTTCAGCCGTCCGTATTCCTCCTGCACCTGCCGGCTGTCTCTTAAATAATCACGGAAAGCCAGATGGCGTCTGATATTTTCTTCATCTTCCCAGGAAAAAATATGCACCTGATGCGTTCTCTCATCCCCTCCTTTTCGAAGATAACGTCTGCCCGCGATTCCAAATTCTCCCAGATATTCATATCCTGCTCTTTCAAAAACGGCCGCCTTCTCATCTGCTTTCTCCAGACTTTTTACTACCGGCATTATATCAATAATCGGTTTTGCTGCCAGCCCCGGAACAGAAGTGCTCCCGATATGGTAAATGGTGATACAATTATCTCCCAGAATCATCTGGATGCGCTTTGCTTCTTCCTGATAGCGCCGGGGCCATTCCGGCTGATAGTCGGTTACAATTACATGCTGTGCCATTCATTTATCCTCTCTTATATTCACAAATCTTTTATTTCAATCCCGGCATAAAAATTTTCCATCCACATAGGAATAATATAACAAATCACACTGCCTTCAGGCAGGGAAAGGCAGAATTATGGCGCATATGGCAGAATGGATCAGTTGGCTGAACAGTCAGATCAGCCGTTTCGTATGGGGGCCGGTGATGCTGGCCTGCTTTCTGTCTGTGGGGCTGATGTTTACAGTCCGCACCGGATTTTTTCAGGTGACCCGCATCCGCCTGTGGTTTCGCAAAACCATCATCGCCTGTTTCTGTGACCGGTCTGTCCGGAAATCCGGGGATATTCATTCTCTCTCTCAGTTCCAGTCTCTCTGTACGGTCCTGGCTGCCGCTGCCGGCACCGGCAATATCATCGGGGTCGCCGCCGCCATCACTGTCGGCGGACCCGGAGCCATTTTCTGGATGTGGCTTTCTTCCTTTCTGGGCATGATGACCAGCTACGGAGAAAATGTCCTGGGCATTTGCTACCGGAGCCGTGACAGCCGCGGCACATGGAGGGGCGGCCCCATGGCCTACATGGAACAGGGACTGGGATGCCGGTGGATAGCTGTTCTTTTCGCTGTTTTCTGCACTCTGGCCTCTTTCGGCATCGGCAACATGGCGCAGGCCAATTCCATTGCCGGGGCCCTCTCCTCCAGCTTCCGGATTCCTGCGCCGGCCACGGCGCTGGCAGTATCCCTTCTTCTGTGCGGCGTCATGATGGGCGGCCTGCGCCGGATCGGCTCTGTCACAGAAAAGCTGGTTCCCTTTATGTCCTGTCTCTACATCGCCGGCGCCGGGCTGGTCATTTTCACTCACATCCATGCCCTCCCGGCAGCGCTGGCATCCATTTTCCGGGAAGCTTTCAATCTGCAGGCAGGTGCCGGCGGCATCGGAGGATACGGCATCATGACCGCTATGCGGGTCGGCATTTCCCGGGGCGTATTTACCAATGAAGCCGGTATGGGCAGTTCTGTCATCGTCCATGCCGCCTCTGACATCAGGGAACCTGCGGAACAGGGAATGTGGGGCATATTCGAAGTATTTGCCGACACGATAGTCGTATGTTCCCTGACAGCCCTGGCAATTCTGACCTCCGGTGTTTACGACCAGCAGACTTATGCCCAGGCGCTGGGCAGTCCGGCGCTCCAGCTGCTGCCCTCCGCGGCAGAACTGACTGGCAGCGCCTTTTCCACTGTATTCGGCCGGGGCGGCGGCGTATTCATCAGTATTTCCGTCACTCTGTTCGCCTTCTCTACCCTGATCGGCTGGTCTTACTACGGACAGCAGTCGGTGGTATATCTTCTGGGAGACCGTTTTGCCCCGGTCTACCAGGTTCTCTTTTCCGCAGCGGCAGCCGTGGGATGCCTGGCCGGCCTCCAGCTGGTATGGGACATCTCAGATACCTTTAACGGCCTGATGGCCATCCCCAACCTGGCAGCAGTCACCCTTCTCAGCGGTAAGGTAATCCAGGTCACCAAAGATTATCTGAAAAAGTAACAGCACCCGGTCAGAAGCCTGCCCGGATCGCTTCCTGCACATTGGAGACACCGACCAGCCGGATGCCGCTGACAGTTTTCATTTTTCCCAGGCACACCCTGGGCAGGATGCAGTTCCGGAATCCCATCCGCACTGCCTCTGCCACCCGTTGCTCTGCCATCGTAACCGCCCGTACCTCGCCCGACAGACCCACCTCTCCAAACACAATCGTCTGATCCGGCAAAGCCCGGTCCTGATAACTGGAAACCAGAGCCATCACAATGCCCAGATCCAGGGCCGGCTCTGTGATCCGCAGGCCGCCGGCAATATTGACATAGGCGTCACACTCTGACAGCCGCAGACCCAGCCGCTTCTCCAGCACTGCCATCAGCAGATTCACACGGTTGTAATCCGTCCCGGCCGCCGTACGCCTGGCCATGCCGAAATTGGTACGGCAGACCAGCGCCTGGATCTCCAGCAGAATCGGACGAGTTCCCTCCATAGAACAGGTCACCGCAGAACCGGAAGCCCCCTCGGGCTTGCCCTCCAGCATATACTCCGAGGCATTCAGCACCTCCCGCAGTCCCTCTGCCTCCATCTCAAACACACCGATTTCATTGGTTGAACCAAATCGGTTCTTCACGCCCCGCAGAATTCTGTAGGATGCGTTCCTCTCCCCCTCGAAATAAAGGACAGTATCCACCATATGTTCCAGCACTCTGGGGCCTGCCACTACTCCTTCCTTCGTCACATGGCCTACGATAAAAATAGATATGCCGTCTCCTTTTGCCAAATTCATCAGAATTCCGGTAGACTCCCGCACCTGTCCCACGCTGCCGGGTGCGGAGGTGACTTCCTCCCGGTACATTGTCTGAATCGAATCAATCACCATCACATCTGGCCGCTCCAGCTGTGCTGTCCTGACAATCTGATCCAGATTTGTCTCACACAGAAAGCGGATATCGCCGGTAAACGTTCCCATCCGGTCGGCACGCAGTTTGATCTGTTTCAGAGATTCCTCACCAGAAATATACAGAACACGCTTTCCAGCTGCCGCCAGATTTCTGCACACCTGGAGAAGCAGAGTAGATTTACCGATACCCGGATCGCCGCCTACCAAAACCAGAGATCCCGGCACAATCCCGCCTCCCAGAACTCTGTCCAGCTCTTTAAACCCGGCAGAAATCCGTTCCTCCTGCCCGGCGTCTATTTCCGAAAGAAGCGAAGGCCGCCGCAGCTGTCCTCCGGCACCCGCAGGCCCTCCTGCGCCAAGAGAAGAGAGCCGCAGACCGCCCGCCTCCTTTTTTGCCGCCGGCGCTTCTACAAATGTATTCCATTCCCTGCATGCAGGACACTGCCCCATCCATTTGGCTGACTCATACCCGCATTCCTTACAGAAAAAAATTGTCGATTTCCCTTTTGCCATACATCCTCCCTGTCTGTTTCCGGACAGAAAAAATCCGCGGACACTTTTCATGCAGAAACCGATTACAAATCAATTTCGGCAAAGCCGCGGATTTTTACTGTCCGTCTGATTCAGACACTTATTTCTGAATTCGGATGCTCACCGGCGCACCGCCCAGCTCTACGCTGAAAGACAGCTTCCCGCTTCTGTTGGTAGTCATCTTTCCGGTCGCCTTTTCATCCACATAGATCATATACTCTGTTTCTTCTGCTAATTCCAGGGTGATCTGCGCGTCCTGGGAACCCTCAACCTGAAAAGTCACACAATCCTCTCTGGCTGAAAATTCTGTTACAGAAGTACCTGGCACTGACTCATAGACAAACATGCCGTTCTTCTCCAGCCGGGTACTCTCCCCATAGGTCTTTACATAGTAAATATCCCCCTTGTGCTCGAAATCCGGCAGTTTCGCCTTCTGACTCAGCGTGTAATCACCAAAGCTGATTGTTCCGTCTGCTTCTGCACGCAGCAGCTCTTTTACCACTGACATATTTTTATCCTCCTAAATTTGTGCCTTGATGCTGATGCCCTTATTATAATATAGATCATCCCTTTTTTCCAGCAGAATCGTGATATATGAGATGGCTCAAAAATACCTTTATTTCCCTGAGAACACTGCTTCTTCCGTTTTGCGGGAAGCTGCCGCAAAGACCAGTTCTTCACTTCCCAGATCCACGTATACATGATCGCCCTCTTTGATCTTTCCGTCCAGGATTTCCTCTGCCAGCCGGTCCTCTACCTTATTCTGCAGTGTCCGGCGCAGCGGACGGGCACCGTATTTGCTGTCATATCCCTGGTCGATGATCCATGCCTTGGCCGCAGGCGACAGTTCGATGGTAATATTCATCTGCTCCTGGATTCTTCTGGAGATAGATGCCATCATAATATCCACGATCTGTCCGATATGATCCTTGGTGAGAGAGTGGAATACGATAATCTCATCGATACGATTGAGGAATTCCGGACGGAACATCCTGCGGACTTCCTCCATCACGCCGCCCTTCATCCGCTCATAATCCGCATTCTCATCTTTGGCGGTGGTAAAGCCCAGCGTTTTGGGCTCCACGATCCGCTCCGCCCCCGCATTGGATGTCATAATTATCACCGTATTTTTAAAATCAATTTTCCTGCCCTGGGAATCTGTAATATGACCGTCATCCAGCACCTGCAGGAAAGTATTAAACACATCCGGATGGGCCTTCTCAATTTCATCGAAAAGGATCACGGAGTAGGGATTTCTCCTTACTTTCTCGCTGAGCTGGCCGCCTTCATCATAGCCCACATATCCGGGCGGTGAACCCACCAGCTTGGATACGCTGTGTTTCTCCATATATTCTGACATATCAACTCGGATCAGGGCATTTTCAGTGCCGAACATCGCCTCCGCCAGCGCTTTGGACAGCTCGGTTTTTCCCACGCCGGTCGGTCCCAGGAAAAGGAAGGAACCGATAGGACGCTTAGGATCCTTCAGACCGACACGGCCCCTGCGGATCGCCTTAGCCACAGCGGTTACAGCATCCTCCTGTCCTACCACCCTCTGGTGAAGAATAGATTCCAAATTTTTAAGACGTTCGGACTCTTCCTCTTCCAGTTTCCGCACAGGAATCTTCGTCCACTGAGACACCACATCGGCAATCTCACCTTCCGTCACATTCAGTTCTTTCTCCTGCTTTTCCTTCTCCCACTGATCAATCATATTCTGACGGCGGGTACGCATATTTTCCTGCTGCCGTTTGATTTCTCCGGCCCGCTCATAGGCCTCGTTCTTGATGGCTTCTTCCTTCTCACTGTCCAGAGCCCGGATCTTTTCCTCCAGCTCTTTAATCTCGTCAGGCGCGATGTAAGCCGCCAGCCGTACTTTTGAGGACGCTTCATCGATCAGGTCAATAGCCTTGTCCGGCAGAAACCGGTCGTTGATATACCGGGCAGACAGCTTAACCGCCGCTTTCAGGGCGTCATCTGTAATATGCACCTTGTGGTGAGCCTCATACCGTCCCCGCAGTCCTTTCAGAATCTCCAGCGTCTCTTCCTCAGAAGGCTCATTCACATTCACCGGCTGGAACCGCCGTTCCAGCGCCGCATCCTTTTCGATGTATTTCCGATATTCATCCAGAGTGGTAGCGCCGATCAGCTGAATCTCCCCTCTGGCCAGAGATGGCTTCAAAATGTTGGAAGCATCGATAGCCCCCTCGGCACCTCCTGCGCCGATAATAGTGTGAAGTTCATCAATAAACAGCAGCACCTCACCGTCATTGCGGACCTCCTCCAACACCTTTTTTATCCGTTCTTCGAATTCTCCGCGGTACTTGGAACCTGCCACCATACCGGACAGATCCAGGGTCAGCACCCGTTTATTCTTCACCGTATCCGGCACATTGCCGGCGATAATTTTTTCCGCCAGCCCCTCAGCAATCGCAGTTTTCCCCACACCGGGCTCACCGATCAGGCAGGGATTGTTCTTTGTCCTCCTGCTGAGAATCTGAATCACCCGCTGGATTTCTTCCTCACGGCCGATCACCGGGTCCAGCTTTCCATCACGGGCCAGAGCTGTCAGATCACGACTGTAAGCATCCAGTGTGGGAGTGCCGCTTCTCTGGCTCTTTCCCCGTCTGCCTTCCAGTTCCTCTTTATAAGAAGCGCCCTCCACACCCATTGTCATCATCAGGTCAGCATAAAGCCTGGGTATATTCACCTGCATGGTATTCAGCAGTCTGGCTCCCACACAATCACTTTCCTTAATCATAGCCAAAAGGATATGTTCTGTTCCGATCAGATCAGCCTTATACCGTTTCGCCTCCCGGTAACTGTTTTCCAGTACTCGGGCCGCCCTTGGGGTATAGCCCCCCGGCTCAGCTATCTGTACCGGTGAAGCAGGTGCAATCAGCTGACTCACCAGCTGAATCACCCGTTCTTCCTCCACACCGCTGTTTTTAAGAACCGCCGCCGCCACACCGGTTCCCTCCCGAAGGAGTCCGATCAGAATGTGTTCGGTTCCCACATATCCATGCTCGAACTCTCTGGCGGCCTGAATCGCCAGATTCAGACTTTCTCTGGCTTTATTTGTAAATCTGTCGTATCTGTACATGTGATTTCATTCCTCCTGTCTGCCTCATTACGACATATGCTATATTTCAGACTGTCAGACGTTATCTGCTCTATGACGCCAGTTCCGGCAGATTGTTTCTGATATAATCCGCCCGGATATAATCCGTCTGCTCTTCCTCAAAGGGGCCCATGGCCAGCTGCAGATTACCCGGCTGGATGCCCAGCATAAGGCTGTATATGCTGACCGGCTTCTCCATACGGATGACGCCGTCATAGATGCCGCCCCGGATCTGAGACAGATAAACCAGACCTTCCTTCATCGTCAGTTTGCGGGCATATTTTAACACGCCATACGATTTGTACACTTCATCCTCCCGCTCATTTCTGTGTCCCTTCATCAGATCGATTCTGGTTTTCCGTTCCTGGCCTGCCAGCTGGGCAGCTACCCGCTGCACTGAAACGATCAGCTCATCCTCTGTCTGACCCAGCGTTTTCTGATTGGACACATAATATAAAGCGCCGTAATTCTCCGCCGGTTCACCGAATACTCCTTTGATCGAAATGCCGATCCGCTTTGCCTCGTCCATCAGGGATCGGAACTGTTTGCTGTTGGAAATCACCGGCAGGTGCAGCAGCACACAGGCACGAAGCCCGGTTCCCACATTGGTGGGAAAAGCTGTCAGATAACCGTACTTCTGATCAAAAGCGTACGGAAAGCGCTTGCTGATCCAGTCATCTGTCAGATTGGCCTGGTCCCAGGTACTCCGAAAAGCCAGTCCTCCCTGAATACACTGAATCCGAATATGATCATCACCGCACAGCAGGATACTTTCTGACTCGTTTTCTGATAAGAACAGTCCCATCGGCGATGTTTTCTTCGCCAGCCCGGAATTCAGCACCCGCCGTTCTGCCAGCCCTCTGCGGTAGGCATCGGTGCTGCGGGACAGATCTCTGTAAGACAAACCAAGTCCTGACAGACCCTCCCGCAGCTCTGCCACCATCTGTCCGGCCTCCGCCTCTTCCATTTTACCGGGGAATACATGTCCCTTAATATTTCTGGCCAGACGCACCCTGGTAAATATATACACATCCTGCTGTTTCTGTACATCCTCATACCATTTAGACATCAGCCATCCTCCCTTTCAGTTCCCTGATGGCGTCTCTGTATTTTGCCGCCTCTTCATATTCCTCTTCCTGTATAGCTTCCTTTAACTTGGAATTGAGCAGAGCCAACTCCTCTTCCGGCGTTTTCACCGCACCGTCTGCTCCGTCTCCTTCTTCCGTCTGGGCATAAAAAAACGGAACCTTTCCTGTGTGATGGTCGTTGCCCTGAAGGGCTTTAATCTTCTCACCCATCAGCAGATCAAAGGTGCTGTAGCAATCCGGACACCCGAACCGGGATTCTCGGATAAAATCACTGTAAGTTGTATGGCAGGTGGGACAGGAAATCTGTCTGATCTTCTGATCGTCCTCCAGTTCCTCTGCATCGGGCTGAAACCCCAGCAGACTGGACAGCAGCTTCCCCACCGAATAATCTCCATCAAACAGCGCCGCATAATAGCCGCCGAAATCCATTTCCTTTGCACACTGAGCGCAGAGATTATGCTCCGTTCTCACACCGTTAATTACTTCTGTATATTTAATATTTGCTTCTCGCTGTCCGCATCTTTCACATAACATAATATAACCTCCTGCCTGCCTCCACCGCAGGCTGTTCCTGTTGATAAATCTATTTTCCCCCGGACTTGCCGTCACATCCGCAGGTTCCATAGGAATCATATAAGCCGTCGATCAGCTGATGCACTTCCTCGCGGGTAATATTTTTGCAGATCGCCTTTGCCATAACCACAGTCAGTTCCTGCTCCAGTTCTTTCAGCGCCTCCATTTTATCCACATCTACGGAAATCACAGCCCCCTTGCGCCGGTCCAGCTTTACAAAACCCTCCTGACGCAGAACGGAATATGCCTTATTTACCGTATGCATATTGATGCCGATGAGTTCAGCCAGCTGGCGCACCGAAGGCAGTGTATCACCCTCCTTGATCTCTGCTGTGGCAATCCCGATAATAATCTGGTTGCATAGCTGAACGTAGATCGCCTCATCACTGTTAAAATCAATTTCCACATACATACCTGTCACCTGCACTCTTCTCCGACAGAACGATTCTCTGTCCTTTCTCTATATGTTCTTCAAGTTATATCTGTTATACAAATATTATAACAAAATAAAGGATCTGTCAACACCAATTTTAACCTGCCGGTCCGCCCTGCCCGAGCCTGCCGCAGATACCAGTTACAGGATAAAATAAGGGCCTGTTTCTGCTTCATCCATAAACGGTTAAACGCTTATCTCTGTCTGCAGAAACAGACCCTAATTTACTTATTTACAGATCAAAAAATTCAAAATCATCGTCGCCCGCTTCCTTTTCGGTCCCGCCGCCGGCTTCATGCTCGGGTTCACTCTCCATATCCGTCAGAACACTGCTCAATTCACTGGTTTTCATCTTTTCAGCTTCCCGGGCAGATACAGAAGATTCTTTCTCTTCTTCTCCGAAAGCTTCCTCAAACGTATCGTCATGGTCATAATAGCGCTCCAGATCTCTGCGGCGCTGTCTGCCGCCGCGCTCGCCTCCTGAGCCGGAAGAGCCGCCGCCCTTTCTGTTTTTCAGAATCATCAGCACTGCAGCCGCAATCACAATCAGCACCAGCACGCCAATCACTGCATACCATACCCAGCCGGGAATCCCTTCATCAGCTCCGGTATTCCGCTGGCTCTCTGCCTCATCCAGCTTAGCCTGCAGATCCTCATCCATTTCTGTCTCGTTTTCATTGGACTGCATCACCAGCAGCGCTTCATCCGCCCGCTGCATGGTTCCTTCTTCTGAATCATATCGGTACAGATTCCGGTCGCCGTTCCAGTTCATGGCGTAAATCAGATAATAAATGCCTTCCATATCATCATTTGACTGCCATGCCCGGATATCCATCCCGTCAATTTCCACTGTCGTCTCATGATAACTGTCGGGAATAATCACACCATCATCCAGCTCCATCACTGTATACATACGGGTTCCGGTCTGAATATTCATCATCCGCGTAAAAGACTGATTTTCCTCATTATAGAGATAAAACTGCGGATTATCTCCATCCTGGTCCGTCATATAAAAGGCAATCAATCCGCCTGCCAGACTCCGGGCTGCCTGGATCTGCTGCCCGTCATATTCATAATCTGACACCTCATAGCCCTCCGGCAGGACAACCCCGTCCAGAGATGTCACAATCAACAGGTTCTGGCCATTTACTGTAACCGAAATACTGCCTTCCTGTACTGTCTCTGACTCTGATTCTGAAGTCTCCTCTGTGGACTCTGCCGCTGTGGAACTTTCCTCTGTCTCCTCCTCCGTAGAAGCGGCCTCCATGCGCCGCACATTAATCGTATAGGTCTGGGTTGTGCTGCCGTCCTCCGCCGTCACCCGCACTGTGATGGAGTTGTCCCCCACCTCAAGATCAGTGCTGGATACGACGAACTGAGCGTTTTCGTCATTGGTTCTGGCAGTAACTGCCAGCTTTGTCACATCATTATTGACCTGAATATTATACTCTGTCCGGCTGGGAGAAAAGGCAGGACTCAATGTTCCCGGCGCAATCTGCAGTGCAGCAAGCGTAGCGTCACTGGAAGCGGTTTTCTCGGCATTAATGGTAATCGCTGAACTGGCGGCGCTGGAGGAAATAATATTGCCGTCCGCGTCTGCAATCTCCTGGTTTTCCACCGTTACAGCCGTTGCGCCGGCTTTCAGCGCCCGAAACTGAAGGCTGCAGTTTAACCGTCCGGAACCTGTGGTATCATACCAGCTGATGCGGATTGTGCCGCCGGAGGCATTATAATCTCCAGGCGAAGGCACGCTGCAGGACACAAATTCCAGATAATCAGCAGGATAAAGCAGGACTGCGTCCATTGCCGCCAGTGTCGTATCTGTGGCATTAACTGTCATATTTACAGTGAAAGTTTCTCCTACCTGGCAGCTGATATCAGAAAACGAAATTCTGGCACTGCCTGCCGCCCTGGAGAGAAGTGAAAAACTGCCCGTCAGCAGGCAGACCGCCGCTGCCATCCATAATACATGTTTTAAAAATTTTTTCATAACGTCTCCTTACATCATTGCTGAACAATATCTCCCCGCCCCAGAACGTATTTCTGAACCACCAGAAGGTCTGTGGAAGCTACCTTCCCATCGTGGTTCGCGTCGCAGGCTGTCAGATATACACTCCCCAGCTCCTGAACCTTAAGAATATGTTTCTGTATCTGCAGCAAGTCTACCGAAGATACCTTGCCGTCTCCATTGACATCACCGTAAATCAGCAGCTGATACCGGCTGACCTCCTGTCCGTTTCCGTCATAAATCACTGCCACATCTCCTGTACCTGCCATATTGGTCTCCTCTGAGCCATCGCTGTTCAGCAGACGGACACTTCCGTTCTCTACAGAAATATTATCTATGAACGCCTGAGCCGATGTAGACGGACTGATATTGGTAATCACCATGGCGCTGTCGTCAAAACGATAATTGGAACTGGTGGAAGTATCTCCTCCGCCGACAGTTTCAGAAGGCGGCGTCTCTGTGCCTTCTCCCTGTCTGGCAATATTCAGATTGTAGGTCTTTTCTGTGCCGTTCTGGGCTCTGACCGTAATCTCAAAAGAATTCATTCCCACATTCAGGCTGACTGTGCCCGTTCCTGATATGGTTGCAGTACTGTCATAAGCAGCTGCCCCGATGGTCACACTATCCACGTTTTCTTCCACAATCACACTGTACTCTGTGGTATACCGGTCAAAAACAGGAGTCAGGTCATAGTTCTCCACATACAGATCAGACAGCAGATAATTGGGACTGCCGTTGCCGGTAGGACGCTGACACTGAGTATCTGGCATATTTTCATACACTGGTATAGAAAATTCCAGAGCCGTCTGACGGGAATCTCCGTTGTAAGCCTTTGACAGTTTCACTGCCTCCTCATAGGCTGCACCCACATTGGACATATACTGATGCTGATAGGGATTTGATCCCTGCACATTAAATTTCTTCAGATAAATAGTATTCTGCCCCACACTGACATACTGTTCTCCGTACCAGATAGCGCCGCCTACGATCGCCTTCAGGTGGCTGTTCCAGGGCCGCTGGTAAGAAGTGGCGCCGGAACCGCTGCCGCCGGCGTACCACAATCCCCGCTCCACTGCGCTCTGGGTCGTAGTTCGATAAGCCCCGATATTAAAATAATTGAACAGACCCTCATATCCTGACACAGTGCCTGACACGGCGCTGCCGCCGGAATTTCCCACTTCCTGCAGGATTGCCGCAGCCAGCACATAAGGGCTGACACCGGAATCCTCAGCAGCCCGGATCAGTAAGTCACTGTAGCTGTACGCAGCGCCGTCCGTATCTGTGATGGAATTGGCCAGAAACGTACCGGCCACAATATTTGCCAGCCCCTCCTGGTTTTGCGTATTGCTGTCATAGGACTGAATCAGAAACTCAAAGATGGCTGTATCTGTCAGAAAATTTCTGGGATCCATATAATATTCGATAATCTCCTCAGAGGCCATCACCCATCCGCCGCTGTCGAAGGTGACCCAGGTGCTGTTCTCCCAGTCATAGGCGCCGTTCTGCACAGATTTCCATGAGGAAGGACTGGTATAATTATTTACCAGATTTCTGCCCAGCACAGATTCTGCCTCAACGGATGCTGTCCAGTCCAGATTCGTGTGATAGGCTTTAAATACCCAGTTAGGGTAAGAGGCATGAAGGGTGCGCAGCGCCGGCTTATAACTCTCGGGAAAGCCCTGCTCATTCAGATATGCCTCAAAAGCATCATCCGTCTGCGTAATCGACACATAATCGCTGCGCACAAAACCAGTGTACTCTGCGCCGTCAGAATATGTAAAGCGAATTTCATACCATAAGCTGCCGTCAGAAGCGGAAGCTTCATTGATAATCGTTACCTCTTTTCCATTAGTCAGCTGGATTCCCCCGCCGGAAGCAGCAGTCAGGACCCCATTCCCCGTCCCGGCTCCTGTGCGAACATTCACCGATGAATTTACTTTAATCACTGCTGCTTTTTCATCATAGGCCAGCCCCCGGATCACAGCCTGACTCAGACCTGCGCAGGCAGCGATCAGCAGCAGCGCTGCCAGGAAGCCTGTCATTATCCTCTTGTGTATCTCCATATCTTTATCCATACCCATACCTTTCCAGTTTAACATTTCTATTATAAAATTAAGGATTTCTTCTGTCAATTGAAAATCCTGGCTATCTGTGAACTATTTGCGGTTATATTGGAAGTTTTAACCCTATCTGGTTATACTTCCCTGTCAATTGCGCAGATTCTGTGTTAAAATAATATCATAAATTTATATTCAATCAAAGGAGGTGCCGCCATGACAGAACTCCATGTACATCTGGATGGCTCCATGCGCCCGGTCAGCGTCTGGGAAATGGCTGCAGCACAGGGGACTGCGCTGCCGGTGCAAAATGCGGAACAGCTGGCGGAAATTTTGCAGGCTCCGGCAGACTGCGCCGATCTGAATGAGTATCTGAAATGTTTTGATCTTCCTCTGACGGTTCTTCAGGAACCGGAAAGTCTGATTCAGGCAATGAAAGAATTAGTGCAGGATATGTCTGCTGACGGAGTGACAGTCGGTGAAATCCGGTTTGCGCCTCAGCTCCACACAGAAGAGGGATATACACAGCCTGAAATCGTACAGGCTGCCCTGGAGGGGCTGCGCCAGGGAAAGGTGCTCTGCCCGAATTTCCATGGAAGCCTGATCCTGTGCTGTATGCGGGGACAGGATAACCGCAAAGCCAACGAGGAAACTCTCCAGACTGCTTCCGCCTTTCTGGGCAGCGGGGTATGTGCCGCCGACCTG
Source organism: Candidatus Paralachnospira sangeri (assembly GCA_904397815.1). Taxonomy (GTDB): domain Bacteria; phylum Bacillota; class Clostridia; order Lachnospirales; family Lachnospiraceae; genus Paralachnospira_A; species Paralachnospira_A sangeri. Next base: position 48,148 of record CAJFOT010000033.1, read on the forward strand.
GCAGGTGCTGAAGCCCTCTTCCCCACATGCGCCTTCGAAGATCTCTTCGCCATGGCCCGGCGGATGGACATTCCCTTTACCATCCATGCCGGCGAGGCTGCCGGACCGGAAAGTATCCGGGACGCCCTGCGATTGGGAGCCCGCCGTATCGGCCACGGCGTCCGGGCCATTGAAGATCCGGCGCTCTGCGCAGAGCTGGCGCGGCAGAAAATTCCTCTGGAGGTCTGTGTCACCAGCAATCTCCAGACCAGAGCCTTCCCCGAGGGCACCGTACACCCGGTGAAGAAGCTCTTCGACATGGGCATCCATGTCACCGTCAATACGGACAACCGCACCGTATCTCACACCACCATGACCCAGGAGCGCCGGCTTCTGGCAGACAGCTTCGGCTTCACAGACGAAGAACTGAATATCATGGAAGAATATGCCCGGGAAGGAAGGTTTTTATCATGACATTATGGAACAGACTGCCGCTGATCTGGCTGCTGCTGGTGAATCTGGCCGGCCTGGCTGCCATGGGTGCCGACAAATACAAAGCCCGCCATCATCAGTGGCGGATTCCCGAAAAAACCCTGTTTCTCATCGCCATCATCGGCGGCAGCGCCGGTTCTCTGGCCGGCATGTTTTTATTTCACCATAAAACACGCCACCTCAGCTTTCTTATCGGCATGCCGCTGATTCTGGTTCTCCAGATCTTCATCGCTGTCATCATCTGAAAGATTTTTGTAAGAAACGGGTCCGTTTTTTTGTAAGAGCCATGCTTTAAGATAAGATCAGCTTCAAGGAGGAGTTCGATATGAGTCAATGTATACTGGTAGCCGACGACGATCGGGAGATTGTAAAGGCAATCGCCATACTGCTGGAAAAGGAAGGATACCGGGTGCTGAAAGCCTATGACGGCCTGCAGGCCCTGGAGCTGCTGGCGTCCCAGCCTGTTCATCTGATTATCATCGACGTAATGATGCCGAAAATGGACGGCCTGTCTGCCATCATGCATATCCGCCGTCAGAAAAATCTGCCCATCATCGTGCTGAGCGCCAAAAGCGAAGAGACTGACAAGGTGCTGGGCCTGTCCATCGGCGCTGATGATTACGTCACCAAGCCTTATAACTCCCAGGAACTGGCCGCCAGAGTGCGCAGCCATCTGCGCCGCTACACCAGCCTGGGGGATATCCACACCGTCGCCGCTCAGGAGATCCGGAACGGCCGGCTGTGCTGGCACAGTGACGAGCGGACGCTGTATGCCGACGGGGAGCCTGTCCGTCTGACCGCCACAGAGACCAAAATCATCGACCTGCTGATGCGCAATCCGGGCCGGATTTTTCCCGCGGAGGAAATCTACCGGCGGGTCTGGGGCGAGGAACCCTACGCCCCGGAAAACACCGTTATGGTTCATATCCGGCGCATCCGGGAAAAAATCGAGCTCAATCCGAAGGAGCCAGAATATTTAAAGGTGGTATGGGGAATTGGCTACAAAATGGAAAAAATGTAAAATAATCATCAGCATCGCGGCCTTCTGCCTGGGCTGGTGCATGCTGCTCTCCGGCCTTCTGTCAGTGATATATATCTGGGATCAGTCCAGTCTGGGCACAGAAGGATTCTCCCTGCTGACAGAGGACGACTATCAGGAAACGGACAGCTTCCGCTCCTTCATCAGCGGACGGCTGGAAAATTATCTGAGCATGGCTGTCGGCGGCCCGGTCAGCCGGAGCGTCTGGTACAGCGACAGCACCGTCACTTACACCGACAGCATGTACAGTCACGGCTATGCCGCAGAAGAAACCACATATGTCTACGACGAGACAGAATCCTATCTCGAAGAACAGACCGCAGCGGCGGCAGAAGAAGGCACCTCATCAGAGGGGGAGACCTACGCCCCCGGAGATGTCTACCGATACGGAGGACAACCGGCTGATACGCCGGATCAGGCCGCCTATTACCGGCAGCAGGCAGAACAGTTCCATCAGGACAGCCGGGAGGACAAAAATCTGCTGTATATCATCCGGTATGAAGGAGAGACCGTCTACACCAACGCAGAAGGCACCGGCCTGGAGGGCGGCGATACACCGTCTCTGCCGGAGGGCTATAACTTTCTTCTGACTTTTGACGGAGAAAAAGTCCGCATCGTAAAGGACGGACAGGACGTGGATGTCTACGGGGACGGCTATTACCGGGAGGACAGCCAGTGGTATGTCCCCGGCTATCAGAACTTTACCACGGACGAAAACAGCACAAAGGCCAGCGTGGTCATCGCTGCGGCTCAGTCGCCCATCCTTTATATGAAAGGAGACTACGCCTCCAATGGATATGCAGAATCCTACAGCCCGCTGTACTGGATGGCCCAGGACATCTCCGCCCTCCGCCAGACTTTGCTTGGCTGGCTCGGATGCGCCGGGGCGGGGCTGGCACTCATCCTCCTTTCCCTGGCCATGAAAGAGGCCAGGGCAGAGGGCTGGCGCCGCCTCAGCGCCGTCACCGGCAGAGTCTGGTTTGAGGTCAAGCTGCTCCTTCTCTGTCTGGCATTTGTCCTTCTGGCTGTTTTCCGGGCAGGAACATGGTACTACTATCCGACGATCTATCTGGCCGCCCTCTCCCTGGTTTTCTTCCTGGCAGCTCTGGCGGCGTCCGATCTGAAATATAATCAAAGGCCCTGGCGCCGCAGTCTGACGGCCCGGCTGTACCGGCTGTTCCAGACCAGCCAGCTGCGCCTTTCCGCCCAGAAACAGTCCCTGCGGCGCCATGCCCTCCTGCTGATTCTGGAGCTGCTGATGGCCATCGTCATGATCATCTCCCTTTTCATGCTGACTGATCCATACTATGCCGATGATCCGATGCCCCTATATTCGGCAGCCCTCCTGCTGCTGGCGCTGATCGCCGCCATCACTGTACGCTCCGCGGTCCGGAGCAAAACCACCGCTGTCAGTCTGGATCAGCTGACCGGCCAGATCGCCGCCATCCGGGCCGGAGACCTGGAGCATCCGATCCATCTGCCTGAGGACTCTCCCCTGGCAGCGGCCTCCAGCGACCTGAACGACATCCAGCAGGGCCTCCACACTGCCCTGGAGGAACAGATGAAAAGCGAGCGGATGAAGGTGGAACTAGTGTCCAATGTCTCCCATGACATCAAGACACCTCTGACCTCCATCATCAGCTATGTGGATCTGCTGGCCCGGGAGAAGGATCTGCCGGATTACATCCAGGATTACATCCGGATCCTGGACAGCAAATCTCAGCGGCTGAAAGCCATGGTGCAGGACGTATTTGAGATCAGCAAGGCCGCCTCCGGCCAGCTGCCGGTGGAGATGGAGGATATCGACCTGGGCAAGCTGCTGCGCCAGACACTGGCTGACATGGCAGAGGCCATCGACAGCAGCAGCGTCACTGTCAAAACCACCATCCCCGAAACGCCGGTTATGATCCGGGCCGACGGCCAGCGGCTGTACCGGGTATTCCAGAACCTGATCCAGAATGCTCTCCAGTACTCCCTGGAAGGCTCCCGGGTATACCTGAGCCTGACGGCAAAAGACCAGACCGCCGCTGCTGTCGTCAAAAACACATCCCGGTTCGAGTTGCCGGCGGACATCGACTTCGCCGAGCGGTTCACCCGGGGCGACAACAGCCGGACCGACGGCGGCAGCGGCCTGGGGCTCTCCATCGCGAAGAGCTTTACAGAAGCCTGCGGAGGGACATTCCAGATCCAGACGGACGCAGATCTCTTTACGGTGACGGTAATGTTCCGGATGAAGGAGTGATGCCGGCCCGGTGAGGCAGAGTGATCTCCCCTACGTAATCGGTGGCAAACATTTCCGCGATCTCCTCCGGGGAGCTGGTTCGGCCCAGAGCCCACATCAGTTTGGTGACAGCGGCTTCTGTGGTCATATCTTCCCCGGAGATGACACCGCACTCCAGGGTTTTCTGGCCCACCTCATAGATGGACAGATCACTCCGCTCATACAGACACTGGCTGCACACAACTACCACAATGCCGGATTCTGTCAGCATCTTCAGCTTGTCCAGGATATTCCGCTGAATGTAGTGCACCCCGCCGGCCCCGAAAGCTTCCACCACGACGCCCCGGTAGCCCAGACCGGCCAGCATGTCAAAAATCTCCGGTTTTGTGCCGGGAATCAGTTTCAGGAGAAATACATCCGGGCAGATGTTTTCCGCCAGCTCCGTATCCTGGTCCGGATCAATCTCATGGGTGGAGGAAAACCGCAGCCGCATACCGTCCGCAAAAATCTCACCCATGCAGGGGACATTGACACTGTCAAAAGCATCAAATCCCATCGTACTCACCTTCACCGCCCTGGTGCCCCGGATAATTTTGCGGTTAAAGGCCACCGTCACGCCTTTGATATCCTGCTCCACAGCCGTGATGGCCGTATAGAGATTTGTCCTGGCATCCGTCAGACTGCCGTCCCGAATGGTTAGAACCTGTTCAGACCGGGAATCAAGCTCCAGCTTCCCCGTCCCTCTGCCGGACTGTCCCTCCAGGGCTGCCCATACCTGCTGCTGCGGCAAATACGTCTGTCAGTGTTACTCAGCCCAACACGCTTTCAAAGCCAGTTCGTCCCCTGCCTCAGCAGCCGAACAATTTTTTCTTCCTCTGGATCATCTCATCCACTCTGGCAATATACTGTTCCACATCCTTCACATTATCTGCCCGCTCGATCCTGACCATTCCCTGTCCGCTGCCCTCTGCGGGCTTCCACACCCGCTTCGTGGTGGCGCCGGCGCCCAGGGCCAGGATGCTCTGTTTTTCTTCCATGATGAGGATATTGTAGATGCCTGCCTTGCCCGGACGGGCATAGCCTACATTTTCCAGATTTCCGGCCATATTTTTCTGCCGGTACAGATAGTAGGGGGACATCCCCATTTTCTCCGCATATCTGGCAGTCTGCTCCATCATCTCTTCTGTATTTTCCATTTTCATGCCGGCATACTGGTCCCACTGGAGGTTCAGCCGGGAGGCCCGCTTCAGGGCCAGGGAATGGACGGTCAGATTATCCGGCCCCAGGGGGAGAATGGCCTTCATCGTATTCTCCACATCCTCAGCCGTCTCCTGGGGCAATCCCAGGATCAGATCCATGTTAATATTGTCAAAGCCCATCTTTCTGGCCAGACGGAAGGCTTCCACCGTCTGCTCCACCGTATGGCGCCTGCCAATCAGATCCAGGGTCTCCTGTTTCATCGTCTGGGGATTAATAGAAATCCGGTCTGCCGGGAACCGGCGGATGGCATCCAGTTTTTCCTCTGTGATGCTGTCCGGCCGTCCCGCCTCCACAGTCCACTCTTTCAGATCCTCCAGGGAAAAACTGTCCCGCAGCTTTCCCAGCAGCCGTTCCAGCTGGGACGGCGTCAGGGTGGTGGGTGTTCCGCCGCCGATATAAATGGCATTCAGCTTTTTATCACGGAATGCCTCTGCTGTGTAGTCAATCTCCCGAAAAAGGCTGTCCAGATATTCATCCACCCGGGCCTCCCACCTGGACAGGGGATAGGAGGTAAAGGAACAGTACAGGCAGGTGGTAGGGCAAAAGGGGATGCCCACATACAGACTGTATCCCTGCTCATAGTCGATATCCTTCAGAATCTCCCGCTCTCTGTGGGCGATCTGGATGCTCAGCCGGGTTTTCTCCTCACTGGCATAATATTCATCTTCCATATAAGCCCTGATCTCTTCATCAGAGCTGCCCGCCTCCAGCATGGCCATCGGAATCTTGGTGGGCCGGATGCCGGTCAGAGTCCCCCAGGGCAGCTGCCTGCCGGTATCCTCCCGGAACAGCTGATACAGCAGCCGCTTCAGAGCTGACTTCGTCCGGCTCCGGTCCATGCCGCCGGTCTGCACCTGCCGTTCCTCCTGCCTGCTCCCGGTGCGGAAGGTAACTGTGATACAGTCCGTCTCATAAAGAATCCGCAGGATTCTTTTACACCCTTCCTCCGTTCCCACCGTAATCGGTTCTCCCGGATAGAAGGACATCAGCAGCCCGCGGATATCATATTCATAATTCTCATCATTAATAAAAATCAGGCCTGTCATCTTAAAAGGCTCCTTTGCTCAGAGGGTTGTACACCCGCTCATGGCCGATGGTGGTCTCCTCCTGATGGCCGGGATAAACCATTACGTCCTCCGGCAGCACCAGCAGCTTTTCATTGATCGACCGGGCGATCTCTCTGCCGCTGCCTGTAGGGAGGTCGATCCGCCCGTAGGATTCGCAGAAAAGGGTATCGCCGCAGAATAAGGCTCCTTCTTTTTCTATATAGTAAGATACGCCACCTACAGTATGGCCGGGAGTATAGATTGCCTGAACGGAAAATCCCGCTATCTGGAATACCTCCCCGTCCTTCAGCCACACATCCGCCTGAATGCTGGTGGGACGGCCGATCCACGCGCCGGACAGGTTCATCTGGCTGTCGGCCAGCAGCTCCCGCTCCTTCTCATGGGCATAAATCGGAACGGCGAATTCCGTTTTCAGCTCCGGCACTGCCAGCATATGGTCAAAATGTCCGTGGGTCAGCAGAATCCCTTTCAGATCCAGCTTCTCCTCCCGGATCACCCTGGAAATCTTTCTCGCCTCATCCCCAGGATCCACGACAAAGGCCTCCCGGCTGTCATCATCATAAGCCAGATAGCAGTTGGTCATCACCATGCCCACTACCAGCTTCCGCACTCTCAGTTCTCCCATTTTTTCTCCTTCCTGGCGCACCTGCCGCTCCACGCCTGCTGCCCGCCGCCTTCCGCAGTCCGGAAATTCCAAACCTGTCCGCAGGCAGCGTCAGTTGCCGGCACGCTCAATATCTATTACGCTCTCTACCTTCATCAGTTTAGCGATCAGCTGATTCAGCTCCTCCACACCTTTCGTATCGAAAGTCATAGTAATGGTAGCCATCCCCTGCTTGCTGGTGCGCACATTCATCGACGTAATATCAATCTTTCTTTCTGTGAAGATTTTGGATACATCGACAAAAATACCAATACGATTGTGAGCATAAATCACGATTTCAGCTGTAAACAGTTCTGTATCCGTTCCGGACTCCGGCTGCTCCCACTCGGCATCAATCAGTCTGGCCCGCTCCATCTCGGGCAGATTCAGGATATTGATGCAGTCCGTACGGTGAATGGAAATGCCGCGCCCTCTGGTCACAAAACCGATAATTTCATCTCCCGGCACCGGATTGCAGCATCTGGAACAACGGACAGAAAGATCATGAAGCCCCTTCACCACAATGCCGGTATGCGCTTTTCCTTTTGCTGCTTTTGCCGCAGCGGCTGACACAGAAGCCACAGAAGAAGGGGATGCGCTGGCAGATTCCAGACTTTCCAGCACAGCCGCGTCTGTCAGCTTGGCATTCTTCTTGTCATACTCTTCCTGCAGCTTGTTGACCACCTGGCCTTCCTTCAGGCCGCCGTGGCCGATGGCCGCCAGAACTGCGTCCCAGTCCCGGAAGCCGTATTTTCTTAACACTTTTTCAATCAGCTCCGGCTTGGAAATCTCCGGAAAATTTATACTTTTTGACTTGCAGTATTTGTCGACCAGTTCCTTGCCCTTCAGAATATTTTCCTCTTTGAACTGGGATTTGAACCACTGATTGATTTTATTTCTGGCCTGGGAGCTTTTCACGATCTTTAGCCAGTCTCTGCTGGGCCCCTTGGAGTTCTGGGAGGTGATAATCTCCACTCTGTCTCCGGTCTGGAGAACATACTCAATGGGAACCAGCTTTCCGTTCACCCTGGCTCCTACCATTTTGTTGCCCACGGCGCTGTGGATGCTGTAGGCGAAATCAATGGTGCTGGAACCTACCGGCAGAGTTTTCACATCGCCGGTGGGAGTAAAGCAGTAGACACTGTCAGAAAAGAGATCCAGGTCATTTTTAATGGAACTCATAAACTCCTTGTTGTCCGACATATCCCGCTGCCACTCCAGGATCTGCCGCAGCCAGCTCAGCTTCTCCGCCTCGCTCTCGGAGATATTCTTTCCCGATACGCCCTCCTTGTACTTCCAGTGAGCGGCGATACCATATTCCGCTGTCCTATGCATCTCCCAGGTACGGATCTGGATCTCAAAAGGCTGCCCCGTACTGCCGATCAGCGTGGTGTGAAGAGACTGGTACATATTAGGCTTCGGCATGGCGATGTAATCCTTAAATCTTCCCGGAATCGGCTTATACATCTCGTGGATTACGCCCAGAGCCGCATAACAGTCTTTCACAGTATCTACGATAATGCGGACCGCAAACAGATCATAGATCTGATCCAGTGTTTTGTCCTGGTTCACCATTTTCCGGTAAATGCTGAAAAAATGCTTTACCCGGCCGGATACCTCCGCTTTAATAGAGGCGGTTTTCATATGTTCGCTGACCTCGTCCACGATCTGCTGTACAAACTGCTCTCTGGCTTCCTTCTTCTGGTTGACACTTTCCACCAGATTCCGATAAACCTCAGGCTCCAGATATTTCAGAGACAGATCATCCAGCTCGATCTTGATTTTGGAGATACCCAGCCGCTGGGCGATGGGTGCATAAATGTCCATCGTCTCCCTGGCTTTCTCCTTCTGTTTTTCCGGCCTCATATACTGGAGTGTGCGCATATTATGGAGGCGGTCTGCCAGCTTAATCAGAATTACCCGGATATCCTTTGCCATAGCCAGAAACATTTTCCGCAGGTTCTCCGCCTGGATCTCCACCTTGTCGGCGGACCAGGACAGCTGCGTCAGCTTGGTGACGCCGTCTACCAGCAAGGCCACCTCCTCGCCGAACATCCGCTTTACATCTTCCGAGGTAACGTCAGTATCCTCAACCACATCATGGAGAATTCCGGCAATGATACTTTCTTTATCCAGTTCCAGTTCTGCCAGGATAATAGCCACACACAGGGGATGGATAATATAAGGTTCCCCTGATTTGCGCAGCTGTCCGTTATGCGCTTTCACCGCCAGCTGATACGCCTTCTCCACCATCGTTGTATCATCAGAAGGATGATATTTGTGAATCCGGTCAATCAGTTCAGAAAACAGCTTCTCCGGACTGGAACAATCCTTCGGAAGCTCTACCGGTTCTACTGTTCCTTTCAAATGACTGCTATTTTTTTCAGAAAAATCTCGTTCCGGCATTCTCTCACCCTCCTGTCAGAAAATATGTATGGTAAACATTATAATGACAATTATATAAAAAATCAAATCATTTCTTGTAAAATCCTTCCGACCGCGTATATTTGCGGCATTCAGGAGCGATATATGAGGTAATAAAAGAAGTACCGCACATGTCAATACTGTGCAGTACTCCTGTAACTTCTTACGTATCCGCCGCGCCTGCTGTATGTTACCGCACCAGATGCTTAAAGATCTCATACTGGTCTTCCGAAATATCCTTCGTCATGGCCAGCGCTTCATCAATGTCAAAATCTATATATCCGCCGTTTTTGTAAGCCACAATCCGTTTGCTCCTGCCTTCTACCAGCAGTTCCACCGCCTTTGCACCCATAATGGATGCGTATACCCGATCCTTGCAGGTGGGCGTGCCGCCCCGCTGCATATGCCCCAGAATGGTAGCCCGGGTCTCGATGCCGGTAGCCGCCTCAATCCGTTTCGCCATGCTGGTGGAGTGGCCGATGCCCTCGGCATTGACGATGATATGATGCTTTTTCCCTCTCTTACGGTTCTCGATAATCCGGTCGATCAGCTTTTGTTCATCATTGTCATACCGTTCCGGCAGCAGAATATCCTCGGCGCCGTTGGCGATGCCGCACCAGAGAGCGATATAGCCCGCATTCCGCCCCATCACCTCGATAATACTGCAGCGCTCATGGGAGGTGGAAGTATCACGCACTTTGTCTATGGCTTCCATCGCAGTATTGACAGCAGTGTCAAACCCGATGGTATACTCGGTACAGGCGATATCCAGATCGATTGTTCCTGGTACGCCCACTGTATTGATGCCCAGTGCAGCCAGACGCTGAGCGCCCCGGAAAGAACCGTCGCCGCCGATCACCACCAGGCCGTCGATGCCATGCTTCCGGCAAATCTCCGCCCCTTTCTGCTGTCCTTCCTCCGTCATAAATTCCAGGCAGCGGGCTGTATATAAGATCGTCCCGCCCCTGTGAATAATATCCGCTACAGACAAGCCGTCCATATCTACAATCTCTTCTTTTAACAGGCCTGCATAGCCCCTTTTAATTCCCTTTACCTGTAATCCATGATAGATCGCCGTTCTGACCACAGCCCGAATAGCCGCGTTCATACCCGGCGCGTCTCCGCCGCTGGTTAAAACTCCGATTGTTTTTACTTGATTTGCCATCTTCAAACCTCCAGCTCAACGCCAGTTTTCTCTCAATCTTTATTATCAATCCTTATTCTAATGCATTTTCCAAAGATTTTCAATTGACTTTTCCACTACTTTGACATTGCTTTGCCCGTACTTTTTTTGTAATTCTGCTAAAATATCTTCCTGAATCAGAATGTTCCTGGAAGGGGGCAGACGCTTCATTCCCCGCTCTTTCGCCAGATAAATCACCACGGAGCTGTCCCCGTCTGATGAGGACAGAAACTGAAACAGACCCGCTTCCTCCCGGATATAAGCTTCCTTATCCGGGAACTGAATCCATACTTCTCTCGGAACCTCGTCAAAGGGAATGATCTTCACACAGATCAGCTTCGCCTGGTTTTCCCCGTCAGCAGATACCCTTCCTCTGATGAATACTTTCCGGTCTGTCTCCAGCATAGGGCGATAAGTTTCATAATCCTTAGGAAAGATGATCACCTCCACGCTGCCGGCCAGATCTTCAATCGTAACAAAGGCCATCATCTGGTTATTCTTCGTTGCCTTCACAGTCTTTCCTGTAATCATGCCGCCGATGGTCACATAAGTTCCATCCCTGACTTCCGTCTGGCCGGTCTCTTCATCCAGATAAAAATCTGTCGTAACCGCCGTAACATTTTTGCGCCACAGACCCTCACAGGCTTCCATGGGATGACCGCTGATATAGATGCCCAGCACTTCTTTCTCGAAGGCCAGAATCACATCCTTATCATACTCTCCCACATCAGGCATAGGCATCTCATACTGCTCTGCCTCCTCCGGGGCTACCAGGTCGAACAGACTCATCTGCCCGGAAATTTCTGTTTTCTGCTCCCGGTTCTTCCGCTCCAGCAGTTCTGCGTACATCATCAGTTTCTGCTTCCTGGTCCCGGGCAGACTGTCCAGCGCGCCGGCTTTAATGAGGTTTTCCAGAATCCGCTTGTTCATCTCCTTGTGGTTCACCCGGTAGATAAAATCCTTCAGGCTGGCAAAAGGGCCGTTTGCCGTCCGCTCCTCCACGATTCCGTCCACCACGCTTCTGCCCACGCTTTTGATGGCAGACAGGCCGTATCGGATCTGGCCGTTGGATACGGAGAAATCCCACTCGCCTTCGTTGATGTCCGGCGGCAGGATGCCGATGCCCATCTGGCGGCAGGTCAGGATGTATTCTGATACCTTGGCGGAAAAGTCAATAACGGAGGTCATCAGGGCCGCCATAAATTCCACCGGGTAATAATATTTCAGATACGCCGTCTGGTATGCCACCACCGCGTAAGCCGCCGCATGAGATTTATTGAAGGCATACTTGGCGAAATCAATCATCTCTTCATAGATCGTATTAGCAGTTTTCTCAGGAATCCCGCGGTTTATGCAGCCTTCCACCCCTTCCTCGGGATTTCCGTAAACGAAATTGTGCCGCTCCTTCTCCATGACACTGGCTTTCTTTTTCGACATAGCCCGCCGCACCAGATCGCTCCGTCCCAGAGAGTAACCGCCCAGGTCACGGACAATCTGCATCACCTGCTCCTGATAAACGATGCAGCCGTAGGTAGGCTCCAAAATGGGCCGCAGGGCATCACAGTCATAAGTAATGCTGTCCGGATTATTTTTCCCTTTCAGATACTTGGGGATAAAATCCATCGGGCCGGGACGGTACAGAGAGATTCCGGCGATAATATCCTCCAGAGTCTGGGGCTTCAGCTCCTTCATGAAACTTTTCATGCCGCTGCTTTCCAGCTGGAACACACCTTCCGTCTTTCCGGTGCCGATGGAATCCATCACTCTTTTATCATCATAATCAATATCGTCAATAGACAGGATATGGCCGTCTCGGTTTACCAGATGCTCCGCGTTCTGGATCACCGTCAGAGTCCGCAGGCCCAGGAAATCCATCTTCAGCAGCCCCAGTTCTTCCAGAGTGGTCATGGTAAACTGGGTGGTGATGGAGCCGTCCGCCGCCCTGGACAGAGGCACATACTCATCAATGGGCGCCTTGCTGATCACTACGCCGGCGGCATGCATGGAAGTATGACGGGGCAGCCCTTCCAGACGCTTGGACATATCGATGAGGTAATGTACCTTCTCATCGTTCTCATACATTTTCCGCAGCTCCGGATTCACCTTCAGAGCCCGGTCAATGGTGATATTCAGTTCCTGAGGAATCATTTTCGCAATGGTGTCACAGAAAGAATAGGGGTAATCCAGCACCCGTCCCACATCCCGGACCACCGCCTTGGCCGCCATGGTACCGAAGGTGACGATCTGCACCACCCGGTCCTTCCCGTATTTTTCCACCACATAGTCAATCACTTCCTGACGCCGCTCGAAGCAGAAATCCACATCGATATCCGGCATGGATACCCGCTCCGGGTTCAGGAACCGCTCAAACAGCAGCTGGTATTTAATGGGATCAATGCTGGTGATTTCCAGGCAATAAGCCACTACGCTTCCGGCGGCAGACCCTCTGCCCGGCCCTACCATAATATCATGAGAACGGGCATAGTGAATGAAATCCCAGACAATCAGAAAATAATCCACATATCCCATAGAGCGGATCACATCCAATTCATACCGAAGCCGGTCCGCCACCTCTTCCGGACCATCGGGATACCGTTTCTGAAAGCCTTCCCAGCAGAGCTGGTTCAGGTATTCCCAGGCAGACAGTCCGCCGGGAACATCATATTCCGGCAGCTTGGTGACACCGAACTCAATCTCCACATTGCACCGCTCGGCAATCTTATGGGTATTCTCAAGCGCTTCCGGCGCATAGGGAAAAAGAGAGGCCATCTCCGCCTCAGATTTGCAGTAATACTGCCCTCCTTCATACCGCAGCCGGTCCTCGTCCGCCACCTTCTTTCCGGTCTGAATGCAGAGGAGAATGTCATGGGCAGGGGCATCCTCCGCGTAAGTATAATGAATATCATTGGTCGCCACCAGGCCGATGCCCAGTTCCTCATGCATCCGCAGCAGGCCGGCATTCACCGTTTTCTGCTGGGGGATGCCATGATCCTGAAGTTCCAGAAAAAAATTGCCCTTCCCGAAAATTTTCTCATATTTCTGTGCCGACTGTTTCGCTTTCTCATACATCCCACGTATCAGAAAGCCTGGAATCTCCCCCGCCAGGCAGGCACTTAGCGCAATAATTCCCTCGTGGTACTCCTCCAGTACCTCATCGTCTACCCTGGGCTTATAATAAAATCCTTCGGTAAATCCTTTGGACACAATCTTCATCAAATTGTGGTAGCCGATATCATTCTCCGCCAGCAGCACCATATGGTGATAGCGCTCATCTCCGGAACTTTTCTCTCGTTCGAACCGGGAGCCAGGCGCTACGTAAATCTCACAGCCGATGATCGGCTTAATCTCCGCCTCTTTGCAGGCGCGGTAAAAATCAATGACACCATACATAACGCCATGATCTGTAATCGCCAGGCTGTCCATGCCCAGCTTCTTCGCCTGGAAGGGAAGCTCCTGAATCTTGCTGGAGCCGTCCAGCAGGCTGTATTCCGTATGAACATGCAGATGTGTAAACGCCATGGAAATCCTCCCTTTTATATTATATAAAAATAAAAAAGGTATTGTCTTTGGCGCAGCCATCGACAATACCTGTGTGAGCCTTTTGTGTATTTAATCAGCACTTAAATACTCTTCGATTTTCTCAATGGCAGCTGTCTCGTCCTCGCCATCCACGGATACCTGAACCTGTGCTCCCGGACCCAGATCCAGCGTCATCATTCCCATGATGCTCTTAGCATTGACTTTCTTATTGCCAGTACCTACGTAGATTGAGCTCTCAAATTGGCTGGCAATCTGTACAAATAATGCTACCGGCCGCGCGTCAAGGCCTGCCGGCTTGCCAATTTTGATCGTCTTTGTTACCATATTGATCCTCCTCGTTTTCTCTAATGCTGTCGGCTATCATTCTCAATTTTCTCAGCCTGTGGTTCACTCCGGACTTTCCTACCGGGGGACTTAACGCGCTGCCCAGCTCCTTCAGCGTGGCATCGGGATATTCCAGGCGGGCCAGGGCAGTCTGTTCCAGTTCTTCCGGCAGTTTTTCAAGTCCAATTTTGTTTCTGATTAGTTTTATATCATTAATCTGCCCTACGGCAGCTGATACCGTTTTGTTGATGTTTGCGGTTTCACAGTTCACCTGTCTGTTCACCGCCCCGCTGATCTCCTTCAGAATCCGCACATTTTCCAGATCCATCAGGGACAGATGGGCCTCCATCACATTCAGAATGTCCACAATCTGACGGCCTTCTTTAATATACAGTACAAAATATTTCTTTCTGGCCACAATCTTCGCGTCAATATCAAAGGAAGCAATCATCTCCTGAAGCGCTCCGGCTTTTTTTTCGCTGGTGAAAACAATCTCCAGGTGATAAGACTTCCGGGGATCAGTCACAGATCCCGATGAAAGAAAAGCCCCCCGGATAAACGCTCTCTTACAGCAGGAACTCTGCACCAGCAGACCGTTGACCAGAAAGTCCCTGTCTCCCATGTTTCCTGTCTGTCCTTCCAGCTTCAGCGCCTCTGTCACCCGCAGGACATCCTCCTGTTCCTGCACAGCAACAGTATAAACCCTGCTCTTTTTCAAATATGCGTTCCTGCGAACAGCCGTATCAGATATTATACTAAATGTTTTTTTCATTAAAGTAAAGTACTTTTTTGCAACAGAAAAATTTTCTGTATGAACCACCAGTATTTTTCTTCCATGAAATTCTGTCAGTCTGCCGCACAGGCTGACAATCGCGGCGATCTCTGCAATCTGGCAGTGGCGGGCGCTCCCAATATGCTGAACCAGTTCTTCCTTTACCTGGCTGGAAAATGACATTTCCATCACCTCAAAATTTTCCTAATAATCTGACTTCCATCTGAAGTTCTACATGAAATAATCCATAAACCCGTTCCTGAACGATTCGGCACAGATCCCAGATCTGTCCGGCAGTCGCTTCTCCCCGGTTTATAATGAACCCGCAGTGCTTCTCTGAAACCTGGGCGTCTCCTACAGTAAATCCTTTCAATCCGGCGTCTTCAATGAGACGGCCGGCGAAATATCCCTCTGGCCGCTTGAAGGTGCTGCCCGCGCTGGCATACTCCAGCGGCTGCTTTTCTTTTCGCTTCCGGTTCAGTTCGTCCATTTCGGCCAGAATTTTTTCCTGATCACCCGGCTTCAGACGCAGATCAGCTGCAAGGGCAATCAGGCTCTCTTTTCCCAATATACTGGTCCGATAACCAAAACCCATCTGCTCTCCTGTCAATTCCCGGATCCGTCCTTCCTGATCCAGAACCTGAACCCGTTCCACAATCTGGCTCAGCTCGCCTCCATAGGCACCGGCATTCATCATCAGTCCGCCTCCCAGCGTTCCGGGAATGCCTGCAGCAAATGCCAGACCGGCCAGGCCCTTTTCAGCTGCCAGACGGGCCATACGGGTCAGCATCGCGCCGGACTGCGCATGCAGCCTGTCTTCTTCTGCGCAAACCGTTCCATATTGACGGCCCAGTTTCAGAATCACACCGTCATAGCCATGATCACTGACCAGCAGATTGCTTCCGTTTCCCATCACAAACCAGGGCAGTTCCAGACGTCTGCACCATCGGATCACCTCTGTAATTTCGTCGGGACCGCATGGCATAACCATATATCTGGCCGGCCCTCCAACCCGAAATGTGGTATGCAGCCGCATCGGCTCCTGAAACCGGACCAGCCCTGCCGGATAATGATCTTTCAGCCATTTTTCAAATTCATCATAGGAACCCATTAAATTATATCCACCGCGCCCTTTTTCATGTTATACTCAACTCGTTTATACAGTTCCTGTGCGGCATTATAGCCCATTTTTTTCTGCCGGTAGTTGATAGCGGCAGATTCTATGATAACAGCCAGATTTCTGCCGGGGCGAATCGGAATCGAATGACAGATCACCCGGTTGCCCAGATATTCTGTGTACTGATCCTCCAGGCCCAGGCGGTCATACTCTCTTTCCCGATTCCAGTCCTCCAGCTGAATCACCATATCGATGGACTGGGTATTCTTCACACTTCCCACACCGAACAGGGCTTTCACATCAATAATTCCTATGCCTCTCAGTTCAATAAAATGCCTGGTAATATCCGGTGCACTGCCCACCAGAGTATCATCACTCACCTTACGTATTTCCACTACATCATCGCTGACCAGACGGTGTCCCCGCCTGATCAGTTCCAGCGCTGCCTCACTTTTGCCGATACCGCTCTCTCCTGTAATCAAGACGCCCTCACCATATACATCAACAAGAACGCCATGGATACTGATAGTCGGCGCCAGCTGTACCTGGAGCCAGCGAATAATTTCTGCCATCAGGTTCGTCGTTGTTTTATCTGAGCTGAGAATAGGCACTCCATATCTGTCCGCAATATCCAGCAGGCTCTGCTCCGGCTGATAACTCCGGCTGAAGATCAGGCAGGGGATATTCTTGCTCAGCAGCTTCTCATAACATTCCACCCGCTGTTCCTCCGTCAGCTGTCCCAGATATTCCTGTTCCACATAGCCGATGATCTGGACCCGTTCATGATCAAAGTGATCATAATAGCCGGTCAGCTGCAGAGCCGGCCTGTTAATGTCAGGGTGACGAAGAATAATTTCATCTGTGTGAATCGTGGGCAGCAAATTATTCAGCTTCATTTTGTCTATCAGCGTAGAAACTCTTATACCTGTCATATACGGCACCTAACCTTCCCCGGCGCCGGCACGAGCCGGCCCTATTTTACATTACACATGGTTTGATTTTATCACATATTTTTCCTGTCCGCAACCTTTCAGCTCTGTTCCGGCAGCTCTGGCGGCGCTTCTTCTGTTTTCTCTTTGCTGTGAAAAAAGTTCCATACACTCTGCGCCGCCGCCGCGCTCATCTCCGGGATCTGCGCCAGTTCTTCCACTGAAGCTTCCCGGATTTCATCCAGAGATGTGTAGGTACGCATCAGCGCCTTTCTGCGGGCCGGACCGATCCCCTTTATGTCATCCAGAACAGAATGGACCTGATCCTTTCCCCGCAGGCTGCGGTGATACTCGATGGCAAAGCGGTGCGCTTCATCCTGAATCCTGGTAATCAGCCGAAACCCTTCTGAATGGGTATCAACAGGAACTTCCACGCCATTATAATACAATCCTCTTGTCCGGTGCCGGTCATCCTTCACCATGCCGCATACCGGAATCTGCAGTCCCAGCCTGTCCAGCACTTCCAGGGCAATATTCACCTGTCCCTTTCCTCCATCCATCATAATCAGGTCCGGGAATCTGGTGAAGCTGCCATAGTCAGAAGCTTCGGCCACCATCTGTTTCTCCCGAAAAACTTTCTGTTCTTCCAGACCATGAGAAAAGCGCCGGGTCAGCACCTCATCCATAGAAGCATAATCATTGGCCCCCTTCACCCATTTAATGCGGAACTTCCGGTAATCATTCCGCTTCGGCCGCCCATTCTCAAATACAACCATAGAGCCTACCGACTCAAATCCGCTGATATTGGAGATATCAAACGCTTCCATCCTGACGATAGAGGGAATATGAAGGAGATCTTCGATCTCCTTTACCGCTCCTGTGGTTCTTGCAGCCTCCCGCTTCATCTTCTCCTTATTCTGCCCCAGAATCATTTCAGCATTCCTCTGAGCCAGTTCGACCAGCTTATGTTTCTCTCCTTTTTTTGGAATTCGGATAGCGACCTTCTGTCCTCTCCGGCTCTGGAGCCAGCTCTCAATCAGCTCCTGCTCCTCAATCTCAAAGGGCAGAAACAGTTCTCTGGGCACAAAAGGCGTACCACTGTAAAACTGTTTCACGAAATCTGTCAGCACCTGCTCCTGAGAATCCCCCTTAGCCACCGACAGATGGAAATGGTCTCTTCCGATCAGTCGGCCTTCCCTGACAAAAAACACCTGGCAGACCGCGTCCGCCCCTTCCATAGCCAGGGCAATAATATCCCTGTCCTCCTGTCCGCTGTCTGTCACCTTCTGCTTCTCTGCAATCTTGCGCACATCAAACAGCAGATCCCGGTAGCCGGCAGCAGCCTCAAAATCCATTTCCTCTGAGGCCTTCTTCATTTTCTCTTCCAGTTCTCCCGCAATCCGGTCAAAACTCTTCCCATTAAGAAAATCCATGGCCTGCGCCACAGATTTTCCATATTCTTCCTTCGATATATATCCCTGGCAGGGTGCCTGGCACTGCTTCATATGATAGTTAAGACAAGGCCGCCCCACCCCCTGCTCTTTCGGCAGATTCCTGCTGCATGTACGCAGCTGATACAGCTTGTGGAGCAGGCGGATGGTATTCTTTACCGCCTCCGAACTGGTATAGGGACCGTAATATTTTGACTTATCCTTCGTCATCCTGTGAGCAAACAGGACACGCGGATAATCCTCCCCTAACGTTACCTTAATGTAAGGATAATTCTTATCATCCTTCAGCATGGTATTGTACTTGGGCCGGTACTCTTTGATCAGATTGCTCTCCAGCACCAGGGCCTCCAGTTCGGAATCCGTGATAATATACTCAAACCACTGAATCAGGGAGACCATCTTCTGTATTTTCGGAGATTTGTTCCTGCTGCTCTGAAAATATTGCCGCACACGGTTTTTCAGACTGACGGCCTTTCCGATATAAATAATCTGGTCGCTGGCGTCATGCATCAGATAAACCCCCGGCTTTCCCGGCAGTTTCTTCAGTTCCTCCTCTATTTGAAACGTATCCGAACGACTATCCATAACATCAATCCTTATCCTCAGACAGTGCCTCTGGTCTGTCCGGCGTCCCTGCCTGCGTCATTTCTCCAGGTGCACCGGATTATGCTGAGACGAATCTCCATCCGGCCGGCCGCCTGCCAGGTTTCCATTATAGACCGGAGTTTCCGGCATCTGACCGGCTGCCGCCTGGCCCTCTTCTGCCTCGCCTGTCTCCCGGTGATGGCTGATCTGGTTGTTTTCCTCAGCCGCGTCATGAGCGTCACTGTCGCTTTCCTGGCCGGTGATATCCTCGCCCCGCTGCACTCTGTGGAAAATGTCCATAAATTCCTTTCCGGTAATGGTTTCTTTCTCAATCAGGAAGGAAGCAATCTGATCCAGTGCCTTCCGGTTTTCCAGCAGCAGGCGCTTCGCCTCTTCATAGGCTTTCTTCAGCATCTCCTTCACGACTTCATCAATGCCGGCGGCAGTTGCTTCCGCACAGTTCAGCACCGGCCGGCCGTCCAGATAACGGTTTTCCACAGATTCCAATCCCATCAGGCCGAACTCCTTTGACATACCGTACTGAGTCACCATCGCTCTGGCAATCCGGGTTGCCTTCTCAATATCATTGGAAGCGCCGGTAGTCACGGTATCAAAGACAATCTCCTCTGCCGCCCGGCCTCCTAAGTACTGTACCAGCAAAGCTTCCAGCTCCGCCTTGGTATTCAGATATTTTTCCTCCTCCGGCACATTCAGCACATATCCCAGAGCTCCCATTGTTCTGGGAATAATGGTAATCTTCTGTACCGGCTCGGAATCCTTCTGCAGAGCGCTGATCAGCGCGTGTCCCACTTCGTGGTAGGATACGATGCGGCGCTCCTCGGCATTCATCACGCGATCTTTCTTTTCCTTGCCTACCAGTACCTGCTCCACGGCCTCAAACAGATCAGACTGGGAAATCGCCTTGCGCCCATGTTTTACCGCATTGATCGCCGCCTCATTGATCATGTTCGCCAGATCAGAGCCTACCGCCCCTGACGTCGCCAGGGCAATGGCCTCCAGATCTACCGTGTCATCCATTGCCACATTCTTTGCATGTACCTTTAATGTATTAATTCTTCCCTTCAAATCAGGACGGTCTACGATGATGCGACGGTCAAAGCGTCCCGGACGGAGCAGTGCCTTGTCCAGGATCTCCGGCCGGTTTGTCGCGGCCAGGATGAACACACCCTTCGCCGGATCGAAGCCGTCCATCTCGGACAGCAGCTGATTCAGCGTCTGCTCCCGCTCATCATTTCCGCCGCCGTAACGGCTGTCCCTGCTCTTCCCGATGGCGTCAATCTCATCGATGAAAATAATACAGGGAGCATGCTGCTGGGCCTGCTTAAACAGGTCCCGGACTCTGGACGCGCCGACGCCGACAAACATTTCCACGAAATCAGAACCCGAAAGAGAGAAGAACGGCACATTCGCCTCACCTGCCACCGCCTTCGCCAGCAGTGTTTTTCCTGTGCCCGGAGGGCCCACCAGCAGGGCGCCCTTCGGCAGCTTGGCGCCGATTTCCACGTATCTGGCCGGATTGTGAAGGAAGTCCACAATCTCCGTCAGCGACTCCTTCGCCTCATCCTGGCCGGCCACATCTTTAAAGGTAACGCCCGTCTCCTTCTGGACATAAACCTTGGCATTGGATTTTCCGACACCCATAACGCCTCCGCCTCCGCCGGCCCGCTTCATAAATACCATAAGTACAACCCATACCAGCAGAATCGGGAACACATAGACCAGCAGAAAATCCAGTATTGCGGAACTGGAATCCGGCATCACACCGGTGATCTCCACACCGGCAGCCTCCAGCCGCGGGATCAGCTGATCGTCATTGACCATCACCACATAATAGGTGGGCCGCTCGCCGGCGCCCATATAATAGGCGTAAAGATCCTCCATCTCATCCTCAGACGAGGCCGGCTGGCTCTCCTGGTCCGCCTGACTTTCCTGTTCCTGGCTCTCAGCCGTCTCACTTTCCATCTCTTCTTCTGTTTTAGGCGTAACGATAATGCGGGAATTGTTCTCCTCAATCTCAACAGACTTCACTTCCCCCGCATCAACCATATTCAGAAATTCCGTATAGGAAATTTCCGTTCCGCTGCTCCCCATCATATTACTCAGCAGCGATACGCTGAACAGTGTCAAAATAGCGGCAATCACCATAATCAGCACGCCCTGACTGTTCTTTGGAAGTTTGCCGCCTCCATTGCCGCCATTTTTATTATCCTGTGAACTCATCCAATTTCTCCTTGCTTCTTTATATTAAATATGAATCCTATTTCACGGGAACTCTGTCCCTAACAGTTTTTGCCGATTCTACGTAATCATTATAGAGATTCTTAAAATATAAATCAAGCATCATAATATGAAAACTTCCGCTTATTTTTAAAAGTTTTATAAACTGACAGACAAAAAATAATAATTTCTACTGGAATTCTTCCTGACCTGGTTGTATAATGTACGGGTTATTGGTTGTTCTGAACATTTGAAGGAGGATAAATTATGCCAGTAAAGTACGTCTTTGTAACCGGCGGCGTTGTCTCCGGGCTCGGCAAAGGAATCACTGCCGCATCCCTCGGACGCCTTTTGAAAGCCCGCGGATACACCGTCACCATGCAGAAATTTGACCCTTATATCAACATTGATCCCGGAACAATGAATCCAATCCAGCATGGTGAAGTATTTGTAACCGATGATGGGGCGGAAACCGATCTGGATCTGGGACACTATGAACGCTTCATCGATGAGAGCCTGAACAAAAATTCAAATGTCACCACCGGCAAGGTCTACTGGTCTGTACTCAACAAAGAGCGCCGGGGAGACTTCGGCGGCGGAACTGTACAGGTTATTCCTCATATCACCAACGAAATCAAAAGTCGTTTTTACAGAAACTATACCACTGATAAAACGGAAATCGCCATTATCGAAGTAGGCGGTACCGTGGGCGACATTGAAAGCCAGCCTTTCCTGGAGGCAATCCGTCAGTTTCAGAATGAAATAGGACGTGAAAACGCCATCCTGATCCATGTTACACTGATTCCCTACCTGAAGGCCTCCGGCGAAATGAAAACCAAACCCACCCAGGCCAGCGTCAAATCCCTCCAGGGCATGGGAATCCAGCCGGATATTATTGTCTGCCGGTCTGAATATCCCCTTGATGCAAGATTAAGAGAAAAGCTCTCTCTGTTCTGCAATCTGCCGAAAGAAAATGTCCTCCAGAATCTGGACGTGGATATTTTATATGAGGCGCCTCTGGCCATGGAAAAGGAGCATCTGGCAGAAGCAGCCCTTCGATGCCTTCATCTGGAATGTCCGGAGCCTGACCTGACCGAATGGGAAGCCATGATCGATGCCTGGAAGCACCCTCTGCACAATGTAAAAGTCGCTCTGGTAGGAAAATACATTTCCCTCCACGATGCATACATCAGCGTTGTAGAAGCATTGAAAGCAGGCGGCGGCGGGAACCGGACCCGGGTAGAGATCAAGTGGGTGGATTCTGAAACCCTGACACCGGACAACGCAGATGACGTGCTGGGAGATGTCTCCGGCATTCTGGTACCCGGCGGATTCGGTTTCCGGGGCATCGACGGAAAACTGACAGCCATCCAGTATGCCAGAGAGCATCAGATTCCTTTCCTGGGCCTCTGTCTGGGCATGCAGCTGGCTATTGTAGAATTCGCCCGGAATGTAGTAGGATTTGCGGATGCCCACAGTGCTGAGCTGGACCCTTCCACCACCCACCCTGTGATCCACCTGATGCCTGACCAGAACGGCGTGGAAAACATCGGCGGCACCCTCCGGCTGGGCGCCTATCCGTGTGTTCTGGCCGACGGTTCCAAAGCGATGGAGGTTTATGGCGAAAAAACCATTTATGAGCGCCACCGCCATCGTTATGAGGTAAACAATGATTTCCGGAAAGCACTGACAGATCATGGCATGCTGCTGTCCGGCATCTCACCTGACGGCAGAATTATCGAAATGTGCGAACTGCCCGGCCACCCCTGGTTCATCGGAACCCAGGGACATCCGGAATTTAAATCCCGGCCCAACCGTCCCCATCCGCTGTTCAGGGGCTTTATCAAAGCCGCCCTGGACTATCAGGATACACAGAACCGGGCATAGGCACCGCCGCACACTGCACCAGGATACACAAGGAGGAAACCATGAGCGTAAACCCCATGAAAATCTTTCAGTTAAAAGGGCTGTGGGATCGTTTCATCTCCAACCATCCGAAACTTCCCAAATTCGCCCAGGCAGTCACCCAGAACGCAGTCAGAGAGGGGACTGTCATCGAAATCAGCGTCACCACGGCTGAGGGACAGAACTACATCTCCAACTTCAGAATCACAGCTGAGGATATGGAACTGCTGGAAGAGGCAGTGCAGCTGATGAAAGAAATACAGTAGAAAGAGTATGTTTTCGTTCAGGGGGGCTTGCTGCAGTCCGGACGGCCCCGCCAGCCGCAGAGAGAGGGTGCCGCAAACGGGCTATCGCTTCCGCCGAGCTAAGCCTTAAGACGCACTAGGTTCATCGGCAGAGGGCCTCTTCACCAAGTGCTTTCTAAAGGCTGGATCTCGGCTCCAGCTCAAGACAGCCCTGAATTGTTTGCGGCACCCTCTCTCTGCGGCTGGCGGGGCCTGTTCACTGGCTGCCGCAAGGAACGAAAACACGGCGTATGATTTAATATGGATGGAAACAGACGAAATTGGGTTTTTTCTATTTTCAACCGTACAAATTAGAGTGCCCGTACAGTTCAAGCCGATATTTTTCTGTTTTGGTCTGTATTGCCGGAACAGAAAAGGGGCAATTGCTGCAGGTCGGGCAGAAGCGCCATATTTCTGCTCTTTTCGTCGGCCAGTTATCCTGTTTTTTCGTTCCTGTCACATATCCAGTCAACAGGAAGAGGCAATCGTGTAACGGCTCCGGGAACTGCCGGCCGGCATCGGCCTCCACAGGGGCGGGGATGGGACAGACATGTGGAGACCTGATTACAAATCCTTAGGAAATATCAGCCTGCTTTTACAGACAGAAATGAGCGCTCAACGCTCATTTCTGAGGGATTAATGAAGAAAAATCATCAGGATTTTTCTTCATGTAAGACCGGTTCT
>CAJFOT010000034.1 GCA_904397815.1 Candidatus Paralachnospira sangeri
CAGAGAACCGAAATTCGATTGTTCTTGCGGTGTACCTTTTCATATTGCGGCACCAATCCAAGATAGCTTTTCAACGCGACGACACCTCCAGCAGGGTACTTTTGCCGGAACCCGACTCGCCGGTGATAGCGATAAACTCGCCTTTACGGATAGAAAATGATACATGGTTCAAAGCATGAACTTCTGTTTCGCCTGTGCCATAGGTTTTGCACAGGTTCTGTACTTCAAGAATATCCATATTTAAAACCTCCTTACAGACACATCATACCCCCTATAACTTACTTCCAGGTGACGTCTGTCTTACTTATCTGTAAGGTTGAAAAATTCAGTGCAAACCTGGTTCCTGCGCCTGAACTGCCGGTTGCGGAAATGGTTGCGCATTCCTTTTCACACAGAAATAACACCCAGCCATACGCCTGTCCAGCCGGCGATGGCGAAGGCGGCGAAGATGAGTATGAGATAGAGACAGCCCAGGGGCTGGCGCCACAGCCGTGTGCCGGCATGAAATACATGGCGGGGAGAATTCAGCCAGAACAGCTGGAGGGTCTGGGACGGCAGGGTATGCATGGGGATCCGCTTTTCATAGCGGACGCCATCGGCTTCGTAGGCATACCATGCCTGGTAGGTGGTTTTGTACTGGCGGGTTTCCTCGTCCCGCCGTCGGTTTTTTGTATAGCGCAGCAGCTGTCCCCGGGTGATATGGTTCCGGCTTTGCGCCCGCTGGATTTTTCGCTCCAGGCTGAAAAAATAATTGATTTTGGACCACAGTTTGAAAACAAGCAGATAAAAGGATAGCGCCAGCACGCCGAATACAAGAACCCAGTTCAGCCAGCTGACAGGGTCGCTGCCGAACAGTTCCGTTAAGCTGCGGGTTTCAGCCACGGCTGAGATGTTTAATACCATGTTTAATACAAGACGTGTCATCATAAATACCTCTGAATAAATACCTCTGAAACATTCATTTCTGCAATCATAGCCTACCATAAAACAGGGCGCGGCTCAATCCCGAAAATGTGAGAAATGTGAAAAATGGCTCATAAAATGGCTCAATGCTGCAAAATGAAAGAGCGCGGGAAGGCTTCCGGATTCCATACCGTCATGGAGATTTGGGAAAATAACGGGTGGAAAGAAGCGGAATGATGTGGTAGAATGGGATGATAGATTACAGAAAGGGTAAAATGGATGATAAAAAGACTGATTGCCTTGATTCCGTCGGCATTTAACTATATAATAAACAAAACTGTCCTGGGCTACCGCCGGGTATCGATGAAGGAGATGCCGGTGATTCACGGCAGGCTGAAGATTTTCGGCCATGGCCGGATCACGCTGGGAGAAGGGGTGCAGATTAATTCCTCCATGTCCTCCAATCCCATCGGCGGTGATACCCGGACGATTTTTTCTGTCGTTCCGGGAGCGGAGCTGACCATCGGCGACCGGGCGGGCATTTCCAACAGCACCATCGTCTGCCATCGGTCGGTAACCATCGGAAATGATGTGGTGATCGGTGGGAGCGTTAAAATCTATGACACGGATTTTCATAAATTATCGGGAGATCATGTGCGGGTGGATGACCGGGAGGATGCGGTCAGAAAGCCGGTGGTGATCGGCGACGGCGCTTTTATCGGCGCCCATTCCATCATATTGAAGGGCGTCCATATCGGAGCGGGGGCTGTCATCGGGGCAGGCTCTGTGGTGACCAGGGATGTGCCTGCGGGAGAGGTCTGGGCCGGAAATCCCGCGGTGAGGCTTCGGGAGGCCGGAAGAGAAGGAACGTGAGCTGCGCTGTCACAGCGTGAGCAGCTGAGAGCGGCAAGAGAAATCAATGAGGTGAAGAGAGAGGATGGATCATCCAATTAAGGTTTTATGGGTCTGTAATGTGATGCTGCCCCGGATTGCCAGGGCGCTGAATACCGGGACAACGCCCATCGGCGGCTGGCTGGAAGGGCTGTCAGAGGATCTGCTGGCCTCTCCCCAGGCGGCGCTGACAGTCTGTTTTCCCATGCCGGGGGCGTCCGAAGTGGTAAAGGGACAGGCGGAGGGGCTGGACTTTTACGGATTTTCCAGCGATATGAAACGGCTGAATCAGTATGATCCGGTGCAGGAGGAACAGTTCCGGCAGATCATCAGGGAAACCCAGCCGGATCTGCTCCATGTATTCGGTACGGAATATCCCCACTCCCTGGCGGCGGTGAAGGCCTTCGGGAAGCCGAAGAGGACCATGATCCATATCCAGGGGCTGGTGTCTGTCTACGCCCTCCACTTTATGGCAGACCTGCCCTGGAAGGTGCAGAAGCAGTATACCTTCCGGGATCTGATGCGGCGGGAGAATCTGCTGCGGCAGCAGCAAAAATTTGTGGAGCGGGGTGTTTACGAGCGCCAGGCTATCGAACAGGCAGGACATATCATGGGACGGACTGAGTGGGACCGGGCCTGTACGGTTCAGATCAACCCGGAGGCAGCCTACCATCTGTGCAATGAGACCCTCCGTTCCTCCTTTTATCTGGAGGAAAATCAGTGGTCGCCGGATGGATGCCAGCGCCGCAGCATTTTCCTCAGCCAGGGCAGCTATCCCATCAAGGGGCTCCACTATATGCTGGAGGCGATGGTGATTCTGAAAAAACAGTATCCCGATGTGACGCTCTATGTAGCGGGGGAGGATATTTCCCGGAATCAGACGTTGAAAGACAGGCTCCGCCAGTCTGCCTACGGGCGGTATATCAGCCGGCTGCTGGACCGGTATCAGCTCCGCTCCTCTGTGGTATTTACCGGGTTTCTGGACGAGAAGGAGATGTGCGGGCGCTACCGGATGTCTCATGTTTTTGTCTGTCCTTCTTCCATTGAGAACTCTCCCAATTCTGTGGGAGAGGCCATGGCGCTGGGGATGCCGGTGGTTTCCGCTGATATGGGCGGGGTGAAATCCATGCTGACACATGAAAGGGAAGGACTGATCTACCAGACAGACGCTCCCTATATGCTGGCATATCAGGTGTCCCGGATTTTTGACAGCGATGAGCTGGCTGCGAGGCTGGGCCGCCAGGCCAGAATCAGAGCTATGGAAACCCATAACCGGGAAGAAAACGCGCGGCAGGTACTGGCAGTTTACCGGGACATTTGTGAAGAGGAAGACAGCTGAAAGGATTCGGAGGCCGCGGCAGGATTTGGATATATGGAACGTCATGAATGTTTTCATTTAAAAACAAACCGGAAGGCAGGAGGAAGAATGGAATATACGGAAAAAAAGCCCTGGGGCATTGATCTGGCGGTTTTGTGTGTCTTTTTTGTGCGCCCGGATACTTTTGCCCAGGTGTTTGAACAGGTGAGAAAGGCCAGGCCCAGACAGCTGTTTCTGTACCAGGACGGCCCCAGGGAAGGCCGGGACAGCGATGTGGAGAATATCCGGCGCTGCCGGGAGATCGCGGAAAATGGCATTGACTGGGACTGCGAGGTGTACCGGAATTATCAGGAGTCCAATGTGGGCTGCGACCCTTCCATGTATAATGCCATTACATGGATGTTTTCTCATGTGGAAAAAGGGATGATCCTGGAGGATGATATCGTGGCTTCTTCCAGCTTTTTCCCATTTGCGAAGGAACTGCTGGATAAATATGAGTATGACACCCGGATTTTTACCATTGCGGGGATGAATCACCTGGATGTGTACCAGGATGAAACGGCGGATTATTTTTTCTCTCCCCGCTCGGCCATCTGGGGATGGGCCACCTGGAAACGGTGCATTGATCTGTTTGATAAGGAATATTCTTTTATGGATGATCCCCATGCGATGGAGCAGCTGCGGCTTCAGGTGGAGGCCTTTGATGAAAAGGTGAAGACCTGCCGGTGGCATAAGAGCACCGGGAAGGCTTATTTTGAGACCATTATCTGGAATACCAAGACCACCAACCATATGCTGGACATCGTCCCTTCCAGGAACCTGACCAGCAATATCGGGGTGGGAGCAGACGGCACCCACGGGGCAGGCTCCATGGAGGTACTGCCCAACGGGATCAAACAGGTTTATTATAAAAAGACTTATGAATATGAATTTCCTCTCCGCCATCCGAAGCATGTGATCGCGGATGTGACCTACACGAAGAAGTTCTGCCGGATTTTAAGCGAGGGCCATCCGGTGGTGAAGGCATGGCGGGGCATCGAGGGAGGGGCGAAGGCCTTCTGGTACTCCAGCGGGGAGGAAAAGAAGGCGAAGCTGAAACGGCTTCCCTCGACGGTGAAAAACATTCTGCGGATTTTCCGCTGACATGCCGCGGTCGGCTGATTTTGACGTGCTGATGGCAGAAACCATATAAAGGATGAGAGAGTGACAGAATGCTGGAACAGATTCGCTACGGCGGCGCCTTTTTCTGCGAGGGCGTCCGCCATGTACTGAAAATCAAGAGAACCATTCATTATGATAATGTCCGCTGCCTGGACGACAGCCATGTGAATCTGTGGCTGAAGGAGGCGGTGGAATCGGGCCGCCCTTTTATGGCCTGTCGGTTTGGCAGCGGGGAGATGCGGGCCTTCCTGAAAACCAGGGAGGTGCGGATGGGACTGCGGAAAACCATCCCGGAGGCCAACATGGACTCCATGTGCGTCAATGCCGGCTTTTTCCCCAGAGAGCAGGAGATGGTGATGCGGTTCGGGGATCTGATGGAGCAGTCAGCCGCCCGGGCGGATATGCTGGCCATCTGGGGTACTCTGCCCATGGAGCAGTATGTGATCCGCCGGTATCTCCCCCAGGCCGGACTCTGCTATCTGTCTGGGCTGGAGCCCTTTTTCGCGGAGGAGCCCTGGACCATGGGATGGGCGGGGAAAAAGGTGCTGGTCATCCATCCTTTTGAAACGTCGATACGCCGGCAGTATGAGCGAAAGGATGAGTTTCAGAAATATAAGCAGTGGCTGCCGGATTTTGAGCTGCGGACTGTGAAGGCGGTTCAGACCATCGGCGGGGGAGGCGACAGACGTTTTTCTGACTGGTTTCAGGCGCTGGATTATATGTATGAAGAGGCGGTGGGTCAGGATTTCGACCTGGCGGTCATCGGCTGCGGAGCCTATGGCTTCCCGCTGGCGGCAAAGCTGAAGGCGGCGGGGAAGCAGGCCGTCCACATGGGCGGCGCTGTTCAGCTGCTGTTCGGAATCACCGGTAAGCGGTGGGAGGCGAAGGAGGAATACCGGCCGATCATGGCGGAGGGCTGGGTGCGGCCTCTGCCGGAGGAGATGCCGGAGGCGGCAAAGAAGATAGAGGACGGCTGCTACTGGTGACAGGAGAAAGATGAAACCATGAAGAAAGTGAAAATTGAGAATAAAATTGTCAATAATTCCATGTGGATGATCGCTGAGCGGATATTCCAGATGGGAGTATCCATTGTGATCAATGCCCTTCTGAACCGTTATCTGGGTGCAAGCAGTCTCGGCCTGATCAATTACTGCGCTTCTTATGTCAATATGTGCACTGCCTTTGTGACCCTGGGTCTGGAATATATCGTGGTAAAGGAACTGGTGGCCAACCGGGATCAGGAGGGACTGATCCTGGGAACCAGCCTGGTGATGCGGATTATTTCCAGCATTGCCTGTGTGATTGCCATCCAGGGCGTGGTGGCTGTGTCCACAGATTTTACGCCGATCTATATGACAGTAACCCTGCTCCAGTCCTTTTCCCTGATTTTTAAGGCGGCGGAGCTGATTGATTTCTGGTTCCAGTCCCATCTGAATTCCAAGCATGTGGCCATCGCCAAGGGCATTACATACGTGGTGGTGGCCCTCTGGCGTGTGATCGGCCTGGCAGCCTCCATGCCGGTGGAATTTTTTGCCTTTGCCACCACTCTGGAAGCCCTGGTGGTGGGCGCGATTCTGCTGTTCATGTATGTGAAGGAGGGTGGACAGCGGTTCGGCTTCCGTTTTTCCTGGGCGAAGCGGCTGCTGTCCCAGAGCTGCCATTTTATCCTGGCATCTATGATTACAGTGATTTATTCGGAGATGGATAAACTGATGATCGGCCAGATGCTGGGGCAGGAGGTGGGTGACTATCAGAACGGCCTCTACAGCGTAGCCTACGGCGTGGCGATGATGTGGGTGTTTATTCCCAACGCGATTATGAATTCCTACCGTCCTGCCATTATGGAGGGGTATACGACGAAAACCAACTACCATGAACGGCTGCGTACCCTCTACTCAATTATGATCTGGATGGGCATCGCCGTGGGCCTGGGGGTTACCGTCTTTGGCCGCCTGATTATCTGGCTGTATGCGGGAGCGGAGTTTATGGCATCGGTGCCGATCCTGCTGGTTCTGATCTGGAGCACGCTGTTTTCCCATCTGTCAGTGGCCCGGAATACCTGGCTGGTCTGCGAGGGACTCCAGAAATATTCGGAGATTTTCCCGATCTGGGGCGTGGCTGTAAATTTTGTCCTGAATTATCTGCTGATCCCTCACCTGGGCGCTCTGGGGGCTGCGATCGCGACCCTGGCGACCCAGATCGTGGTGACGGTGGTAGCGCCTCTGTTTTACCGGGATACCCGTCCTTCGGTGCTTCACATGGGGCAGGCATTTCTGGCGAAGGATCTGCGGGACCGGCTGAAAGGTTCTATAAAAAGGCGGTGACAGTATGACGGAGAAAAAGAAAAATCATCTGATTCGATATATCGCGGCGGCGGCGCTGATTTTTTCAGTGATATGCAATGTGGTCTGCCTGGCGCTTCTTCTGAAGCCGGAGAGCAGCAGCGGGGACAGTGTTTCCGGGGAGGAGAGCCGTTTTATCAATATCCAGGCGGTGGAGGGCGAGGTGTCCAAGCTGAGCTGGGCGGGGAAAACCTGGTGCAGCTACGGGGACAGCATCACCCAGGAGGAAAAGTGGCAGTCCTATGTGACCGAGTATTTTGGCTTTGAAAAGCATTACAACCGGGGGATCGGCAGCAGTACCTTTGCCCAGAGTGACCAGGTCTGGTATGCAAACGAGGACGGCAGCTATAACAGCCGGCCTGGCTTCGACGGCGTAACGGAAGCGCCGGAGGGGACGACAGAGCATGAGGGTTATCTGTGCAGCAGCGACCGGATCGATGTGTCTATACCGGAGGATGCGGATCTGGTGGTGGTGATGGGCGGAACCAATGACATGGGCTCCAATGTGCCCATCGGTGACCTGTCGTATCCTTTTGACGAGACCACCTTTATGGGGGCGGTGGCTTCCACTATTGTAAAGCTGCAGGAAAAGGTGCCGGACGCCGTGATTGTGCTGGTTTCTCCTTTAAGCGGCAGAGGACCGGAGACAGAGGACGATTCTGTTCCGGCCAACAGCGATACGGATCAGTTTGCGGTCAATGACCTGGGGCTGACCACGAAGGATTACCGGGACGCCATGGAGGAAGTGGCAGAGGCCATGAGCATTCCTTTTATTGATGTTTACGGAACCACCGGCATTAACCAGTGGAACCGTTCTGAATATATCCGGGATATCGTCCACCCCTCAGACCTGGGGGGAATGGCCATCGCCAGGTCGGTGATCGCCGGGCTGGAGGATATCAAGCCCAATCTGATCAGTGAATATACGGCTGCCGACGGCCAGCTGCTGGCAGATACGGCCGCGGTGAAGGAAAATGCTGACGGCAGCCTGTCGGCAGAGCTGAATCAGATTCAGTGGACCCGTTCAGAAACGGACAGCCAGACGCTGCTGACCGCTGTCCTGCCGGAGACGCTGAATTCAGGGGTACTGTCTCTGACCCTGTCGGATGCCAGCTATTATGAGGGTTTTACTCTGGAAATCTCAGAGGACGGAGAAAACTGGCAGATGCTCTACGCGGGACTGGATTATGAGATATGGGGAGATACCCTGTGGGCTTCTTTCCCTGAGACGGCGATCCGGCAGATCCGGATCGGTCACTGGAATCAGTGTCAGGGAGGCTGTACCTTCCAGCTGGGCTTTTATCAGGATGAGAACAGCAGTGAATGGTTCAGCTCCGGCAGCAGGATCGACAGCGTCACCGCTTCGGTGAACAGCGACCAGACCGGAAATATGACAGACCATGACCTGACCACCCGCTGGTCCAGCGGCAGCGCCCAGACGGAGGGAACCTGGGTGACGGTTCAGCTGTCGGAAAGCTGTGTTCTCAACGGGGCGCGGCTGGAGCTGGGCGACAGCATCGGAGATTATCCGGCGTCCCTTCAGATTCAGGTGTCTGAGGATGGCTATAATTGGATTAGCGTGGAGGCTGAGAGCCAGGATCAGATCGACTTCCGGTTCGACCCGGTGGAATGCCGGTATCTGCGGTTGGAACTGGGACAGATTCCGGAGGGAACGACAGCTAACTGGTCTATTCATGAACTGACCCTGTATACAGAAGTCGGTGGTTCTTGATTCTGCCTTTTTTGTAAATTCACATACGCCCGGCATCAGACGGTTCCTTTGGAAGGCTTCTGATGCCGGAATTTTCATCCCATAGAAAGGAAGCTGCATGGAAAGAATTTCAGAACATATGAAAAATAGCATCAAGAAAAAGATTGCCTCCTATGGTGTGGTCATTTTGTTTTTTGCCGCCTTTTTCCTGTACGGCCTGATGGTGGTGAAAGATTACGGCATCTCCACAGATGAGCTGATCGAGCGGGAGAGCAGTCTGATCACTTATAAATATATCATGCCTTCTGTGTCGGATGTGGTGACGGAGACGGTGAACTTTCCGGAATTGACGCCGCTGAAGGAGTATAAGGACCGGTATTACGGCATGGCGGTACAGATCCCGGCTGTGGTGGTGGAGCATCTCTTTGGCTTTCAGCTGGATATCCGGAAGGTATTTCTGATGCGCCATCTCTATAATTTCCTCATGTATTTCGCAGCTACGGTTTTCTTTTATAAAATCTGCAGAAAGCTGGGGCATGGGAAGTACATGTCTCTTCTGGGGACAGGCATTCTGATTCTGACGCCCCGGATTCTGGCAGAGTCTTTTTACAATATCAAAGATATGATGTTCCTGTCCGTTTTTGTAATTGCCCTGTACTTTGGACTTCTGTGCATGGAGAATTTTTCGTGGAAACGGCTGATTCCCTTTGCTTTTTTCGGCGCCCTGTGCACCAATGTGCGGATCGTGGGGGCCATGGTGGTGGCAGTCTGCCTGATTCTGGCTTTTATCAGGAGCATCGGTGAGAAAAAGTGGAAGAAAACCTTCTTTTACTGCTGGGGCACTGCCATTCTCTGTTTTGCCTTTTATTTTGTAATGACGCCGGTGATATGGGAAAATACCTGGCAGGAAATCCTGAATCTGATCGATACATTTTCCAATTATGTGGTCTGGTATGCCTATACTTTCTTTATGGGTCAGTATGTGCTGTCCACAGAACTTCCCTGGTATTATCTTTTCGTCAATATCGGCATTATGACTCCGATTTTCTATCTGCTGATGTTCTTCTGCGGAGCAGGGGCTCTGGCGGCCAGAGGAGTGAAGGGTGTGATGCACAGACACGGGCCTAAGGAAACCGACTGGTACTATATCGGCCTGGCGGTGAATCTGATTGTGCCTTTTGTTTATGTCCTGGTCAGTCGGCCGGTGCTCTATAACGGATGGCGGCATTTCTACTTCGTCTATCCGATGATGGTGCTGGTGATGCTCTATGGAATTGCCGTCATCTGGCAGGCGGCTGCTGCCAGAAAAAAGGCGGCCCTGCGGGTTTGTCAGGGCGTGACGGGGGCTGCGGTTCTGGGGGCGGCGGTCTGGATCGGCCTGAACCATCCTTATGAATACTGTTTCTTTAACCGGATTGCCCTGCCTTTTGTGGATGACTATTTTCAGAAGGATTACTGGAATGTGAGCCATTATGACCTGCTTCGCTACGCCTGTGAGCAGGACGGGCGGGAACAGATCAAGGTGTGGATTCTGCCGGAAAATACCATCACTTTCATGCCGCCGGAGCACAGAAACAGGCTCGTCCATGTGGATAACCAGGACGATGCGGATTATATCGTAACGGCCTATACCCAGTCCTATGAGGATGAGCGGCTGAACCAGTATTATCTCTATGATGAGATGAAAGCGGTCTGGGTGGACGGAATTAAGTTCAGCTCCCTCTTCCGGCGGGCCTATGATCCTTCCCTGCGCTGTGTTCTGGAGGAGAGCCAGGATACCCTGCGCTACGATGTCAGCGGCATGGAGTGGGAGATCAGCCGGGATGGGGACCGGACAGTACTTCATGGCAGCAGCCGGGAACCAGTGTCTCTGGACAAAATTTATCTCCAGGGTTCTGACGGCCAGCTGATGGAGGAGATGGAAGTGCTGGTGTCAGAAGACGGGGTAAATTATACAGAGCTGGAACTGACACGGGAGTTTGACTCTGTAGATACAGACCGGAGCGGCTTCTGCGAGGGGATGGAGGTGACGGACATTATCATCCGTCACAAGGCTGCGGAGGAAGCGGAGCTGTCTGTGGTATTCCTGTCCGGGCGAGAGCTGGGAGAAGAGGCGGCGCCGGCCATGTCTGTCATTGAAGACGCAGAAACCTCAGATCGTCAGGAAGAGGCTTACCTGGCCTATGACGGAAACCTGGAGACCCGGTGGACCAGCGGAACTGCTCAGACAGAAGGAATGTATTATGAAATCATGCTGAAGGACAGCGTCACCATCAGCGGTCTGACCCTGGATTCCTACACCAGCCCCGGCGATGAAGGGAAGAATCTGACCATTTTGTGTTCCGCGGATGGGCAGGAGTGGATTGAAACAGACGCGTCAACGGAAGACAACATCCACTATTCCTTTTCTCCGGCAGAGTGCCGTTATATCCGGCTGGAGGCAGGAGCAGTAGACGCGGACAGCTATAATAACTGGTCTATCCATGAGATTGGACTGGTGGCAGAGACGGAGGTAGGACAGTGAAAAAAATCTTTGCAGATAAGCACAGACTGCACAGATTGTGTGTGATCCTGTTTTTTGCGGGGCTGCTGATTTACGGCTGCCTTGCATTCAGGGATTATGGCATTTCGGTCGATGAGAATGTAGAGCGGAACAGCACTCTGGTGACCTATAAGTATCTGATGCCTTCGGTGTCGGATATTGTGACGGATTCTGTGAATTTTCAGGAGATTGAGGATCTGGATACTTATACAGACCGGTACTATGGGGTAGCGGTGCAGCTGCCCATGGCGGTGATCGAGCATCTTTTCGGCTTTGAACTCCCGCTGCGGACGGTATATCTGATTCGGCATTTTTACACTTTCGCCCTGTTTTTCCTGGCAGCGGTGGTATTCTATTTCCTGGGGAAACGGCTGACCGGCAGTCCCTGGGGGGCACTGCTGGGGACTGCTATGCTGGTGATCTCTCCCAGGATGCTGGCGGAATCATTTTATAATATTAAAGATATTGTCTTTCTATCTTTTGTGATCTATAACCTGTATGCTGCGGCGGTCTTTCTGGATAAGCCCTCAGTAAAACACGGCGTTATCCTGGCAGTGGTTTCCGCTCTCTGCACCAATGTGAGGATCGTGGGGGCGGTGGTGATCGCCTCCTGTATGCTGGTCAGCCTGATTCAGGGAATTGTGCAGAAACAGGCGGGACGGCGGTTCCTGGCGGCAGCAGGGGTATCGGTTCTCTGCATCGGCCTTTATATCCTGTCCATGCCGGTTTTGTGGAAAGATCCGGTGGGGGAACTGATTCAGACGGTAAAAACCTTTTCTGATTTTACCAACTGGGATGATATCTTCCTGTACCGGGGCTTTGCGGTCCGGGGCAATGACCTGCCCAGAAGTTATATTTTCGTCTGGATTTTTATCTCTACGCCGCTGATTTACCTGGCACTGTTTGCTGTCGGCATCATCGGGAAATTTGCGGGATGGCTGCAGGGACTGTACCGGGCGGTGACAAAAAAGGAAGAACTGCCCGCTGATTTCTGGCAGCATATCCTCTTCGGCCTGGTGCTGGTGATTCCCCTGGCTTATGTGGTGCTGCGCAAGCCTACCCTGTATAATGGGTGGCGGCATTTTTACTTCCTGTATGCGGTGATCATGATTTACGCCATGGAAGGAGGACTTCTGCTGCTGCGGGGGACAGGGAAGGCCGGAAAAGCCGGTCACTGGCTGCAGGCTGTCAGCGGCGGGGCCATTGCCTGCGGCATGGGACTCACCCTGGGGTGGATGATTGTCAGCCATCCCTATGAGTATATGTATTTTAATCCCCTGGTGCGGAACTATGCTCTGTACAATTTTGAGCTGGATTACTGGGCGGTGTCGGAGATGGATATGCTCCAGTATATCTGCGACCATGATGACAGAGATGAAATCAGGGTCTGGTGTACTGCCAGTGATTTTAATAAGTCAGTGCTGATGCTGTCGGAAGCGGACAGACAGCGGCTGGTTTATGTCTCCTCGCCGATGGAGGCAGATTACGCGGTGTGCCGGGATCTGATGAAGACCAGCGTGGAGCAGATGGAGCGGCAGTTCGCCTTTGAGGAAATCTACTCGGCGGAGGTGGATGGGCGAACCATTAATTCTGTCTTTATGAGAACGGACGAGCTGGGCGCGGAGAGCACTGTCGCCTGGACCGGGGAGGGGCTTTCCTACAGCGCGGCCAGCATTTCCTGGAGCCTGGAGGAGGAAGCCGGGAAGACAGTTCTGGTTTCAGACCTGGGGACGGAAGTTTCCCTGACGAAGGTGTCAGTCCGGGGAGACAGCCAGGACTATCTGAGGGGACTTCGGCTGGAAATTTCTCAGGATGGGGAGCGGTGGACGGAAGCCCGGCCGGCAGAGCGGAATGATGACTATATTTTATATAATAAAAAAGCAGTATTTGAATGTGAGGGAGAAGTTCGTTACCTGCGGCTGACCCATGTGGATGGACTGGAACGGCCGGAGGAAGGTCAGCTGGTGCTGGAGACAGAACTGTTCCTGCCCCTGGGGGTTCAGGCAGAACTGTCGTCGCCTCAGATCGTGGAGCGGGTGTCCGGCCATGAAAATCCGGTGGCCTCGGTCAACACCATCGACGGCAATCTGCTGACCAGATGGCAGTCAGAAGATGTACAGAAGGAGGGCATCGCCTTTGACATCGTACTGAACGATGTCTATACCCTGTCAGGCATTCGCCTGGATACCGGAGAGTCTCCCAACGAATACCCCAGAAAGCTGCGGATCTTCGTCACAGCGGATGAAGTAAACTGGACAGAGGTAGAAGCGGAAACTGCCGATCAGATCCTGTTCACTTTCCCGGAGTCAGAGGTGAAGATGATCCGGCTGCTGACAGGAAACATGGACAGGATGGATGTGCAGGACCGGTGGTCTATCTACGAGATCACTCTGATGCAGGCGGCAGGCTGAATCTGCCGACTCCAAACTTCCCTCTGTACACTGCGGGGCGTGTTATGGTATAATGTCCACAGTGTGGACATTATACCTGCGCCGATTCGTGCTGACCATCGGGAAGCATATACCACAGCGAATCGTGCGCATCCCCCCCGGAGGGAGCATGTCTGAAGGACAGGATGTAATGTCCACAGTGTGGACAAGATCATGGAATCACAGGAAGGAAAATGACGAATTTGAATAGAAAACTGATGATAACGCGGAAACCCAGATGGGATACTGTGGTGGTACTGCTGTTTTTTGCGGCTTTTTTCCTGTACGGCTGTCTGGTCTTTCAGGATTATGGCATTTCAGTGGATGAGATGACTCAGAGAGGCCACAGCTTGATTAATTATAAATATCTGGTGCCTTCTGTATCAGATATCAAAACCTTTGCGGTGGATTTCCCTGCAATGGGGAATCTGGAGGACAGCCAGTCCTTTTATGGGGTGGCGATCCAGCTGCCTCTGGTTCTGGCAGAGCATCTGACAGGATTTACGATGCCTTTTAAAACCATGTTTCTGATGCGGCATTTTTATACTTTTTTCCTGTTTTTCCTGTCGGCAGTCTGTTTTTATAAGTGCTGCCGGCTGTTTACGGAAAACAGACTGCTGGCCCTTCTGGGCACTGCCGTCTACATTCTGAATCCCAGGACCCTGGCAGATTCTTTTTATAACATAAAGGATCTGGTAGGGCTTTCTCTGTGTATGATGACCATTTATTTCGGATGTAAAATGCTGAGGGAGATGAAACAGCGGCATCTGATTTTCTTTGCTTTTTTCGGCGCTCTGGGCACCAATTCCCGAATTGTGCTGGCAGTGGTGATTGCGGCTTTTCTCTTTGCTGCTTTCATCCAGGGCATCAGCCAGGGAGAATGGAAGAAACGGTTTTTTCTCTGCCTGGAGGCGGGGATTCTGAGTCTGGTTTTTTACTTTATCATGACGCCGGGGATCTGGGCCAATACGCTGCAGAATGTGCAGGAGACGGTGGAAACCTTCTCCAATTATACCGATATGCCCGGCACCAGCGTGTATAACGGCAGCACTGTTACCGGGGACGACCTCTCCCGGAGTTATATCTTTGTCTGGATAGCCATCACTATTCCAGTGGTGTATCTCCTGTACGCCGCTGCCGGCATGATCCGGAATCTGCGGCAGATGATCCATATGGCGGTGAAGAGAAAAAAATGGAGCTGGATCCAGTATGTATGGCTGGCGCTTTTTCTCACAATGGCGATTCCCTTCGCCTATGTGCTGATTGTAAATCCGGTGGTGTACAACGGCTGGCGCCACTTTTATTTCCTTTATTCGGTAATCGCTCTGGGAGCCTTCTTCGGCCTGCTGGCCTGTGAGGAACTGTTCCGGAGCAGGAAGAAGCTGGTCTGGGCCGGGAGAGGGGTTCTGGCGGCCGGCATCGTGGGCATGATGGTCTGGATCGGCATCAACCACCCCTATGAATATGTGTTCTTTAATATATTCGCCAGAAACAATGTAGAAAACAATTATGACCGGGACTACTGGGGAATGTCTACCTATCAGGCTCTCCAGTATATCTGTGAGATTGACGACAGCCCGGAACTGAATATATATGCCTATAATGGGTTCTCCAAGCTGTTCCTGTCGGATGAAGACTGGGACAGGGTATTTTTCGTAGAGAATATGGAGGACGCGGATTATATCATCGAGAATTATCAGAAGGGGGCAGATACGGGGCTGTATGAGCAGTATTATTACTATGACCGGATCCACGACTTTACAGTGGACGGCTTCTCCGTCTGCACCATCTATAAAAAGGTCTATAATCCCTACTATTCCGGCAGCATGTATCAGGACAAGGCCAGCGGCCGACTGATGTATCCCATCAATGACCAGGAGGTGGAGTGGACCTGGCAGGCTGATGGAGACATGGTCACCTACACCGGAGAATACCGGGAGGCGATGGCCGCGGATGCTTTCTATCTGGATACCTCCTGGGAGGAGGCGGCTGCCGGCATGGAGATCTGGCTGTCAGAGGATGGGGAGACATGGCTGTCCGTGACAGACCTGGAAGGAACCAGCCACGGCCAGTACGCAGTGCAGGCCCTGCTGCCGGAGACGGTAAATGTGAAGTATATCCGGTTCAGCCATCCCAGGCTGTCCTATGACCCGGGGCAGGAGGACGGGGAAGCCTATGCCTCCCTGCATATTCAGCTGTACCGCTCCGTGGAGGAGGAAGCCCAGGCGCCGGAGGCGGTCTCTCCCATTGAGCGGGTGGCCGGACATGAGAATCCGCTGCTGTCTATGGATGCGCTGGATAAGAATTCCTATACCCGCTGGGAGACAGAGAACAGCCAGCAGGCCGGTCAGGCCTATGACATCGTCCTGAATAATCTGTATGAAATTTCCGGCGTCCGCCTGGAATATGGCGTGGATGGAGAAGATTACCCCCGGCAGCTGCGTGTGTTTCTGTCAGCGGACAATGAGACGTGGACAGAGGCTGTTGTGTACACAGAGGACAACATTGAGTACTATTTTGAAAATACATCCTGCCGTTATATCAGACTGATGACCGGAGATCCCGGCGAGGAGCTGGACTGCAAGTGGGCCATCGCGGAGCTGGAACTTCTGGCCGGCGCCAGGCAGGAATAATGGAGGATAGAAAATATGGAACAGATGCTGAGTATTGTGATCCCTGTGCTGAATGAGCAGGATTCCCTGAAAATTTTATATGAGAAGATCATGGAACAGGTCGGAGACAAATATCTCTATGAAATCCTGTTTATCGACGACGGGTCTACCGACCAGTCATCCCAGATCGTGAAAGAGCTGCGGGAAGGGGACAAAAATGTCCATCTGATTGTGTTCCGGAAAAATTTCGGCAAGGCGAAGGCTCTCCAGACCGGCTTCCGCAATGCTCAGGGGGACATTATCATTACCATGGACGCAGATCTCCAGGATGATCCCTGTGAGATTCCCCGGTTTGTGGAGAAAATCAATGAGGGCTATGATCTGGTGTCCGGGTGGAAGCAGAACCGTCATGACCCGCTGGAAAAGCGGCTGCCTTCCAAGTTGTTTAACAAAGTGACAGAAAAGCTGTCCGGCGTTCATCTCCATGATTTTAACTGCGGATTCAAGGCGTACCGCCGGGAAGTGGTGGAGAACATTGACATCTACGGGGAACTGCACCGTTATATCCCGGTACTGGCCGATCGCCAGGGCTTCCGGATCACCGAGATTGTGGTGCACCATCATAAACGGGAATACGGCAAGTCCAAATATGGTTTTGAACGGTATCTGCGGGGCCTGTTTGATTCTTTTACAGTGGCGTTTCTGGGGCGTTTTTATGACAGGCCCATGTACTTTTTCGGCAGGATCGGCCTGGTGCTGTCCATGCTGGGCGGAATCATCTGCCTGTACATGACCTATCTGTGGGCAACGAAGCAGCCCATTGGAACCAGGCCCCTGCTGCAGCTGGGTGTGCTGCTGCTGATTGTGGGCGTGCAGATGATTTCCATCGGCTTTATCGGAGATATGATTGTGGACGCTACCTACCACAGCCGGTATAATGAAGGACATGTAAAGGAAAAATTGTGATGGCGTCAGAAAAAAGTTTTACAGAAATGACAGAAGGAAAGAGGGTGCTGTTTATCACCACCCACCGGATCGACTATATCCGGAATACCCAGGAGATCGAAATGCTGAAGGCCGGCGGGGCGTCTGTCCGCTGCCTCTATTCCGGCGCGGACAACCATATCATCAGCGCGGTGAAGATCTTTTTTACCCTGCTGTTTTCTTCTCTGTCCGATGTGGATGTGGTGATGGTTTCCTATATGTGCCAGCTGGTGATCCCGCTGATGAACTGGAAGCTGAAGAAGAAAACGCTGATTGTGGACTTTTTCGTCTCCCTTTACGATTCCATGGTAAATGACAGGAAGCTGGTAAAGCCGGGCAGCCTGCCTGCCAGCCTGATCCGCCGGCTGGATGTCAGCTCTCTGAAACATGCTGACAGGATTATTGCCGATACCAGAGCCCATGGAGCCTATTTCTGTCAGGAATTCGGGGTTTCTCCCGACCGGTTGGAGGTACTCTATCTGAATGCGGATACTTCCATCTACTATCCCCGCAAGGTGGAAAAAGAAAAGGAATTTCAGGGAAAGTTTCTGGTTTTGTATTTCGGCACTGTGATTCCCCTGCAGGGATTTGATATCGTCCTGGAGGCGGTCCGGCTGCTGACAGACCATAAGGAGATCCATTTCTGTCTGATCGGCCCGGTGCAGACCCTCTACCAGAAGGTGGAGAGCGACACGGTTACTTATGTGGACTGGGTGAAGCAGGACCGGCTGGCAGAATACATTGCCATGGCAGATCTCTGTCTGGCAGGACATTTCAACAATGAGATTATGAAGGCGAAACGGACCATTCCGGGGAAAGCCTATATTTATGAAGCGATGGAAAAGCCCATGATTCTGGGAGACAGCCCGGCCAATCATGAGCGGTATCAGGAGGGACAGCCGGGAATCTGGTATGTGCCGATGGGAGATCCCAGGGCGCTGGCAGATAAGATCCTGGAAATAGCCGGAAACGGGGAAGAAAGATGAAACCACTGATCTCTGTCATTGTTCCGGTCTATAATGTGGAACAGTATCTGGGGGTCTGTCTGGACAGCATTCTGGCCCAGACCTATGAGAATCTGGAGATTTTGCTGCTGGATGACGGCTCACGGGACAAAAGCGGCGGTATCTGCGACGAATACGCAGGGAAAGACAGTCGGATCCAGGTTGTTCATAAAAAGAATACAGGACAGGCGGACACCAGAAATACAGGCATCGATATGGCTGCAGGGGATTTTATTCTCTTTGTGGACAGCGATGATATTGTGTCAGCAGATTATGTGGAGCAGCTCTGGCAGATGGCTGAGGAGACGGGGGCCGGCATGGCTGCCTGCGGGTTCCGCCCCTTTCATGACCGGGAAGAGGAGCTGGTGAAGAGAGAGGCGGAAAGGCGGCAGGAGCGGAGACATGGCGGCAGAGACTGTGACAGTGGCCGGTCTGTCCGGGTCATGAGCAGCGAGGAAGGGCTGTCTTCTTTATTTTATAAAAAAGAGATCACCGCCTCTCCCTGCTACCGGATCTTCCGGCGGGAGGTGTTTCGCCAGCTGCGATTCGAAAAGGGAAGAATCTTCGAAGATCTGGGACTGATGTATCTGGCTGTGGAGGCTGCCGGAAAGGTAGCCTGGACGCCGCAGGTGATGTACTGGTACCGGCAGAGGGAGGGAAGCACCATGCATCAGGAACATTTCGGGGCCAGGCGGATGGACCGTATTTATTTTTCGGAAAAGATTCTGGATTTTGCGGAAAACAGCCACCCTGCCCTCCTGCCGGCGGCCAGGGCCAGATATTTCGTTTCCTGCTATCTGGTGCTCAGCGAGCTTCCCGGGGAAAAGGAATATAAGGAAACCTACCAGATGCTGAAAACGGGAATCCGGAATTTTGCAAAGGATGTGGCGGGAGACCGGAACGCGCCGGCGAAAACCCGGCTGATGGCGGCCCTGGCCTGCATTTCAGTGCCGGCGGTGAGACTGGCGGGACGCTTCCTGCGCAGGCACACCAGTCAGTCCTGAGTATGTGTATGGCTGAACAGATGTGTCTGTCTGGCGGCAAAAGATCAAAAAACGGGGTGATGCGGTTTGGATGAAAGACCGGTTTTATCGGTGATAACGGTCTGTTATCAGGCAGAGAAAGAGATCAGGAGAACCATCGAGTCTGTCCTGAACCAGACATTTACAGATTATGAATATATTTTTAAGGATGGGGGCTCTGCGGACCGGACCAATGAGATTATTGAGTCTTATAAACCCCGGTTCGAGGAAAAGGGCATCCGGGTGACCCATGTTTCTGCCCGTGACAGAGGATTGTACTGGGCCATGAA
The DNA here is from genome assembly GCA_904397815.1 of Candidatus Paralachnospira sangeri. Lineage (GTDB taxonomy): Bacteria > Bacillota > Clostridia > Lachnospirales > Lachnospiraceae > Paralachnospira_A > Paralachnospira_A sangeri. The sequence continues at coordinate 19,210 of CAJFOT010000034.1, forward strand.
TGAGGCGACCCGGATGGCCAAGGGAACCTGGCTCAGTTTTCTGAATGCGGGGGATTATTATTTCGGCCCCAATGTTCTGACTCAGGTGTTCTCCAGAGAATATGCGGAGACGGTGGTTTACGGCAATACTGTGGAGGTGGAAGCCGGTATTCCCTACCACCTGGAAGGGGATATCACCTGGATCCGGGAGAAGTCGCTGATCTGCCATCAGTCCTCCTTCATTCGGCGGGACTGGATGACAGAGGCGGGTTATAATACAGAGTACAGGATTGCGGCAGATTATGATTTCTTTCTGAAAACCTTCATGGCGGGGAAAAAGTTTTATAAGCTGGATCAGTATATATCTGTTTTTATCAAAGACGGGGTTTCCTCCACCAATGAAAAGGACCGGGTGCTGGAGACTGAGAATATCCGGGCCAGCTACCGGCTGATCAATCCTGACTCTGAAGAATACCGGAAAAAGATGCAGATGGCCCAGCTGAAGCAGGCCATTCTGGATCACACACCGAAGGGATTTTCCGATTTTCTGCGGAAGATCAGGAGGATTATGCGGGGGATGAACCAAAAGGCGGATCTGGAGGACCAGGATACGTTTTATCATAAAGGAGGCGTCTGATGACCAGGGTGCTGTATGTCAATACCAGATATCAGGGCGGAGGTGCCGAGCGGGTGACCCGCCAGCTGTATGAGGGAATCGGTGCAGAGGGTGTGGAGAGCCGGATGATCGTGGGAACAGAGGATCAGGCTGACGACCGGTATGAGATCATCTATGAGAGCGGTCCCCGGGTACGGTGGAACTGGCTGTATGGCAAGCTGACGATGAATGCCCGGCTTCATGACCGGTATGCCGCAGGAAAGATCCTGGCGGCAATAGAGAGAGAACACATCGATCTGGTTCATCTTCACAATACCCATGGCAATTATATGGGAATCCGGGACGTAAGGGAAATCGCCGCCCGCTGCCCGGTGGTGTGGACCCTCCATGATATGTGGAGCTTTACCGGCCACTGCGCTTATGCTGGAGACTGTGACCACTGGCGGACCCAGGGCTGTGCCCGCTGTCAGAATCTGTCCATGTTTCCCAGACTGTATATTGACCGGGCCGCTGCCATTCGGCGGCAGAAGGAGAAATATTTCACCGGCGGCGGGATTACCTTTGTTACCCCCTCTCAGTGGCTGTACCGGCTGGCCTGCCAGTCCTTTCTGGGGCAGGAGGAGATCCGTATGATTCACAACGGTGTGAATACCGGTGTTTTCCGTCCCGGCAGCAAAGAGGCCCTGCGGGAAAAATACGGCATCCGTACCGGAAAACGGGTTCTTTTGTTTCTGGCCAATGAGCTTCGCAATGTGATGAAGGGTTTTGTTTATCTGGCCCAGGCTCTGCGCCTGCTGGAGCACAAGGAGGATTATCTGCTGATGATCGTGGGGCGGACCGCTGAGATCCCGGATATCTGCCAGATGTATGAGGTGAAAAGTTTCGGCTATGTGAAGGAGATGGAGAAACTCAGGGAGATTTATGCCATGGCAGATTTGTTTCTTCTGCCCAGCATGCTGGAAAATTATCCCTGTGTCACACTGGAGGCCATGGCCTGCGGGACACCGGTGGCAGCCTTTGATACAGGCGGCATCCCGGAGCAGGTGGATGAGGAGACAGGATGGCTGGTGGAGCGGGGAAACGCGGATGCGCTGGCCGAAACCATTCAGCTGGCCTGCCGGGACCCGGAACTGCTGAAAAAAAAGGGAGAGAAGGCCAGAGAAAAGGCTGAACAATGTTTTTCGGAAGAAAAGATGCTGAGAGAATACCGGATGCTCTATGATGAGATACTGAGCAGAACCGGATAGAGATGGAAACGCCCTTTGGGTGGCAGCGAATGATGAAAAGGAGGGAGTCGGATGGGGGAAAAAAGAATTTGCGCGCCGGCGGCGGTTTTTGTGTATAAGAGAATAGATTACGCGGAGCGGACGCTCTGCGCCCTCAGAAAAAATTTTCTGGCGCTTCAGACGGATCTGTACATTTTTTCAGACGGACCGAAAAATGAGAAGGACCAGCCGCTGGTGGCGCAGGTTCAGGATTTTGTCCGCAGCTTTGCCGCCCAGTCCGGCTTTCGTTCTGTTCATGTGAATCTGTCCTCCCGTAATCAGGGACTGGCTTTTTCCATTATCTCCGGCGTAAGTGAGCTGCTGGATAAATACGGCAGGGTGATTGTGCTGGAGGATGATCTGCTGGTCAGCAGAGATTTTCTGATATATATGAATGATGCTCTGGATTACTATGAGAAGGACAGCAGGATCTGGTCAGTCAGCGGTTATGCCCCCATGCTGAAGGGGCTGCGCCGCTGGGATCAGGATGTGTTCTTTTTCTACCGGGCCAGCAGCTGGGGCTGGGCTACATGGAAGGACCGCTGGGCTCAGGTGGACTGGGGGATGGCGGACTATCCCCAGCTGTTTAGCAGTCCGGATAAACTGTGGAAGCTGGTGCGGGGCGGCACAGACATGCCGGGGATGCTGCGCCAGCAGATGGAGGGAGAGATTGACTCCTGGGCGATCCGCTGGTGCTACACCCAGAGTATGGCGGATATGCTGACGGTATTTCCCCGGATATCCCGGGTGCGGAATCTGGGCAATGACGGTTCCGGTACCCATACGACAGGGGTGGCCAGCGAGTTCGATACAGTGCTGAACGAAAATTATAAGCCTTGCGTCTTTCAGGAACCGGAGCTGAACTGGCGTCTGGTGAAAGAGTTCCGTCTGCTGTATGATATCGGCCTGAAGGGGAAGCTGAACCGGCGGTGGCAGAGGCTGAAAATCCGGGGCTGGAACCAGGTCAGAAGAAGTGTAAAACGAATGATCGGCTCAAGAGAATTAAAACGGGCAATGAAGAAAAAATAGAGGAATGAAAGATGGACGGGAAATGGACGGGCTATCAGCTGCGCTGGCTGTACCGGAAGATAAAAAAGAAAATAACGAAGAAGCCGACAGAATTTTCCCACTACGCCGGGAGGGATGTGCTGACAATCCGGCAGGGCAGCGACTGGCTGCGGCAGGCGGTGGAAGGGGGACAGCCCTTTATGGCCTGCCGGTTCGGCAATGTGGAGCTGAACGCTATGGAACAGTTCGAGAAGAGTAACAGCCCCGGCAGAGGGAGGGCGATGGAGCGGCTCTGTCTGAATGCCGGTTTTTTCCCCAATGATGAGCAGATGGGGGCCCGGTTTGCCCGGCTGATGAAAGAGAGCTGCGGGCAGGCAGACCTGATCGGCGTCTGGTTTAACCGGATGGAAGATTATATGATCGAGACCTACGGCAGCCAGGCAGCCCTCACCTATTTGCGGGGGCTGGAGCCGTGGTATACAGAACAGCCGTGGACTTCTGCCCTGGCGGGAAAGCGGGTGGTGGTGATCCATCCTTTTGCCGACACCATCGAGAAGCAGTACCGGAAGAGGGAATTGCTGTTTCCCGGGAAAGATATTCTGCCTGCCTTTGACCTTCGTACGGTAAAGGCGGTGCAGACCATTGCGGGAGAGCGGGACGACCGGTTCGGCAGCTGGTTTGAGGCGCTGGACTGGATGGAAGAACAGGCTGCGGCAGAGGATTTCGATATTGCCGTCATCGGCTGCGGCGCCTATGGCTTTCCTCTGGCGGCCAGACTGAAGGCCAGAGGCAGACAGGCGGTTCACCTGGGCGGCGCCACCCAGCTGCTCTTCGGCATCAAGGGAGCCCGCTGGGAAAATCATCCGGTGATTTCCCGCCTGTTTAATGAAAACTGGATCCGGCCCTCTGAGGAGGAAACCCCCGGGCAGGCCGGGAAAGTGGAAGGTGCGTGCTATTGGTAACAGGAAACGAGATTATGGTCAGCGTGGCAGTGGTCACATATAAACATGAGGCATATATCAGGGAGGCATTGGACAGCATTCTGATGCAGCAGGTGAATTTTCTCTACGAGATCGTGGTGGGAGACGACTGCTCTCCTGACAGGACGCCGGAGATTCTGCGGGAATACGCACAGCGGTATCCGGACCGTTTTGTGCTGCTGCTCCGGGAAAAAAATATGGGCGCGACTGCCAACAGCTATGATATTAAATGTCACTGTCGGGGCCGCTATATCGCCCAGCTGGAAGGGGATGATTTCTGGACAGATCCCCATAAGCTGCAGAAACAGGTGGATTTCCTGGAGGCCCATCCGGAATATATCGGCACTGCCCATATGCACAATGTGGTGGACGAAAACAGCCGGCCTGTCCCCGGCGTGGAGGGGTACTGTGTGCCGGGGCCCTTTACCATGGCAGATTACGTGGTAGAAGGAGAGCTGCCGGGACAGACAGCGACTCTGGTATACCGGAATATTTATCTCCATCCTGCCCATGATTACAGCATCGAGGCCAGGGCCCATGATTTCAGAAGTGATGTGACCGTCACCCTGATCCTCCTCTCCCTGGGCAATATCTATACCTTTGCCGATTCCATGAGCAGCCGGCGGATGGTGAGAAAGAGAGGGGCCTCCAACTGGAACTCCGTCTCCATGACCAGGGACGTCCAGGCGGAAGAATGTCTGCTCAGCGAGCGGCTGCTGTGCTGGCGGAGAGATGAGTTCGGCCTGACAGAGGACGGAAAAGCCCGGATGGGGATGTGGGAAGAAAATGCCCTGATTCTTTTCGTGAAGCATCCGACGAAAAAGCGTCTGAATGTTTTAAAGGAAGTGCTCCGGGAAATCTCCGGGACATGCTGCTGGCCGCTGAGATGCCTTCGGCTGATACCCGGAATCTTATATAAAAAGGTGTGGAAGCGTGAAAAAAATTAAAGTAAAATTCGTGGATTTCTGGCCCAATTTTGAGAATGACAATGTATTTCTGCCGATTCTGCAGAAATATTATGATGTGGAGATCTCCGACACACCGGACTATATTTTCGGCTCTGTGCTGGGAGATTCTTACCTGGACTATGACTGTGTCCGGATTTTCTATACCGGGGAAAATCTCAGCCCGGATTACAACCTGTATGACTACAGCATTGACTATGAATACATGGACTACGGAGACCGGCATTTCCGCTATCCCAATTATGTCATGTGGGACGAGGCTTTTTCCGGCATGATGAAAAAGCATCTGGCGACGGAGGAAGAAATTGCGGAGAAGACTGATTTCTGCAGCTTTGTCTACAGCAATGACAAGGGAAACCCGGCCAGAGTCCAGTTTTTCGACCTGCTGTCCCAGTATAAACAGGTGAATGCCGGCGGAAAGCTGCGGAATAATATCGGGCAGCCGGAGGGGGTGAAGGATAAGCTGGCCTTTCAGACCCGGCATAAATTTGCCATTGCCTTTGAAAACAGCTCCCATCCCGGGTATACCACAGAAAAGCTGATCGAGGCCTTTGCGGCGAAAACGGTTCCCATCTACTGGGGAGACCCCTGGGTGGACAGAGGGTTCAATGAAGAGGCTTTTATCAACTGCCACCGGTATGATTCCTTTGCGGATGTGGTGGAGGCGGTGAAGCGGGTGGACCAGGACCCGGAACTGTACCGGCGGATGCTGCGGACGCCGGCGCTGAAATCCCGGGAATACAGCCAGAAGTATACCTATGAGCAGCTGGAGAAATTTCTGCGGAATATCTTCGACCAGCCTCTGGAGCAGGCATACCGGAGAAACCGGGAACTGTGGGGAAAATATTATTATGAGAGACGGCTGAATCAGAGAGAATACGAACGGATCGGCAATAAGCTGAAAAAGCTGGTGCCCAGATCGGTGATTCAGCGGTTTAAGAAAGGGGGACGATGATGGGACAGGCGGATCAGGGGGAACTGATATCCATCATTGTTCCCATATATCATATTGAGCCCTATCTGCGGGGCTGTCTGGACTCCATATTAGGGCAGACTTATCGGCAGCTGGATATTATTCTGGTAGATGACGGATCAGACGATGGATGTCCTGCGATCTGTGACGAATATGCCGCAAAAGACAGAAGGGTCCGGGTTATTCACCAGGCCAACAGAGGATTGTCGGCGGCCAGGAACCGGGGAATTGAGGCTGCGAAAGGGGATATTCTTGCTTTTGTGGACGGAGACGACAGGCTTCATCCAAGGTTTTGTGAAATTTTATATCGCCGGATGATGGAAACCGGGGCGGATGTAGCGGTTGGAAATTATGATTTCATTCACAGGATTGACGAGGAAAAAGAGGATCGTGCTCAGGAGCGGGAAATTGTTACCAAAACCGGATATGAGGCCCAGTATCTTTTTTATGACGGCAGCATGTGCATTCGCAACGGCGTGGCCTGGCTGAAACTGTACCGGAAGTCTTTGTTTCAGACCATCCGCTTTCCGGAAGGAAAAGTTCATGAAGATACATTTGTGATGCCCTTTATCTATGACCAGGCGAAAACGGTGGTCTATACCGACGCGGTTATCTACTACTATCTGGTTCGTCTGGGCTCCATTACAGGGACTTATCATCTGAAACGGCTGGATCAGCTGGAAGCCCAGGAGGGAATTATCCGTCTGTACCGGCAGCGGGGCTGGCAGGAGCTGTACCGGAAAGCATACGAAAGCTATCTCCACTCCATCCGGAACCATTATTTTGATATTAAAAAATACCTGCCGGGAGAAAAGAAAGCATTGAAAGAACTGGATCAGAAATTCCGGCAGAAATATAAAGTAGAATGCGATGTACAGTTTTCCAGGGCCTCCGAATTCGAGTTCCGGCTGTTCTGTCTGAATAAGACGCTGTACTGGATTGTGTGGAGGGTATGGCTGAAAGTGAAGTGACATCCTTCCCCATCAGATAAGGGAAGCCTTCCGTTTCTTTAGGTGACGAAAACATATGAAAAAATGTTGAGAGGTTCAGGGAAAATCGTGTATAATACAAATATAGGAGGGGAGTGGTAATGAAGCAAATAAAATGGGAAGAAATAGGGATCAGCAATGACTTTATGTTCGGCAAAGTTATGAGAGATCCTGAGCTTTGCAGGGAACTGCTGGAGGTTATACTGGAAATTCCGGTAGACCATGTAGAATACCCGGAGGAATAAAAGACTATCAGTATGGTAGCGGATGCCAGGAGCGTACGGCTGGATGTATATGTAAAAGACGCCCGCGGAACTGTTTACGACATTGAGATACAGACAGTGAATACAAGTTTTATTATTTTTATATGTACCTTCGATCTGTTTGGGAAAGGAAGGCATAAATATACTTTTGAAAATCGCTGTTGTGAGGAAGTGAGGATGGACTTCTTTCGATCCCCGACGCAGCGCGGAAAGCGGGCATGGAAGTATCAGAATTTGAACGGGAATATGAGAATTATCATGAATAGCAATCACAATGATTCTGCTTGCTGTTTGCTGCAGACGGTAATATTACACATATCTCAGACAATGTCCGAAAATGTCTGGGGTATGTGTTTTTATATTTTATCAGATAGGAGAAGCCTCTGCTTCTGCAGGTTCTGCTGGTCTGCAGGCGGCGGAAATATATATACTTGCATTCCGCTCTGTTTTCTGCTAGGATTACCTTTATGAACGGAATGTATTTTCCGTATATGTAGAAAGGGACAGATTTGCCTATGGATATTCTGAAAAAGTTGCTGCAGGTGATGGACCGCCGCCAGAAGGGCCAGATGGTGCTGCTGGGGGTGATGATGATTATCGGCGGCTTTATTGAGACACTGAGTGTTTCCATGCTGATTCCGCTGATTGAAGTCATCATGAACCCGGGGGACCTGGCGGAGCATTCGACGATGCAGCAGGTGTTTAACCTTCTTCATCTGCAGAGCATGCGCCAGTTTACGGTTCTGATGATTGTGGCGATGATTGTGCTGTTTATTGTGAAGAATGTTTATCTGTATTTTCAGAAATCCTACCAGCTGCGGTTTATCTGCGACAACCAGTTCCGCACATCCCGCAGGCTGATGAAGGTTTATCTGAACCGGCCCTATGAGTATTATCTCCACGCCAACAGCGCGGAGATTATCCGTACTGTGACCACAGATGTGGCCAATACCTACAGTCTGATGCTGCAGATCCTGACTCTGGCCTCGGACGGCGTAGTATTTCTGGGCCTGGCGGGAATGATCCTGGTGCTGGACCCTGTGATGGCCCTGATGGTGGGCGCCAGCATGGGACTGGTGCTGCTGGTGATTAAAAAGGCATTTAAGCCGATTCTGCTGAAGGCGGGAAAGGATCAGCAGTTCCATAACGGACAGATGATCAAATGGATCAATCAGTCAGTTCTGGGAGTAAAAGAGGTGATCATTTCCCATACAGAGCAGTATTTTGTCGATCAGTATTCAGAGCATGGGCTGATTCACGCGGATACCAACCGAAAGCATAACCTGCTGACCGGGGTGCCGGGGATGATTACAGAGTCGGTGATGATGACCGGCATTCTGCTGTACCTTCTTTATTTCGTGCTGTCGGGCAGGGATATGACCAATATGCTGCCCCAGCTGGCTGCGTTTGCAGCTGCGGCGATTAAGATTATGCCTTCTGTCAGCCGGATGAGCGCCAGTATGAACAGCATTACCTATCTGAGACCCTTCTTTATGCGGGTCAGCGATGATCTCCAGGAGCAGCTGAAGATGGGTGAGACCCTGGAGCGGGATGACCGGGATGAGTATGTGGAGCCGCTGAAGCTGCGGAAGTCGATTATGCTGGATCATGTCACCTTTGCCTATGATCAGTCAGACCGCTATGTCCTCCGGGATGCCTCCATGGTGGTGCCAGTGGGAAAAACAGTTGGCGTGGTAGGCGCCTCAGGCGCGGGGAAAACCACGGCGATTGATATTCTGCTGGGGCTTCTGAAGCCCAGCGAGGGCCGGGTGCTGGCGGACGGCGTGGATATTTCCGATCACTACAGCGCGTGGCTGAAAAATATCGGCTATATTCCCCAGATGATTTTCATGCTGGATGATACCATACGGAGAAATGTGGCTTTCGGCGTGGAGGATGTGGATGATGAACGGGTGTGGGCAGTGCTCCGGGAGGCTCAGCTGGAGGATCATGTGCGCAGCCTGCCGGATGGGCTGGACACGGAGATCGGCGAGCGGGGCATCCGTCTGTCCGGCGGACAGCGGCAGCGTCTGGGCATTGCCAGGGCACTGTATCACAATCCGGATCTGCTGATTTTCGACGAGGCGACTTCTGCCCTGGACAATGAGACAGAGGCGGCCATTATGGATTCCATCAACCATCTGCGGGGAAGAAAGACGATGATTATCATCGCCCACAGACTGAACACCATAGAAAACTGTGATATGATTTACCGGGTGGAGAATGAGACCATTGTCCGGGAGCGGTGACAGGAGGAAATGATGAGAGTTTGCGTGATTACAGATAACCGGATGATCCATGAGAATTTCCGGCGGCTGATTGCTCAGCCCCGGTATCAGGATACCGTCTTTGATTTTTTCTGTTCGAAAAATTCCCGGTGTGACAATGAAAACCTGCGCCGTCAGGGAGAACTGCCGGAGGCTTCCGTCAGCCTGAAAGAGGCGGGAGAGGAATTTTTCGGCCGGTATGACCTGTTTCTTTCCCTGCACTGCAAGCAGATGTTTCCGGCTGAGCTGGTGAACAGCCGGCGGTGCGTCAATATCCATCCGGGCTACAACCCCTATAACCGTGGCTGGTATCCCCAGGTATTCAGCATTCTGAACAAGCTGCCGGTGGGCGTGACCATCCATGAGATGGATGAGAAGCTGGACCACGGGCCGATTATCGTACGCCGGGAGGTTCCGGTTCATGACTGGGATACCTCCTATGATGTGTATAACCGGATTCAGCAGATGGAGATTCAGCTGCTGGAGGAATATCTGCCGGTTCTGCTGTCCGGGGATTATCAGACCTTCGTCCCTGACAGTCCCGGGAATATGAATCAGGAAAAGGATTTTCAGGAGCTGTGCTGTCTGGATCTGGATCAGAAGGTAACCTGGCGGGAGGCCATTGACCTGCTGCGGGCCACGACCTTCAACGGATACCGGAACGCTTATTTTTATGACAGGGATCACAATAAGATTTATATAGAAGTACATCTGGAGCACTGATACCATTATCAGGCGCGGATGGGAATCATCGAGGGAACGATATGAAGAAACCGATTTTGGTAACCCGTTCCTCCATGCCGCCGCTGGAGGAATTTATCGAAGAAATCAAACCGATCTGGGAGTCCCACTGGCTGACCAATATGGGCGTCTACCACGAACGGTTCAAGGAGGAACTGAACCAGTATATGGGGGTGGATCACACAGAGCTGTTTGTCAACGGACATATGGCGCTGGAGATGACCATTCAGGCCATGGGGCTGACAGGTGAGGTGATTACAACTCCCTTTACCTTTGTCTCCACCACCCATGCCATTGTGCGCAATGGGCTGATGCCGGTGTTCTGCGATATCCGGCCGGAGGATTTTACCATGGATCCCTCACGGATCGAGGCGCTGATTACAGAGCGGACCTCCGCGATTATACCGGTTCATGTTTACGGGAATATCTGCGACGTGGACGCCATCGAGGCCATCGCCAGAAAGCATGGCCTGAAGGTATTTTACGATGCGGCCCATGCCTTTGGGGAACGGTATGACGGGAAGAGTGTGGGCAGCTTCGGCGACGCTTCCATGTTCAGCTTTCACGCCACAAAGGTATTCCACAGCATCGAAGGAGGGGCAGTCTGCTATCACGACCCTGCCCTGGGCAAGGAACTGTACAAGCTGAAAAACTTCGGCATTCTGTCAGAGGAAGTGGTGGACGGCGTAGGGGCCAACGCGAAAATGAATGAGTTCCAGGCTGCGATGGGCCTGTGCAATCTCCGCCATCTGGAAGAGGAGATCGGGAAGCGGAAAAAGGCTGCCCTCCGGTATCAGGAGCGGCTGTCAGGCATCCCGGGCATCCGCCTTTTAACCCCGTCAGCGGGGACAGAGTCCAATTATGCTTACATGCCGGCAGTATTTGACGAGGAAGTATTCGGCGCCGGCCGGGATGAGATTTATAACCGGCTGAAAGCCCGCGGCATCGGCGCCAGGAAATATTTTTATCCGCTGACCAGCGCCTGCGACTGCTATCGGGGACGGTTCTTCCCGGAAGAGACGCCTGTGGCGCTGAAAGCATCCCATCAGGTACTGACCCTGCCGCTGTTCGCCGGCCTGGAGACGGATGATGTGGATATGATCTGTGATATTGTGCTGAACCGGAAAGAGATATAGGAGCGTGAATCGATTTGAGAAAGGATGGGGCGTCAGCCGGAGCTGAAGCAGGAGGCAGATATAAGGGAAAAAGTCCCGTAAAAGGAATATGGAACCGGAATGGAGCATGGAGCCGGAAGGACGGCTGGTATCTCCTGGCGCTGGCGGCGGTGACAGTGGCCTGGCTGCTGTTTTTCTTTGAGTCCACCAGCCCGTTGTATCCTTATTACCATGGTCTGGATTCATCCTTTTTTATGATGACAGGACGGATGGTGGCAGAGGGGAAGGTGCCTTATCTGGATTTTTTTGATATGAAAGGGCCGATTATTTTCTTTATCGAGGGACTGGGACAATGGCTGGCAGATGGGAAAATGGGGATTTTTATCATCCAGAACCTGTTCTTCCTGGCGATCAGCGGGCTGTGCTATGCCATTGCCCGCCGGTTTGTGAAAGAGGGGCCGGCCTTTCTGATCGTCATACTGAATCTGCTGGTGCTGGCGGCGACCACCACCGGCGGAAATTTCACCGAGGAGTTTTCTCTGCCGGCGGTGCTGTGGTGTGTCTGGCTGGCCGTGGTGTATGTCCAGCGGGGGAAACCGGAGCATCCGCCGCTGTACGCGGGGATTTACGGCTTTGCCTTCATGTATCTGGCTTTGATCCGGGTGACCAACGCCGCTTTTATCTGCGGCATTGTAGGCAGTGTCCTGGTGGTGCTCATCGGACAGAAGAAGTGGAAGAATCTGTTTCAGAATATGGGCGCCTTTATCGCGGGAGCGGCGCTGTGTTTTCTGCCGGTGGCGGCTTATTTTCTGTCGAAGGGCGCTTTTGCCGATATGATTTACGGAACGTTTACCTTTCCGTTCCTTTACTCCAATGACGGCATCGCCAACCGGGCAGCCAGCACCTGGATGTCGATTCTGTACTATATCGGCCCGGCGCTGATCGGAATGCTGGCCGGGCTGATTTATGCCAGGAAGAAGTCTCCCTATATGGGCTATATGATGGCTTTTTCCAGTTTCCTGCTGATTATCTCCCTGAATATGGGACGGACATCAGCCCATTATTTTACGATGGTGACGCCGGCTTATGTGCCAGGCCTGGCCATGATCTGGCAGATGCTGGCGGACAGGGAGCTGCGTGCCCGCCCCTGGCCTCTGTTTCTGACAGCGGCCCTGGTGATGGTGGCGGGAACCTGTTATCAGAATTACCACAGCAGGATTACCACGAAGATTTCTGCCTGCCTGGAATATCCGGAGGATGAATCTCTGCGGGAATGGGAGGAATTCGCCCGTTCCCAGGGGGATATGATCCCGGAATCAGACCGGGATTATGTGTGGGGGTACAATATTACCCCTGCCTGGTATTTCGTCAATGACATCCAGCCCTGCAACCGGTATTGCGCCTATCAGTCCACTTTCGTGGAAATGAACCCTGAGACGGAGGGGGAAATCTATCAGATGCTGGACACCGTCTTTCCCCAGTGGATCGTGGCGCCGGAGCTGGACAATATTGATCTGGATTATCTGCGGGCAGTGCTGGAAACCCGGTATGAGCTGGTCAGCGACGGAGATGATATGGATCTGTATCATCTGAAACAGTAGAATGGCAGGAGGAGCTTTATGAAAAAAATTGCGCTGGTGATTCCCTATTTCGGGACACTGCCCGGATATTTTCCTTTATGGCTGATGTCCTGCCGGTATAATCCGGAGATGGATTTCCTGATATTTACCGATGACCGCAGGCCTTTTGACTGGCCGGAGAATGTGAAAACTGTCTATATGACGTGGGAAGAGATGCAGGGACGGATCAGAGGCGCCTTTGATTTTCCCGCGGCGATTTCCAAACCTTATAAACTGTGCGATTACCGGCCGGCTTACGGCGAGATTTTCGCCGGGGAGCTGGCGGGGTATGATTTCTGGGGCCACTGCGACCTGGATGTGATCTGGGGCGCCTTGAGCGATTTTGTGACAGAGGAGCTGCTGGACCGGTATGATAAACTGTTCGGCCGGGGCCATTTCAGCCTGTACCGGAACTGCCCGCTGATCAACGGCCTGTACCGGACGGAGGTGGATGGAAAGCCTCTGTACCGGGAGATATTTCAGGATGAGAAGAGCCGTCTGTTTGACGAGTGGACAGGCATAGACCGGATTTTCCAGATCAGGGGCATTCCCATCTACGACAGTCCGGTGGTGGCGGACATTCAGTCGGCCAGCTATCATTTTATGGTGAACTCTGACCGGGAGGATCAGGAACGGCCCCAGGTCTTTTTCTGGAGAGAGACGGAGGGCAGGGGACGGATTTTCCGTTATTACCGGGATCATGGCGAGATTGTCCGCCAGGAGTTCATGTATATCCATTTGCAGAAACGGGATATGACGGCGGCGGATGAGATTGACGGTGATTTTCTTATCGTGCCCAATGAATTTATTTCCGGGCGGGGACTGGCGCCCTATCTGGATGACCCGGAGACCGAGGACGAGGTGGCGGCGGCCATGATCCGCACCTATTACCGGAGACGGCTGGTCAACTGGCAGCAGGTCAGAAAAAATATGGCCAGACGGCTGCGCAAAGCGGGCCGGCTGTGGAAAAAGGATGGAAGGAAGTAGGAAGGAATGCTGTTTAATTCTGTAGAATTCTGGGCCTTTTTTTGCGTGGTATTCTGCCTTTATTATCTGGTTCGGCCCCGGTATCAGTGGGTGGTGCTGCTGGCGGCCAGCTTTGCCTTTTATCTGTATGGAGGCCCCAGGCTGGCAGTATTTCTCCTGTTCTCCATCCTCCTCACCTGGGCGGCAGCCCGGAAAATGGGAGAAAACAACCGGCGGACAGCGGATGTGCTGAAAGCCCGCCGCCAGGAGCTGTCCCGGGAGGAGAGAAAGGCTCTCCAGGAAAAAAACGCCAGAGCCAACCGGAAATGGCTGCTGCTGGCAGCGGCAGGCAATCTGGGCGTGCTCTGTATCTTAAAATATATCGGTTTTCTGGCAGGCAATCTGAACGGCCTGTTCGCCCTGCTTTCTGTAAATGCAAGGGTGCCGGTGGTCAGTTTTGCCCTGCCGGTAGGCCTTTCCTTTTATACCTTTCAGTCTCTGGGCTATGTGATCGATGTCAGCCGGGGGCTGTATGAGCCGGAGCGGAATCTGGCCAGATATGCGCTGTTCGTCAGCTTTTTTCCCCAGATCCTCCAGGGGCCGATCGGCCGGTTCCCTCAGATGAAGGAGGAGCTGTTCCGGGAAAGGACTTTTGACAGCCATGAGATCGGCGAGGGGATGAAGCTGGTGGTGTGGGGCCTGTTTAAAAAGCTGGTGATCGCTGACCAGATCGGGCGGGCAGTGGACGCCTGCTTTGGGGATTACACCTCATATCCGGGCCCGGGAATTTTTTTGGGCGCTGTCTGCTTCACCATTCAGCTGTACACAGATTTTTCAGGCTATATGGATATGGCCCAGGGTATCTCCCAGATGCTTCAGATCCGTATTTTCCGGAACTTCCGGAATCCTTTCTTTTCCAGAAGCATACAGGAATTCTGGCAGAGATGGCATATCAGCCTGGGTTCCTGGTTTAAAGATTATGTGTTTTACCCTATTTTGAAATCGGGCTTTTTTGTCAGCCTGGGGAAAAAGGCCAGATCTCTGTGGGGAAAGAAGGCGGGGAAGGATATCACCACCTATGCGGGGATGTTCTGTCTCTGGTTCCTCATCGGCGCCTGGCATGGGGCTGACTGGAAATTTATCGTCGGCAGCGGTCTGCTGCAGTGGTTTTATATCGTGTCCGGCCGGATACTGGAGCCTGTATTCAGCAGGATCAAGAGAAAGCTGGGCATCCGGAAGGCGGGGACGGCGGATGATCCCCGATGGTATCAGCGGTTCCAGATGGTGAGAACCTTTCTGCTGTTTGCCTTCAGCATGATTTTCTTCCGGGCGGCTACGATGGCAGACGGGCTGGCTATGGTCCGGCTGCTGTTCTCCGGCGGGAGTCTGATGCCGCTGGCCCGGCTGGTGTATCAGAATTTCGGTTCTCTGTTCTGCGCCGGTGTGGGCCTGTGCGTCCTGTTTCCGGCGGAGGCGGCTCAGAACAGGGGAATTTCCATCCGGGAGCGGATCAGTAAGATGAACGCCAGGGCAAGATTTGCGCTGTATGCTGCCGCACTGGCGTCGATTCTGATTTTCGGCACCTATGGGATTACCAATCCCAGTCAGTTTATTTACTTTCAGTTTTAAATGCGGGAATGGAGAAAGAATTTTGAAACCATCCCCGGGGACGGCAGGTGAAAAAATAAAATGAAAAACAGACTGGAAGATGGACAGGTAAACAGACAGAAAAACAGACAGAAAACAGAAGCGCCCGTATCAGGAAGGAAGCCGCTGAGTTTTTTTCTCCGGTGCGGAGCTGTCCTGATGGCAGCGGTTTTGCTGTATGGGGGCATTTTTATGGGCGCTTTTTGCCTGCTGCCGCCCTTGTATGAGGATTCTTATCAGCGGGTGATCGTCCGGCAGTATGACAGTCTGAAGGAGACAGAAGGCCCCAAGGTGATTGTCCTGGGCAGTTCTTATATTACCTTCTCCACAGACACAGCAGTGATGGAGGAGATATTGTCCATGTCGTGTCAGACTTTTGGCTGCCATGCAGGGATGGGAGTGCGGTATTTCTTCGATCTGGTGAAGGATTTTATCGGCGAGGGGGATATCGTGGTCTATCCGGTGTGGGAGGCGGATATCAATTATTACGGGACAGAGCTGATCATGACCGGCATCGAGGGCCGGGCAGATCTGCTGCTGCGCATGCCGGCGGGCGCTGTCAAAGGGGTGCTCACCGGCAGCAGGGATATCATTACAAAGAAAATCTATGAGCCTCTGCGGGATACTCTGTTTGCCGGCGTGCTGGACCAGGTATCCGATTCCGCAGATGCTATTTACAATATCAGTTCCTTTGATGAAAATGGAACGATGACGGCACTGCGGACAGAATGCCTGATCGACGACCCGGTGCCGGAGGAACAGAAGGTGCGCTATGACCAGGCAGACTATCCGGCGGAATATATTTCCTTCCTCAATGAATTTGACGCATACTGCAGGGAACGGGGGGCGTCCTTTTATCTGACCTATCCTACCATACTGGATGAGGGGCTGGACAACAGCGAGGAAGAACTGGAAGCCTTTGACATCTGGCTGAAATCCCAGGTCACAGCGCCGGTGATCACCGATATCCGGGATACCATACTGCCCAGGGAAGAAATGTTCAATGCCGTGATGCATGCGAATACATATGGGGCGGAGCGGTACAGCAGGATGCTGGCGGAGGATATACGGGGGCAGGAATAAAGGACATGTTTTCGTTCGGGGGGCTTGTGCGGCCCGGACGGCATCAGCGGTCACAGCGGGAAGCGGCAGCCAGACAGTCCTTCCCCATAACGCCTTTGTTCCCGGCCTGAATAAATTCTAAGCAGCCAGAGAGCCCCTTTTCCAGAACCGGTTTTATGTTCAGAAAAAGTCTGATACTTTTTCTTCACGAAAACCTCGCAG
>CAJFOT010000035.1 GCA_904397815.1 Candidatus Paralachnospira sangeri
ACAGTATGTGAGGCAGATCCGGAGGCGCTGGTAGCGTTCCTGACCGAGAAGGGTCATCCGGTACTGGGTCTGGAGCCCCTGATGTAATCATCCCCGCAGATCGGGTTTCTGCGGAAGTGATGCAGAAAGGCTGACTGGAATATAGAGGTTACATAATTTATTGATGTAATAATTTAAGTAGTTCATCTGCCCGCAGAAAGGCAAGTATTTCTGCGGGCGGATAAATATATGAAAAGGAGGCAAATGAGGAATGCCGTTTAAATTAACACCACAACCATTCAAAGCCGCTATTAAAGAAGTTGAAGTAGGAAGCGGCGACAAAGCCATCAAACTGGGAGGAGAGAAAACTTTTCCGTTCTACACATTTGACGCGGAAATGCCCAATGCGCCGAAGATCGGTGTTGAGATCTCTGACCTTGGTTTTGAAAATGAAGTAGCTGGAATCAAAGATTTTTACGGAGATGTCACAAACATCGTGGAAATGGCAAAGAAAGCAGCAGCTATGGAAGGTGCTGATTTTGTTGTGTTAAGATTAGAGGGCGCAGATCCCAACGGCGCAAACAAATCTGTAGAAGAGTGCGCTGAACTGGCAAAGGCAGTGGCAGATGCCATTGATGTGCCGATGGCAGTGATGGGCTGCAAGAACGATGAGAAAGACAGCGAAGTATTCGTAAAAGTTTCTGAAGTTCTTTCCGGCAAGAACGTAATGATCCTGTCCGCTAAGGAAGCAAACTACAAGACCATCGGCGCATCTGCAGGTCTGGCTTACGGTCAGAAGGTAGGCGCTGAATCCGCTGTAGATATCAACCTGGCTAAACAGTTAAACGTGCTGATGACACAGCTGGGCGTAAAGCCTGAGAATATGGTAATGAATGTCGGCACCGCTGCTGCAGGTTATGGTTATGAGTATGTTGCTTCTACATTAGACAGAACAAAAGCTGCTGCTCTGGCACAGAATGATAATATGCTTCAGATGCCTATCGTTACTCCTATTTCTACTGAGACCTTCAACGTAAAAGAAGCTGTTGCTTCTGAAGAAGACATGCCTGAATGGGGCAGCCAGGAAACCAGAGCAATTGATATGGAGGTTGTAACAGCAGCTGCTTGTCTTGCTTCAGGATCAAATGCTGTAATCCTCAGACATCCTGCATCCGTTGCAACAGTATCAAAATTAATTAAAGAATTGATGTAATTGAGTACGGAAGGAGATTAAAAGAATTATGGCTTTGACAGGTATTCAGATTTTTAAATTAACCCCAAAGAAAAACTGCAAAGAGTGCGGCAGCCCCACATGTATGGCTTTCTCCATGAAAGTTGCGCAGGGCGCTGTAGGAATTGATAAATGCCCTTATATGTCTGAGGAAGCTCTGGCTGAATTATCTGAGGCTACAGCACCGCCGATGAAAACAATTACAATCGGCGCAGGCGATGAAGAGCACAAGCTGGGCGGCGAGACTGTTCTGTTCAGACATGAGAAAACACTGGTAAGCAAGAACCTGTATGCTGTTACGCTGACTGCAGCAGATGACGCTGATGCAAAACTGGCTTCTATCGCAAAGGTTGACTATGACCGTATCGGCGAGAGAATGTATGTTGAGTTAATCAATGTGAAATATACAGGAGAAGGCGCAGACGCATATGCTGCTCTGGTTCAGAAGGCTGCAGGCGCTAACAGAACTCTGGTTCTGGAATGTGCAGATGCAGACGCTGCAAAGGCTGCTCTGGCTGTATGTAAGGATGGAAAGCCGATCTTAAACGGCGCAAATCCTGACAACTATGAAGCGATGAACGCGATTGCTACAGAAGCAGGCGTTACACTGGGCGTTACAGCTGATACACTGGACGCTTTATATGATACTGTTGCAGCGCTGGAGAAGGCTGGCAACAAGAACCTGGTTCTGGATGTGGGAACCGCTTCTGTTAAGGATGCTTTCTCTAAGGCAGTATTAATCAGAAGAGCTGCTCTGAAAGATCAGGACAGAACTTTCGGTTATCCTTCTATCGTAAATATTGGCGAACTGGCTGCAGGTGATCCTCAGATGCAGGCTGCACTGGCTGCAGTATTTACATTAAAATACGGCTCCATCCTGGTTATGGAAGACATGAGCTACGCACAGGCACTGGCTCTGTACGGCTTAAGACAGAACATCTACACTGATCCTCAGAAGCCGATGAAGGTTGAGCCCGGTATCTACCCGATCAACGGCGCAGATGAGAATTCTGTATGTGTAACCACTGTTGACTTCGCTCTGACCTATTTCGTAGTATCCGGTGAGCTGGAGCGTTCCGGTGTTCCCTGTAACCTGCTGATCTCTGATGCAGGCGGAATGTCCGTATTAACAGCATGGGCAGCCGGCAAACTGAGCGCAGGTACCATCGCGAAGTTCATCGAAGAGAACCAGATCGAAGATAAGATCAAGAACAGAACATTAATTATCCCTGGTAAAGTTGCTGTCCTGAAGGGTGAAATGGAAGCAAAACTCCCTAACTGGAACATCGTTGTCGGCACAACCGAGGCTGTTCAGTTAGTTAAATTCATGAAGGACTACAAATAATGACGGTAAATGACAAATAATTTTGTCATTTGCTGTCCCCCTCCGGGGGAGGCGCACGATTTTTTGAGGAAAGTTTCTGTGCTTTGCGCAGAAAAATCGGCGCGGCAAACATCAGAATAATCAATATCTGGTGTTTACTATAAATTAAGAAGGAGATAAAAGTATGGGAAGATTTATTATCATTGGTGAAAGAATTCACTGCATCTCACCGGTTATCCGCGAGGCAATGAATACCATGAATCCGGAACCGATTTTAAAGCGGGCAAAGGAGCAGCTGGACGCAGGCGCTACTTATATTGATGTAAATATCGGACCTGCTGAGGGCAATGGACCGGAGCTGATGTCCTGGGTAGTAAAATTACTGCAGGAGAATTTCAACAACGTTCCGCTGGCACTGGATACAGCAAACAAATCGGCAATCGAAGCTGGTATCGCTGTATACAATCGTGAAAACGGCAAGCCGATCGTGAACTCCGCAGATGCCGGTGACAGATTAAGTTATCTGGATCTGGCTGCGGCAAATGATGCAATTTGTATTGCACTGTGCTCCAAAGGCGCTGTACCGGGCAGCCTGGATGAGATCATGGGCTACTGCCAGGAACTGTTAGAGCATGGTATGATGCTGGGCATGGAGCCTACGGATATGTGGTTTGACCCGCTATTCCTGGTTGCAAAGGGAATGCAGGACAAACAGCAGCAGATTCTGGATGCAATCAAGGGCTTCTCAGATATGGGCCTGAACTCCACAGGCGGTCTGTCTAATGTATCCAATGGTATGCCGAAGGAATTAAGACCGATTATGGATTCCGCTATGCTGGCTATGTCCATGGCAAACGGTCTGACTTCCGCTATCGTAAATCCCTGCGACAGAAGACTGATCGAAACAATGAAATCTTGCGATATCTTAAAAGACAACTACATGTACGCGGATTCTTACCTGGATCTGTAATCAGAGCTGTCTCTGAAAGAGAACATATTCTGCCTGCCCTGTTTTACAGGGCGGGCAATATGCATATTACGGCATATGCCCGGGGAAACTGACGAATGTACGGATATGTGCCGGAAAAGGATGACCAATTGACAGAAACGCAGATTGGTCTTGAATGGAGGTAATTGACATGAGCGCATTGACAGATTTGATTTATGCCGGCTCTAACGCGGTAGCCGGCCTGACAGAGGGAGCAGTAAATGATGCGATCGCGAAATACGGCGCTGAGCAGAGTGTGGCATTTCCTGATACCGCTTATTTTCTTCCCACTATTTATGCAGCTACAGGCGTAAAAGTGAAGACACTGGGTGATCTTCCTGCCTGTGTAGGCGTACTGAAGAGTCTGATTACAAATAAAGACGAACTGGGCGATGCTCTGAATGCGGGGCTCGCAACTGCTGTCGGCGCTGAGATTATCGAGGCGTTAAAATTCGTCGATAACAGTGATCCTTACGCACAGGAAAGCGGAATCGGCTTTGTTCCCGACCCGGTAATCCGTTCTCTGGGTGTTCCGCTGGTAACGGGCGATATTCCCGGCGTGGCAGTTGTCCTGGGAAAATGTGAGAATCCTCAGGATGTGGCTGATATCGTAAAAGATTATCAGAGCAAAGGTATTATGACATTCCTGGTGGGTGATGTGATCGAACAGATTACAGGCTGCGGTGTAAAGACCGGCCTGGAGTTCCGAGTGGTTCCTCTGGGACATGACGTGACATCTGTCATCCATGTGGTAACTGTGGCAATTCGTGCAGCATTGATTTTCGGCAATATTCAGCCTGGCGATTTGCCCGGACTGCTTGCATATACAAAGGAAAGAGTCCCTGCTTATGTAAATACATTCGGCGCACTGGACGAGGTAACAGTATCTGCGGGTGCCGGAGCGATTGCTCTTGGATTCCCTGTAATTGCTGATATCGACCTGGGCGATATGCAGGTTCCCGGTGCTCTGGAGTCAGTACTGGATCATAATGAAACAGTAAAGAAATCTCTGGAGCTCAGACATATCAAGGTAAAAACTTCAGCTATGCCTTCAATTCCGGTGGCATTTGCCTCAGCCTTTGAGGGCGAGATTATCCGCAAGTCAGATATGTACGCAGAGTTCAGTTCTCATCTGAATACAACCTGTGAGCTGGTGATCACAAAGCCTGCGGATGAGATTGAGGATCATAAATTTACGCTGATCGGTCCGGATATCGATCAGGGCGATGCGCCGATTGAACTGCCCATGGCGACTGTGGTAGAGGTGGCCGGCGAGAAGATGCAGGCGGACTTTGAGTCTGTTATTGAGCGGAAGATCCATAACTGGTATAACTATATGGAAGGTGTAATGCACACCGGACAGAGAAACCTGTTCCGTATCCGTATCAGCAAGGAAGCTTATGAGAAGGGCCTTCGTCTGAAGGATTTCGCAGAAGTTCTTTATACAATGATTAAGAATGATTTTGATACAGTCGTGGATAAGTGTCAGGTAACGATGTATACAGATGTAGATAAGGCTGCGGAGATTCTCAATGATGTGGCAATGCCGGTATACAACAGAAGAGATGAGAGACTGGAGTCCATGACAGATGAATCTGTAGACTGTTTCTACACATGTATTCTCTGCCAGTCCTTCGCTCCTTCGCACTGCTGCGTGGTTACACCGGAACGTCTGGGTCTCTGCGGCGCTGTGTCATGGCTGGATGCGAAAGCGACAAAAGAGCTGACACCTACCGGCCCCTGCCAGCCGATTTCTAAAGAAGGATGTCTGGACGCGAAGAAAGGTATTTATCCCGATGCAGACCGTATGGTAGAAGAGGCGACCCATGGTGCAGTCAGCCATGTGACCCTGTATTCCATTATGGAAGATCCCATGACCAGCTGCGGATGCTTTGAGTGTATCTGCGGTATTATGCCTGAAGCGAATGGTGTCGTAATCGTTAACCGGGAATACAAGGGACAGACGCCTACCGGTATGACGTTTGGCGAATTGGCTTCTATGACCGGCGGCGGTGTGCAGACACCCGGATTTATGGGCCATGGCAGACATTTTATTTCTTCCAAGAAATTTATCAGTGCAGAGGGCGGCATAGCCAGAATCGTGTGGATGCCTAAAGAGCTGAAAGACGATGTGGCTGTAAGACTGAATAAGACAGCAAAAGAACTTTATGGTATCGATAACTTCACAGATATGATCTGTGATGAGACCATCGCTTCTGACCCCGAAGGCGTGGTAGCGTTCCTGACAGAAAAGGGACATCCTGCCCTGACAATGGCTGAAATTATGTAATGAAATATGCTGTCAGGCAGAAGGCGGTTCTTTTGCCTGACAGTGCCGTCGGCAGCCATATGCCGGCGGTGTACACTCACCCGGCCGCGCGGACGCTGTGCCGGGTGAGATGGGTTCAGACACAGGTGGCCCCCTTTACGACATCTCTTATCCTCTGTGTCTGCGGTGCGCCGGGATTTCGGACTTATCGAAACCGGTTCTGTGTGCCGGCCCATTAAGAAAAGTATCTGCCTGGCTTTGTACGCTGATCAGGCCGGCATGTCCGGTGTGTATCGCGCAAAAACTATGGAAAGGTAAGGATTGTAAATTATGTTTCAGATAACTTTTAAGTTTGAAAATGGAGATGATGTAATTGTACATGCCCTGCAAGGGGAAAATCTGCTGGAGGTAGCAAGAAAAGCCAATGTGGCTATCGATGCCCCCTGTTCCGGAAATGCTTCATGCGGCAAGTGCCGGGTGAAGCTGCTGAAAGGAGAACTGGAATCAGAGCAGACCCGCCATATTACAGATGCTGAGTATGCAGCCGGAATTCGTCTGGCCTGTGTCAGCAAGATTGCGGGGGATGTGGAGATTGGAGTACCTGATATTGCTTCTGCTTATAAAAGCCGTATGAAGGTGGCCGATCTCAGCTCTCCGGAAGAGATTGCGATTTTTGAAAAGACGAAGAACGAGATCATGGAATCAGGTATCCGGATGGAGAACGATCTGGAAATCGTAGAAGTTCAGATGGACTCGCCTTCTTTAGATGATACAATGCCGGATAATGAGCGTTTGACAAGGGCGCTGGAGGCTGTCGGCGGTGTGGAAGGTGTTGTACTTCCACACTTCGTAATCAAAAAACTGCCGGATGTTCTGCGGGACAGCCAATTCCATGTGAAATGTGTTGTGAAGAAGAACAAACACGGCTATTATGTTTATGATGTCCGCAGTGCCGGGGAGGATGTGAAAGCTTACGGTATGGCTGTGGATATTGGAACGACAACTGTTTCCGCCGTTTTGATTGATATGGCTGACGGTACAATTGCGGCAAAGGCTTCTGCGGGAAACGGACAGATTCGTTATGGAGCAGATGTCATTAACCGTATTATCGAGTCTACCAAACCGGGCGGAAGAGAGAAAATGCAGAAGGCCATTGTGGATGATACGCTGAACCCGCTGGCTGAGAGGATGTGCCGCAGCGCAGGAATCCGGCCTGAACAGATTTATCGGGTATGCGTGGCTTCCAATACGACAATGAACCATCTTTTTGTCGGTGTAAATGCAGATCCGCTGAGATGCGAGCCCTATATTCCTGCTTTTTTTGAAATGGAAGGCTTTAAAGGCTCTGACCTGAAGCTGGAGGTCAATCCCAATGCCAGAATTATTATTGCGCCTAATATCGGAAGCTATGTAGGCGGTGACATTACCTCCGGCACCCTGGCCAGCATGATCTGGAATAAACCGGAATTTTCCGTTTTCATTGACCTGGGAACCAATGGAGAAATTGTGTTTGGAAATTCCGATTTTATGATGAGCTGTGCGTGCTCAGCAGGACCGGCTTTTGAAGGCGGAGATATCAGCTGCGGCATGCGGGCGACAGACGGTGCTATCGAAGCATGTACCATTGATCCAGAGACTATGGAGCCTACATACAGCGTTATCGGCGATGAAGGGCAGAAGCCGGTGGGCCTGTGCGGCTCCGGTCTGATTGATGTAATCAGTGAGCTGTTCCGCTGCGGCATCATCAATGCAAAAGGGCTGTTTATCCGGGAAGGCAAACGAATTAAAAGAGACGAGTTCGGCATGGGCAGCTATGTGCTGGCCTTTAAGGAAGACGCCGCTTCGGTCAAGGATGTGGAGATTACAGAGGTGGATATCGATAATTTCGTCCGGGCAAAAGGCGCAATCTTCTCAGGCATTAATACACTGCTGGAGTCTCTGGGTTTCGATGTTTCTGTCCTGGAGCATGTATATGTGGCAGGAGGAATCGGCAGCGGCATTAACATGAAAAATGCGATCCGGATCGGCATGCTGCCGGATATCCCGCTGGAGAAATATGAATATATCGGCAATTCCTCGCTTTCCGGTGCTTACGCGATCCTGCTGTCAGGGGAAGCAGAGAAGAAAGTGCATGAACTTGGCAGAAATATGACATACATGGAATTAAGCACTCATCCGGGCTACATGGATGCCTTTGTGGCAGCCTGCTTTATTCCCCATACAGACGCGTCACTGTTCCCGTCTGTATCACAGTGGTAAGGAATGGAGGAAATGCTGTCATGAACAAAGATACTTCAGAACGTATTCAGCTGGACTACGGGAAAGACAATATAGAGAGGGTGCCTTTCGAGCATTATCTGGCGGAATATCAGAAGCTGGACCCCAAGGATATCGAGAGACGCTGCGGATTTCGTTATGATGAGGAAAAGAAAGAGTTTTCTGTTAATTTCCTGATGAAGCCTTATCGGGTAACATTTCCTGAATATGAAATTCGTCCCGTGGACGCAAAAGAGGGCGAGTATCTGGCTCTTACTGCAACGATGGGGGCGAAGATCCTTTTGCTGCACCATATGATATCGGGTCAGCTGCTGCCCCCGACAGGAAAATTTCTCACATATCGGGATCTGCCCTGGGGCGAAGTATACTTCCGTCAGTTCCAGGGAAGGTGCATCATGCGTCTGACTTACGGATTTGGGTTTAAGCCGGACAAATTCTGCAAAGGCATGGAGGCTATGGGCGCCCGTCAGGTGAAGATGGGGGATTATGCATATCAGTTTGAGATTTTGGATCAGCTGAGCGTTATTTTCATTCTGTGGGAGGGTGATGATGAATTTCAGCCCTCAGTGCAGATTCTCTTTTCGGACAACTTTCCTCAGGCCTTTGAGGCAGAGGATGTAGCGCATGTAGGAGATATCTCCATCAGCGCCTTAAAGGCGCTGGCAGCCAATATGTGATATACAGTCTGTGATAACACAGAAAAAACCGCTCATCGGGGTCTGAGCGGTTTTTTCTGTGTTATCTTGCCGATTTATTTCATTGTTGTTCTGTCCGTAATATTAAGCAATTGTGTGGTTTTTGCCGGGCAGCAGATGGGCTCTGACAACCGCTTCCTGAAAAGCTTTCACGATTACGAAAATTAAGACGGTATCCGCAATCAAAAGGCTGACGCATTTCGGAAGACGGGTGATCAGTCTTTCCAGATAATTCTGTCCATTGCTGTACATCAGTACCAGCCAGTAGGTAGTCATAAAGACGGAGATCAGAAATTCTACCATAGAAGCCAGGAAGCTTTTAAATACACTGATCTTCTCACCGTACAGCACCATTCCGCACAAAAATCCCATCAACGCATAAGAAAATGTGAAGCCGGGGAAAAACGCGCCGCTGGCGGAGCCGCCTACCAGATAACTGAGCAGATCGCCTGCTCCTCCTACTACCGCGCCCATAATCGGGCCGCCATAGAAGCCCGCGGCGGCTAGAATAATTGTGCCGAAACGGATTTCGAGGGTAGGAGTGATTCTGATGTTAAAGGTTGAGATTGCCACATACAGGGCAAGAAAAAGACCGCAGAGAACCAGGGCTCTCAGATCTTTGAAGATGTTGGCCTGCTGTTTGAAGTCGAAGGCCTGTCTGCTGAAAATACGCATAAAAAAATACACCTCCTCATCCTCGCTACATGGGAAATGTATTCTCAATTGTAGCAACGGGATGCGAATAACATACCGTAGTCCGACCGTCTTTTCCGGACTATCGTTCCTGTGACAGCTCCCCGTTCACAGGACACTTGACGCATGTTACTCTACTTTGCTGAAAATTTACATGGTCATTATATATCTGTTCTATACAGACTGTCAAGTTGGAAATATTCCCATATATTCTGGAAGAACAACCAGAATAATTAGTTATAATGTCTAATACTGCGTATCTGTATAAAAAATGATTTGTCTATCTTTCTGGCATCAGGCAGTGGTGGGGAAGAACAGGCAGCAGAAATTATCATCCGGCAAATGGGCGCTTCGCTGTCGGTTCTCCCCCCTTCGGGCTGCTTCTCAGAGAAATTAAGATTGCGTTATACTTTTTTTATGTCTGATTCTTTCATTCCCAGCCCGTCCATCAGCTGGTCCAGCCGGAACCGTTTTTCCGGGTGGAGGGCAGGGCATTCATACTGTTCCAACATCTGATTCATCCGCTTGTGAATCGATTCATAAAGTTCGGCATTGGGTTCTCCGTGGCTGACACCATGGAGAGATACCTGGCTGTACCAGGGATCGATCCGACAGTGGGAGAAGGTATGCTCTGCGGTAATAAAGGTATATTACGCTTATTCGGTAGTGAATCACCGGGACTATTACGGGCATGTATAATCAGGAAAAAAAGTAGAAAATACGGCGGGAGAGCAGCGGTTCGGGATGAAGATCCGGGGAGGTACAGGCTGCGGTTTCCCGCCTTTTCTTTCACAGGGCCCGATCCTTGCTGCGGGGGCTTTGGAGGACTCTCTGGATTATGAAGGGATGATGGAGGCGAAGGAAAAACACGGGAAGCATATGAACCAGTTTAGTGATGAGATTCGCAGGCGTTTCCCCGGAGCGCTGATCATCGGCGACAGCCAGTGCCAGCAGTGCAAGGTCTGTACATATCCGAACGCGCCATGTCGGTTCCCGATAAAAAATCTTCTGCCATGTCTGCTTTCGGCATGATCGTCAGCGCAGTCTGTGAGGATAATCATATTCCCTATTATTACGGCCCGGGGACGCTGACTTATGTGGGCTGCGTGCTGGTGGAGTGAAGGTCTGGTGCCGAAGCATATAGCCTGAGACAGGAATGGGAGACGGGGTGATGGTTTTCGTCGGTCCTCTTTGTTAAAAAATACACAAAAAATGCAGATTCACTCTTTGGTAATTTTGAGCAATATTTGCTATTGATTTTTATGCAAATTTATTATATGATAGAGACAGTCAAAAATGATAAAAATATCCAAAGACAAAAGTTATCTATTTTTTTTAACAAAGTTTGTCTAAATAATAACATTCAGTGAAAAATCATGAAATTATCAGACAAAATATCGGTAATTTTTGAATATATACAGGAGGCGCTTGCTTAAGTTATAATATCAATAACATACATCTACAATCTATTCATTAGAGGAGGAAATTTACAATGGGATTTAAGTCTGACATTGAAATCGCGCAGGAGGCAACACCCCAGGATATTCGGGAAATCGGAAAAAAGATCGGTCTGACAGAGGATGATCTGGAACTGTACGGAAAGTATAAAGCCAAAGTAGATTATAACCTGATGAAGACAAAACCCGGTTCCGGGAAAAAGGCAAAACTGATTTTAACCACAGCTATTAACCCGACGCCGGCCGGCGAAGGAAAGACAACCACCACTGTAGGTGTAGGTGATGCGCTGGCCAGATTGGGGAAAAATGTAGTAATCGCACTGAGAGAGCCTTCTTTGGGGCCGGTATTCGGCGTAAAAGGCGGTGCAGCCGGCGGCGGTTATGCACAGGTTATTCCGATGGAGGATATTAATCTTCATTTTACCGGTGATTTCCATGCTATTGGTGCGGCAAACAACTTGCTGGCAGCTATGATTGATAACCATATTTATCAGGGAAATGAACTGGATATCGATCCGAGACGGATTATCTGGAGACGCTGTGTGGACATGAATGACAGGCAGCTGAGAAATATTGTAGATGGTCTGGGCGGAAAAGCACAGGGTTATCCGAGAGAGGACGGTTTTGATATTACGGTTGCTTCTGAGGTTATGGCGGCTTTCTGTCTGGCCAGCAGCCTGGACGACTTAAAAGAGAGATTTTCCAAGATTCTGGTGGCTTATACCAGAAGCGGCGAGCCGGTGACAGCCGGACAGCTGAAGGCTCAGGGCGCTATGACAGCTCTCCTGAAGGACGCGCTGAAACCGAACCTGGTTCAGACCCTGGAGGGAACCCCTACATTTATCCACGGTGGTCCCTTCGCGAATATCGCTCACGGATGTAACTCGGTAATCGCGACCAAGATGGCGATGCATTTCGGCGATTATGTTGTGACAGAGGCAGGTTTCGGCGCAGATCTGGGCGCTGAAAAGTTCCTGGATATCAAATGTCGCTTGGCAGGACTGGAGCCTGACGCAGTGATTATTGTAGCTACTATCAAGGCTCTGAAATATAACGGCGGTGTGCCGAAGTCAGAAGTAACAAAAGAGAATCTGGAAGCTCTGGAGAAAGGCCTGCCGAATCTGCTGAAGCATGTTGAGAATATCACAAAAGTATTTGGTTTGCCGGCCGTAGTGGCGCTGAACCGTTTCGCTCATGATACAGACGCTGAGATCGAGCTGGTAACCAGAAAATGCAAAGAGCTGGGCGTAAATGTAAAACTGTCTGAGGTATGGGGCAAAGGCGGCGCTGGCGGCGAGGAATTAGCAAAAGAAGTGATCCGTCTCTGCGAGGAAGGAAAGAAAGATTTCCATTACGCATATGATCTGAATCTGCCTCTGAAGGAAAAAATCACTCAGATTGCAACAAAGATTTATGGTGCGGACGGCGTAGATTTCTCCGATGCGGCCAGTGCGGAGATCGAGAATCTGGAACGGCTGGGCTACGGCGGCATCCCGGTTTGTATGGCTAAAACCCAGTATTCGCTGACTGATGATGAGAAGAAACTGGGCAGACCGACCGGATTCAGAATTACAGTACGGCAGGTAAGCCTGAGTGCAGGCGCAGGATTCCTGGTAGCGATCACAGGTTCTATCATGAAGATGCCTGGTTTGCCGAAGGTACCGGCTGCCGAGAAGATCGACGTGGATTCTGACGGAAAGATCAAAGGACTGTTCTAAAAGTACCGCGTGTGTATCGGGCGTTCCCCAGGCTGCCTGGCAGCGTCGGGAACGCCTTTTCAAAATTCGTAACAGTTCAGCCATGCAGGCCGCAGACCGCCTGCTTCACAGGCTATCCGCTGCTGCGCAGCTCCTGCCTGTGGCTGCGTGTGTTGGCTGAATTGTTGCCAAAATTCACTTGGAGGTTATAATAAGTATGGATTATGCGGATTTGAGCTGCAGAAAGTTTGTGGATGAGACATTTTCCAAGGCCCCTGTTCCCGGAGGGGGAGGCGTTGCGTCTCTGGTGGGCGCTCTGGGCGCCGCTCTGGGCGGTATGGTCTGCAATCTTACTACGGGTAAGAAAAAGTATGCGGAGTATGAGGAAGATATCCAGAGAATTATGAAAGAGGCAGAAACGCTGAAAGCCTCCATGATGGATATGATCGATCGGGATGCGGAAAATTTTCTTCCTCTGTCCAAGGCATATGGGCTGCCTACATCGACAGAAGAAGAAAAACGTTATAAGGAAGAGACGATGGAGGCAGCACTGAAGGTAGCCATTCAGGTCCCGGTGGAGATCGTGAAGGTGTCCTATCAGGCGATCAAGCTTCATGAAGAACTGGCAGATAAAGGGTCCCGTCTGGCAATTTCTGATGTGGGCTGCGGCGTGCTGTGCCTGAAAGCCGCAATGATGAGCGGCTGGCTGAATGTCGTGATTAATCTGAGCAGCATAAAGGATCAGGATTTTGTATCCCAGATCAGAGATGAACTGCTTCCTCTGCTTTCAGAAGGTCAGGAGATCTGTGATCAGGTTTATGAAAAAGTATTGAATGTATTAAGCAAATAATTTTAAGGAGGATTTATTCACATGAGCGCAGAAGTATTGGATTGCAAATTAGTTGCCCAGTCTATTAAGGACAAATGTAAGGAAGAAGCGGCAGCCTTAAAGGCAAAAGGAATTGTTCCCAAACTGGGGATTTTCCGTGTGGGGGAAAAAGGGCCTGATCTTTCTTATGAAAAAGGCGCTACAAAAACAATGGAAGAAGCAGGAATCGAGGTTGAGGTGTTTGCACTGCCTGCTGACGTATCCCAGGAAGAATATATCGAGAAATTTAAAGCAGTAAACGCAGACCCTACCATCCACGGCATTCTGGCTTTCCGTCCCCTGGATAATATTGACGAGAACGTAGCCATCGCCGGAAATATCAGCGCGCTGAAGGACGTAGATTCCTGCACCAGCGAAAATATGGGCAAACTGGTGATTGATGACCCCACCGGCCTGTATCCCTGTACAGCCAGCGCGATTATGGAGATCATTGATTACTATAATATAGATGTAAAAGGCATGGACATTGTTGTGATCAACAATTCCAATGTCATCGGTAAACCGGTATCCATGATGCTGACCAACCGTTTCGCCACCGTTACCATCTGCCATGTATTCACAAAGGATACAGCAGAATACTGCAAGAAAGCGGATATGATTATCTGTGCAGTAGGCGTGGAAAATGTGGTGAAGGCATCCCAGGTGAAGCCGGGCGCGATCGTGATCGACGCTACAGTCATCCGCAAGGGCGTGGTAGACGAAAATGGCAATCCGGTGATCAACGAAAAGACCGGACGGCAGAAGATTCAGACTGTAGGCTGCTGTGAGGCAGGCGTGGAAGAAGTGGCAGGAAGAAAGACACCGGTTCCCGGCGTAGGCTCCATCACTTCCGCAATGCTGGCGAAAAACCTGATCAAGGCCTGCAAGCTGCAGAACAATATCCAGTGACAATAGTGTTAAAACATATGGGAGGAAAGAAGATATGATTATCACGCAGAAGAAACCCATTGAAGAGCTGATGGCAATGCTGGAAGGCGTGACAAAGGTAGGCATCGTAGGATGCGCCAGCTGTGCGACTTCCTGTAAGACCGGCGGCCAGCCTGAGATGGAAGAATTAAAAGCTTATCTGGAATCTCAGGGGAAGGAAGTCGTGGGAATGGCGATTCCTGATGAGAGCTGTCAGAAACTGCTGGTGAAAAAAGAGGTAAAGGTATTCCGCAACACCGGCGTGGAAGCGATTGTATCTATGGCCTGCGGCGACGGTGCTCAGACGGTGGCTGTGAATGTAGATGTGCCGGTTTATCCGGCTAATAATACCATGTTCCTGGGACAGGCAGAGCGGGTAGGCGTCTTTAACGAGGCCTGTCGGATGTGCGGTGACTGTGTTGTCGGACAGACTGCCGGCATCTGCCCGATTACTCAGTGTGCAAAATCTCTGGTAAATGGTCCCTGCGGCGGCCAGAAAAACGGCAAGTGTGAAGTGAATCCGGAAAATGACTGTGCGTGGATTAAGATTTATAACAGGCTGGTAGCGTTGGGCCAGGAGGATAAACTTCTGGAGACAAGACCGGACAAAGGATATGCTTCCTACTCATATCCGAGAAAAATCAGCTTAAAGGAGGAGAAAAAATGAGTTCATTACAGCAGGCATTGGAAAGCGGTAAATTTGGCGTAACAGCTGAAATGGCGCCTCCGAAGGGTTATGATTTTTCCAAACAGATGGAGGATGCTGAGATTTTAAAGGGACTGGTTCACGGCGTGAACGTGACCGACATGCAGTCCGCGTGCCTGAAGGCTACATCACTGGGTCTGTGTATTAAATTAAAACAGGCAGGTCTGGAGCCGATTCTGCAGATGACAGGCCGTGACAGAAGCAGAATGGCGATTATGGGCGAATTCCTGACTGCGGCGGCTTTCGGCATTGATACCATGCTGGCGCTGACCGGTGACCACACCGTAGTGGGTGACTGCAAGGAGTCTAAACCGGTGTTTGACCTGGATTCCTGCGGCATCCTGCGGATGCTGACAGAAATGGAGGAGACCAACAAAGACTGCGGCGGCAATGACCTGGAGGGCGAGGCTCCCAAGTTTTACAAAGGCGCTTCTGTAACCCCTGTATATGAGCCGCTGATCCTGCAGATCAACAAGCTGCGCAAGAAAGTAGACTGCGGTGCGAAGTACGTTCAGACCCAGGGTATTTTCGATGTGGACAGCCTGAAGAGATTTATGGATGAAGTGGATAAGGCCAACATCAAAGTACATGTGATGGCCGGCATCATTCCCTTGAAAACTGCGGGTATGGCGAGATATATGAACGCCAGCGTGCCTGGAATCGATGTTCCGGAATGGATGATGGAGAGGCTGTCTGCTGCTGCTGCGGAAGGCAAGGAAAAAGGCGTGAAGGGTCTCCCTGCGAAAGCCGGCATCGAGATGGCGGCAGAGATGATCCAGAAAATCAAAGAAGAGAAAATCTGTGACGGTGTTCACCTGATGACCATCGGCGCAGAGAAGAATATTCCTACAATTCTGGAAAAAGCAGGCGTAAATATTAACGAATAACAGAAGGAATCACAGGAGGATGGGCAATATGAAGATTACCATAATCGGCGGCGGCCCCGGTGGTTATGAGGCGGCCCTCTATGCGGCGAAAAAAGGCGCGGAAGTGGTAGTGGTTGAAAAGGACAGAGTAGGCGGTACCTGCCTGAACAGAGGATGTATCCCCACAAAGGCTTTCCTGGCATCCTATGATGTGCTGGAGACAGTGGAGAAGGCAGAAAGCTTCGGCATTCAGGTAGATGGTGAGACGAAAGTGGATTATCCCGCTATCGTAGCCAGAAAAAATAAGGTAGTGGACTCTCTGGTAAAAGGAATCCAGTTCTTATTTAAGAAAAATAATGTAACACTGATCAATGGTTTCGGAAGCCTGGTGGATAAGAATACCGTTAAAGTGACAAAGGACGACGGGTCAGAGGAGACCTTCTCCACAGACTATGTGATCCTGGCTACCGGTTCCGTCCCGATTTCTCCGGCAGTATTTAAGTATGACGGAAAGCGGGTGATTACCAGCGATGAGATTCTGGATTTCGAGGAAGCGCCCAAATCTCTGATTTTGGTAGGCGGCGGCGTCATCGGCTGCGAAATCGGCCAGTTCCTGGCTGCGATGGGGACAGAGGTGACAGTGGTGGAGGCTCTACCCAGACTGCTGGCAACCATGGACGAGGACGTGAGCAAACAGCTGCAGCGTCAGTTTAAGAAGGAAAAAATCAAGGTGGTGTGCGGCGATGGCATCGCTGAGGTAAATCCCGCCGAGGATCATGTGGATGTCACCCTCCAGAGCGGCAAGACCATGTCAGCGGACTATGTGCTGGTAGCGGTAGGCCGGGCGCCTTTCACAAAGGGCGCGGGCCTGGAGAATGCCGGTGTGGAGATGGCTGAGCGGGGAAGAGTAGCTGTCAATGAATACATGCAGACCAGCGTGGAAAATATCTATGCCATCGGCGATATCATTAATACCCCTTTCCTGGCCCATGTGGCTACCAAGGAGGGATGGACAGCCGTGGACCATATCATGGGTGAAAAGAAGAAAGTTCCTTATCACGCAGTTCCCAGCTGTGTATTTACCACCCCTGAGATTGCCAGCGTCGGCACCTTGGAATATCAGCTGCAGAAGGAAGGAAAGGAAGCCGGGAAAGACTACCGGACAGGTACATTCGACTTCAAGGGACTGGGCAAGGCACAGGCATCCGGCCATATCACCGGTTTTGTGAAGGTGATCGCAGATATGGACGACACCCTGATCGGCGCGGAAATCGTAGGTGACAGGGCGGCTGATATGCTTCAGGTACTGACGACTGCTGTTACGCTGGGGCTGAAGGTGGAGCAGGTGGCTGACAGCATATTCCCGCATCCTACTATGTGTGAGGCAATCATGGAAGCCCTCCATGATGTTCATGGAATGAGCGGACTGAAAGTCTGAATTTCATAAAATCCGTAACAGTTCAGCCATGCAGAAAATGAAAAGGCAGGCTGTGCACGCTTGCGTGCTAAAGACTGTATTTTCATTTTCTGAGATGTGCGGAACGCACATCAGCCACAGACAGGAGCTGCG
>CAJFOT010000036.1 GCA_904397815.1 Candidatus Paralachnospira sangeri
ATTGTATTGTCCCATGATTCATGTTAAAATAAATGAAAGGAAGATAGGTATGAAACATAAGCCACACCATGAGAAGCCGCAGAAACAGAAAAGGACGCTTAACACACCCCGAACCAGGCGTAACCATAAGGACCGGCTCTTCTGCGATCTGTTCTCTGACAAAGAGAATGCCCTGTCCCTTTGTGCAGCTGATCTCTATGATCCGTCAGGGACAGGCAAAAGGAAAATCTCTGGAGGAGGCTGTAAAGGCGGCGATCGATACCTGTATCAGCCAGGATATTTTAAAGGATTATCTGATCAAACACAAAGCGGAGGTGACAGCAATGATCTTAACTGAATACAATGAAAAACTGAGGGAGAAAACTCTGCGAGAAGAGGGATTGGAGCAGGGCCTGGAACAGGGCCGCAGAACTATGGCAAACGCCATTCGAAAGGTCATGTCAGACATGAATCTGTCCGCCGACCAGGCTATGGAGTTCCTTGGAATCGCGGAAGAAGACAGGGGACAATACCGGAGCCTGCTGTAAAGGTATGCGCTGAACGGTTACGAATGTGCTGCTGAATGAATATACAAACCAGTTGCCCCTTCCGCCCGATTATGATACAATGTCGGTAAAATGGGCAGGGAACGGCATAGTTTTTCCGAACTTTTTCATGATTTTATGAAGAATCCGGTCCGGCGGCGAGTCGCCGTCAGGAAATATGAAACACAGACACCGCGGCAGACGCCGCGGAGGCCAGGCCGCTCCGATGTACTTCCGCACACCGGATGGTGTGCCCGCGCCTGCGGCGCCGTACATCTGCGCTGCCTGCCCCATCGTCATTCTGGTATGCCCCGCGCTGCCCGCCCGCCGGCACACAGAGTCCCACCGCAGTCTCTGTATGCCGGCGCCTGCTTTTTGACAGACTCTTTTCATGAGATATGATACCAGCGGAAAGGAGGGGAGAATCCTATGTACGATCTGTGGAAATACTGCACATCCGAACACTGCCGCCAGCTGCTGATTTCCCTGAACCTGTTCAACGGCCTGCACGTCAGCGAGGAGGGGCAGATCGCCTGTCTCTATCGCCTGAGCCGCCATCCCGAACAGCATTATCAGGAGATCCGTATTCCGAAAAAGGGCGGAGGGTTCCGCATTCTCCAAGCTCCTGACAGTCTTCTGAAAACAGTCCAGCGCAATATTCTCAGACATTTCCTGGCGGAACAGGCGATATCTCCCTGGGCCACTGCTTACCAAAAGGGCAGCTCCCCCGGCCAGAACGCCCGGATCCACACCGGCGCTCCGCTGATTATAAAGCTGGACATCAAAGATTTCTTTCCCAATATCACCTTTCCCATGGTGTACCAGCGGGCCTTTTCCAGCCGGCTCCTGCCGCCTGCCGCCGGCATGCTGCTGGCCAGCCTGTGCTGCCTGAGGGAACGCCTGCCCCAGGGTTCCCCCGCCTCTCCCTATATCTCCAACCTGGTGATGCGGCCCTTCGACGATTACATGGGCGGCTGGTGCAGGCGCCAGGGCATCCGGTACAGCCGCTACTGCGACGACATCACCTTCTCCGGCGATTTTGACAGCCAGGCCGTCTTCCGGAAGGCCGGCGGATTTCTGGACGCCATGGGATTTCAGCTGAACAGAGAAAAAACCCGGATCATCCCGGCCGGACGCCGCCAGACCGTCACCGGCGCGGTGGTAAACCGAAAGGCCCAGGCTGACCGGGCATACCGCCGCCGTCTCCGCCAGGAAATCTATTTCTGCCGGAAATACGGCATCGAGGCCCATCTGGCTGCCTGCGGGGACACTGCCGGCCCCCGGGCTTACCTTCAGTCCCTGCTGGGCCGGATCCAGTGGGTGCTGTCCCTGACGCCGGAGGACCCGGAATTCACCGGATACCGGGATCAGGTGAAGGAATGGCTGTCCGCCTTACGTTTTTTTCCGCCTGACGCTTGACACAGGCCGGGCATTGAAATATGATAGGATAAGACTATGTTCCATAGAACGGACATACATGCAGGATATATATTGAAAGGACTCACAACGGTTATGAAGTATAATTTTAAGGCCATTGAAGGAAAATGGCAGAAGAAATGGGAAGACGCCCATATCTTTGAGGCTTCTGACAATACAGACAAGCCCAAATTCTACGGCCTGGTGGAATTCCCCTACCCCAGCGGGGCAGGTATGCACGTAGGCCACATCAAAGCATATACCGGTCTGGAGGTTGTATCCAGAAAGCGGCGGATGGAGGGATATAACGTATTATTCCCCATCGGCTTCGACGCCTTCGGACTGCCGGCGGAAAACTACGCCATCAAAACCCACACCCATCCCCGCGTCATCACGGACCAGAACATCCATCATTTTTCCGAGCAGCTGAAACGGGTGGGCTACTCTTTCGACTGGAGCAGGACTATCGACACCACAGACGAGGACTTCTACAAGTGGACCCAGTGGATTTTCCTGAAAATGTTTGAGCATGGCCTGGTATTCCGTGACAAGGCATGGGTGAATTACTGCCCTTCCTGTAAGGTGGTTCTCTCCAATGAGGACAGCCAGGGCGGCAAATGCGATATCTGCCACAGCGATGTGGTACAGCGTTCCAAGGATGTCTGGTATCTGCGGATCACCAAATACGCGGATAAGCTGCTGGAAGGCCTGGAGCATGTAGATTATCCCCCCAACATCAAGCAGCAGCAGATCAACTGGATCGGCAAATCCACCGGCGCTTTCGTGGATTTCACCATCGATGGCATCGATGAGAAGCTGGAGATCTACACCACCCGCCCCGACACCCTCTTCGGCGTAACCTTCATGGTAATCGCGCCGGAGCATCCGCTGATTGAGAAATACGCGGATAAAATCGGCAACATGGACGCAGTTCGGGAATATCAGGCACAGTGCGCCAAGAAAACAGAATTCGAGCGTACCCAGCTGGTAAAAGATAAAACCGGCGTGGAAATCCAGGGACTGAAGGCCATCAATCCGGTCAACGGCGTAAAAATCCCCATCTATATCGCCGACTACGTTATGATGGGATACGGCACAGGCGCCATCATGGCTGTGCCTGCTCACGACCAGCGTGACTATGAATTCGCAAAGAAATTCGGCATCGACATCATCGAGGTCATCAAGGGCGGAGACATTTCCAAAGAAGCTTACGCCGGAGACGGTGAGATGGTTAACTCCGAATACCTGAACGGATATACAAATAAGAAGGAATCCATCGCCCGCATGATTGAAGAACTGGAGAAAAAAGGCATCGGCCGGGCAGGGGTGCAGTACAAGATGAAGGACTGGGCCTTCAACCGTCAGAGATACTGGGGCGAACCGATCCCGATCATTCACTGCCCTCACTGCGGCATGGTGCCCGTTCCCTATGAGGAACTTCCTCTGCGCCTGCCGGATGTAGAGCATTTTGAAGCCGGTGAGGACGGAGAATCCCCGCTGGCGAAAATCGACTCCTTTGTCAACTGCACATGTCCCAAGTGCGGAGCCGCGGCAAAGCGGGAAACCGATACCATGCCCCAGTGGGCAGGCTCCTCCTGGTATTTCCTGCGCTATATTGATCCCCATAACGATCAGGCGCTGGCAGACCGGAAGAAGATGGAATACTGGATGCCGGTAGACTGGTACAACGGCGGCATGGAGCATGTGACCAGACATATGATTTACTCCCGGTTCTGGCACCGCTTCCTCTATGACATCGGCATTGTGAATACACCGGAGCCCTATGCCAAAAGAACTGCCCAGGGCCTGATCCTGGGACCTGACGGCGACAAGATGAGCAAGTCCAAGGGCAATGTCGTAGACCCTCTGGATATCGTGGAGGAATACGGGGCAGACACCCTGCGCACCTACGTGCTGTTCATGGGTGATTACGGCGCCGCCACTCCCTGGAATGACAGCTCCGTAAAAGGCTGCAAGCGTTTCCTGGAGCGTGTGGCCGGCCTGTCTGACCTGATGACTGAGGAGGACGTTCCCCAGCTGGAAGGGCCGCTCCACAAAACCATCAAAAAGGTAACCTCCGACATTGAGGAGATGAAATTCAATACCGGCATCGCCAGCCTGATGGCCTTCCTGAACACCGTATACGATACCGGGAAAATCGGACGGAACCAGCTGGCTGACTACCTGAAGCTCCTCTGTCCCTTCGCTCCTCATCTGTGTGAGGAAATGTGGGAAAACATGGGCGGAGAAGGCTTCATCTCCCTGGCAGAATGGCCTTCCTACGACGAGGCAAAAACCATCGACCAGACCGTAGAGATCGGCATTCAGGTCAACGGCAAGCCCAGAAGCACCGTCACCGTTCCCACCGGAAGCGCCAAGGAAGACGTGCTGGCCGCAGCCAAAGCCAATGAAAAAATCGCTGCTCTCCTGGAAGGGAAAAACCTGGTGAAAGAAATCTATGTTCCCAACAAGATTGTGAATTTCGTAGTAAAATAAAAAACACCATAATACAGGCGCCCGCTGAGGATAAACCTCAGCAGGCGCCTGTATTTCACTTTTCTTTTTTTTACTCTACTGTAACGCTCTTTGCCAGGTTTCTGGGCTTATCCACATCCAGGCCCCGGGCCAGAGATACATAATAGCCCAGCAGCTGCAGCGGCACCACTGCCAGGGAAGCGGCAAAATGAGGATCTGTCCGGGGAATGTATACGGTGAAGTTGGCACAATCCTCCACGCTGTAGTTGCCGTAGGTGGTCAGTCCCATCAGGTAAGCGCCCCGGCTCTTCACCTCCACCATGTTGCTGACCGTCTTTTCAAACAGGTCGCCCTGGGTCAGCACGCCGATCACCAGCGTACCCTCCTCGATCAGCGAAATCGTCCCATGCTTCAGCTCTCCGGCAGCATATGCCTCCGAATGGATATAGCTGATCTCCTTCATCTTCAGGCTGCCCTCCAGGGAAACCGCGTAATCAATCCCGCGGCCGATAAAAAAGATATCATGGGCATTGGAAAACTTTGCGGCAAACCACTGGAGCCGCTCCTTATCGTCCAGAATCTTCTCAATCTTCTCCGGAATCGCCATCATATCCTTCATCAGCGCTTCGCCCTGCTCTGCCGTCACCTGTCCGCGGGCCATACCGAAATGAATGGCCATCAGATAACCGGCGATCAGCTGGGTGCTGTAAGCCTTCGTGGTTGCCACCGCAATCTCCGGCCCCGCCAGCGTATAAAAGACATAATCCGCCTCCCTGGCAATGGAACTGCCGACCACATTGACAATGGCCAGTGTCCTGACGCCGTCCTCCTTCGCCTTCCGCAAGGCGGCCAGGCTGTCCGCCGTCTCTCCGCTCTGGCTGATGATCACCACCAGCCCGTCCTGGTCCAGCGGCAGATTTCTGTACCGGAACTCTGAAGCCAGCTCCACACGCACCGGAATTTTAGCCAGATCCTCGATGACATACTGGGCCACTACCCCCGCATGGTAGGCGGAACCGCAGGCAACGATATAAATCTGGTGAATATTCTGAATCACCTCATCTGTCAGACCCACAGCAGAGAAATCCAGCTTTCCATCCTTGTATACGGAGCGGATGGTATCCTCCACAGCCTTGGGCTGTTCATGAATTTCCTTCATCATAAAATGCTCAAAGCCGCCCTTTTCCGCAGCTTCAGCATCCCATTTGATTTCTGTCAGTTCTTTTTCAATAATCTCGCCGTCCAGATTGTAAAATTCCACAGCTCCCTTCGTCAGCCGGGCCATCTCCAGATTCCCGATATAATATACATTCCGTGTATATTTCAGGATCGCCGGAACATCCGATGCCACATAGGAAGCACCGTCAGCCACACCGATGATCATGGGGCTGTCCTTCCGGGCCACATAGATCTCCCCGGGGAAGCTCTGGAACATCACCGCAAGGGCATAGGAGCCGCGGATGCGGACCATCGCCTTCGCCAGCGCGTCGATGGGACCTACATTATACTTCTTATAATAATAGTCAATCAGCTTAACAGCCACTTCCGTATCTGTCCCGGAATAAAAAGTATAGCCTTTTCTGGTCAGTTTATCCTTCAGTTCCTGATAATTTTCAATAATGCCGTTATGTACGGCTACAACCTCCATGTCCTGAGAAGCATGGGGATGAGCATTGATCTCAGAAGGCTCTCCGTGGGTAGCCCACCGGGTATGGCCGATCCCGCAGGTGCCGGGCACTGCGGCTCCGTCATTGGTCTTTTCTGCCAATATCTTCAGGCGGCCTTTCGCCTTGACGATCTCCACCTTTTCCTCGTTGTTCCGGACTGCTATACCGGCTGAATCATAACCCCGGTACTCCAGCTTCGACAGGCCGTCCAGAAGAATGGGGGCCGCCTGACAGTCTCCTGTATATCCTACAATTCCACACATACTGCTTACCTCTCTTTATCACCGCAATACTGTCCGTACAGTCATTGATCTGTTCCGCGCCGAAAACCCCCGCGGAATCTCCTCCGTTCAGGTATACCCGCGCTGCCAACATTATAGCAGAATCTCCTGTATTTGACAACTTCCCATTTTCTGTTCCCCTGTTTTCGCTTTCACACTTCTGGTTTCCCCTGTTCTTCTGCCTGCTGTTTCCCTGCCTGCGGCTTCTCTGTTTCCTGTACTGGTCCCTTTCCGGACGCTTCATCTTTCCTGCCCGCCCTTCGCTCCCGCCGTTCCCGCAGAATTTCCTGGGCCCGGCGCCAGGTGGCCCGGTCTACGATCGCCTCGTGGTCATCGGTCAGATAGCGGCTCTCATAGGCGGCGCCCTGTTCCGGCTTCTTCGTCAGGAAATTTTTCGGCGCCTGCTTCTGGAGCAGCTTATCCCCCATATAGGCTTCATTCCGCAGAATTCTCAGAATCGCCGCGCTGGACAGCCGGTTTCCCCGGATACTCCTGCCCCCTGCCGCTTCCACCGCCTCAGATATCTCACGGTATCTGCAGCCGGCTGTAAACAGCTCAAACACCATCCGGACAATCCACGCATCCTGATTGGGCACCAGCCTCCGGTTCACCGTATCATAGCCCAGGATCTGATGATTGCCGAAACAAAATTCTCCCCGCCGGACCCGCTGGAGACAGGACCACTTCATATTGTCCGAGATGCTCCTGCTCTCATCCTGGGCGACAGCCGCCAGCACCGACAGCAGCATAGAGCTTCCCGGCGCGCCGGTATGGATTCCTTCCCGCTCAAATATCACATCCACACCATTTCCCCTGAGCATCTGAAGGGTCCGCTCACAGTCCACGATATTTCTGGCAAAGCGGGAAACAGACTTGACCAGAATCACATCGACCTTCCCCGCCACCGCGTCACAGACCAGCGCCTGAAAGCCGGGACGGTTCCAGGTCCGCGTCCCGCTCTGCTCATCAAAATAAATCCCGGCGAAATCCCACTCCGGGCAGAGGCGGATATAATCTGTATAATAGCGGATCTGGGCGGTCAGGCTGTCCTCCTGGGCAGCCAGCTCTGTGGAAACCCGGCAGTAGGCCGCGGCCCGCTTCCTGCGCCGGTCACGGCATCCGGGAATCTGTACAATCCGCACCGGACCGGCTTTCCGCTCCGGATTTTCCCGGCATACCTCCTTCAATCCTCCTCACCTCTCTGATCCTGATGCCGGGCCAGCCAGTTCTCATGCAGTTCTGCCAGATATCCCGGCATGTCCTGCTGCCGGCTGATCCCGGTATCCGCTATCGTCTGCACACCGCATTTCCAGTAAACCGTTATCCGGCAGTCCTGTCCGCCATCACCGGGCAGAGCAGAATGCCTGCCGAAAACAATCCGCTCTGCCAGCTCATCCAGCCAGTAATAATCTACCCGGTGAAAGACCGGATGACTTTTCTTCATCTCCAGCATTTTCTCCATCTCCTGCCTGCCGCCAGCAGACAAACAGAGCTGTTGGATTTCTTCTATATAAATATGGCCATAGCAGGCCAGAACCCCCTTCTCCGCCAGTTCCGACGGAATAGCAAAACGGCGGCACCCTGTCTCACAAAACCAGGCCCGCCTGCCCTTCTGGGCAGCCATCTTTTTCTGAGCCAGCACACTGCCGCAGTAAGGACAGGAAAGCATCTGCCCGAAAGGATACTGAACCGTATGCCCCGGCTCCCCGGAGGCGAAACCGCCCTGGCTGCGCATGGCCCGAATCAGCTGAGTCCTCTCATAAACTTTCCGACTGACCAGAGGCACATGGTGATCTCTGATATAATAACCAGGCACCACCGTACAGTCATTTACCACCTCTCTGTGACTGATATGATCCACTGTGTACCGTTTCTGCATCCGCACGTCACCTACATATTTTTCATTTTTCAGAATCGTGTGTACCGCAGAGCCGGCCCACCGCTCCTTTCCGCCCGGACTGGGAATCCCCCGGACCGTCAGTTCACGGGCGATCTCAGAAATAGTGCTCCCCCGGTCATAACGGTCAAAAATCTCCCTCACCACAGCCGCCTCCCCGGTTACAGGCTGATAAGCGCCCTTCTCATTCTTCTCATAGCCGTACAATGCTGCCCAGCGATCGATCCCCGC
Source organism: Candidatus Paralachnospira sangeri (assembly GCA_904397815.1). Classification (GTDB taxonomy): domain Bacteria; phylum Bacillota; class Clostridia; order Lachnospirales; family Lachnospiraceae; genus Paralachnospira_A; species Paralachnospira_A sangeri. Next base: position 8,492 of record CAJFOT010000036.1, read on the forward strand.
CTCAAACCGTTTCCGGATCCCCCACTTCAGATTTTCCGAGATGGACCTGCTCTCCTCCTGGGCGAACGCCGCCAGAACCGTCAGCAGCATCTCTGAAAAAGCAGTCCCCGTATCAATATTTTCCTTTTCAAACAGCAGCTCCACGCCCGCCTGCTGGAGACGGCGGATATAGGACAGGCATTCCAGCGTATTCCGGGCAAACCGGGAAATGGATTTGGTAATGATATAGTCAATCTTTCCCGCTTCACAGTCCTCGATCATCTGCTGAAACCCCCTGCGGTGTTTCACGCTGGTTCCCGAAATGCCTTCATCCGCGTAGATTCCCGCCAGCTCCCAGCCAGGATGGAGCAAAATTTTATCCCGGTACACCCGGGTCTGAGTCTCAAAACTGGTGGCCTGTCCCTCTCCGTCACCGGACACCCGGCAGTAGGCCGCCACCCGCCTGGGCTCTCCTCGCCCGGCCTCTCCCCGCCGGCATGTCCCGGCAGTCCTGTCAGCCTGGCCGTAAAAGATCTTCTCAACCTTCACGCTCCCACCTCCTGCCAGTCTCCAGCGCCGCGCCCCACTCCCGGAGGGCCAGTGTCCGGGCCTCCCGGATCAGCAGCCTGTCCTTCTCCGAAAAATGTACCCGGCGCTTATAAAGAATCCGGCGCCGCACCAGTTCTCCTGTCACACCGAAAACCTCCCGGTTGACCAGAGGCGCATGATGATTCTCAATATAATACTGGCTGACAATTCCTGTATTCCTCACCTCCCGCCGGCCCGCTTCCGTCTCGATCAGGCAGGTCTTATTGGTCAGATAATCACCTGTATAATTAATATTGGTCAGCATGTAGGCCAGCGGAGCCTGATTCCACACCTTCCCTGTCTGTTCCTGCTCCTCCATCCGCCCCAGGGCCATTCGGATCTGCTCATAATCACAACAGGAGCAGGCCATGTGGAAGGCCAGGCGGACACGCCGGGCCTCCCTGATCTCCACCATCCACTCATACCCTGGCATCAGACGCCGGTAGCCGTAGCTGACCGGCTCCGCCGGCTGCCCCATGGCATTGCGCTTTTCCTTTGCCCAGGCCACATTCTGGCTGAGGCTGAGGCTCTCCTCCTGGGCGATGGCCGCCAGAATCCCCAGCAGCAGCTCACTGGAACGGCGGTTGGTGGTAAACTGCTCCTTCTCAAAATGCACCATTACATTCAGCTCCGTCAGCCGCCGGATCACCCCGATGCAGTCCGCCATATTTCGGGCAAACCGAGAAATAGACTTGGTCAAAATCAGGTCAATCCCTCCCGCCTCACAGTCCTGCAGCATCTCCATAAACCCCGGCCGGTTCCTCATATGCCACCCGCTCTTCCCATGATCGCCGTAAATCCCTGCCAGAACCAGACCCGGATGGTCCTCCACCAGCTGACGGTAATAACGAACCTGGGTCTCATAGGAACCATCCTGTAAATCTGACGCCGTAGACACACGGCAGTAAACCGCCGTCCGTCTGACTCCCTCCCGCTTCTCTTCTGTGTTTTCATACAGGGCCACTTTATCATCCTCCTCTCACAATTCAACCGTCCTCCGGACGGGTCAGTATTATCCATTATAATATACTTTCCGCGAGGGAGAAAAGAATGATATCAGAAAAACATGAAGGGATTCACTTCATCCGGATCATTATACCGGGCACAGGTCTCCTGCCACCAATTCATATTATCCCGGATCTCATTGCACAAACATTTGTAGTCCGCCTGGTCAATCTCTCCGTGATCCGCCATACACTTATAAAATTTCTTAATACTCGCCGCTGTGCTTTTGATCGTCGCCGGCGTCGACCACACACATCTGCGGATGAAAAATTCACCGAAAACTCACTTGTGTTCCAGGTCCCATCTTCCATCGTCATTCCGTTATACTCAAGCAGGAACTTCTTCAGATACCTTTCATTCTCTTTTGCTATCTTTCCATAATCAATCTCGTAATCATCCGAATCCACCTCGTCATCCTCCGATTCTCCGGTTTCCCCTTCCGCGTCTGAGCCTTCCCTATCAGCTTCTCTTTCGGAATCCTCCAACTTTTCCCCACCGTCATCGCTGTCCTCCGGGTCATCTCCTTCATCCGCGTCCGGATCTTCTTCGTCCCAGTTTCCTCCATCCCAGTCCTCTTCCTCATCCCAGTCCGGATACTGCCGGACCTCTCCTTTTTTTCAGGACAACAGGGGCAGCATAGCTCTCTGCGTTCTCAATCTTCTGCACATGGATCGTAAACATCCAGTCATCCCCAAAATCATAGTGAAGAGAGAAATTCTGTCCTTTCACCAGCCTCAGCACTCATACATATGCTCATCTATAAAATTAGAAGCATCCAGAATCGCACCGCACAGCCGATTCAATGTATCATCCCCCGAAATCTCCAGCGCCCTGTATACAGAACGGGACTCCCCTTTCGGATAAACCTTCAACGTATATTTCTGTTTCATCCGTATCCTCCTTAACATTGGGGCGTCGGAAAACATAAATACAGCCGATTATGCCCCGCCACGTCCTCCATGCTCCTCTTTCTCTGCTCATAATAAATTTAACATACCGTCCCATAATCGGACAGCGCTTTCCGCAAAAATAAGCTGTTTTATCGAATTTATCAAAGAAATCTGTTTCCAGTTTTATCCTGCTGTGATACAATGAAATCATACATAACGGGCTTATACAAAAGAGAGGAGGTGCGTCTTATGAGCAAAAAGGCTGACCAGCTGCGAGAGAAATTGCTGAAAAATCCGCCTAAAGGCATGACAGCCAGAGAAATCCGCCGGATGAGCGATGAAGCAATCTTGGATATGGACTACTTCATCCAGAAAGTTCACGATTTCAAGCTGGACGTTTCTGACGACTACGGAGATGAATTCGACAACGGCTATGGGCACCGCTCCGGGAGAAATGATTATTACGATGACGGGTATGACAATGAGGATGATTATGATAATTACTGACAGAAACTCCGCCGCTGTCATAATCAGATAACCATCCCTGCCGGACAGCCCCTATGACGGAAGGATATCCCCGCAGAAACAGGCTTTTCCCAAAATCTGTTTCTGCGGGGATATCCTTCTGCCGCGCAAATTCTCCTGAATACTCTGATTCCGAATGCTCTGATTATGGATGACAAATCATGCTTTTCGAAAAACTTCTCAACAGACAGGAAAAATTAGCCGCCATCGCCCACTGGGGATTGCACCGATGGCTTTTGCAGGCATTTTTCCCTGGTAAAGATACAGTAAAAACAGATTCAGTCCGGTCCGCAGAAAAGTTTTCACATCATACAGATCGCAGAAGGCTTCGCAGCAATATCTTCTGGTCTCTTCCGGCATATTTTCACAGGATGCCGCGAAAGCAGCCTTCTGTGCAATCTCTCCCCTGCCTCCTGTGCCCGCTCCCATCTCCTTCATCGCCGTTTCGGCAAAGCGCAGCATTTCCTGATAGGCGTGAATTTTCTGATATTCCTCCATAACAGAGCACGCAATAGAGGGATGAGAATGAAAGTTGCGGGCGGCGATCCGGGCCAGTCCTTCAGTCCCGCCATAGTAGAGAGCTGCTTCCCGCAGCAGCCGTGTCGCTGTCTGCTCCGCTTTCGTCTCCAGAAGGGCGATCCAGTCCTCCCAGAACCGGTCCAGCCCGTCCAACTCTTCTCTTCCCATTCGAAGAATATCTTCTACATGAATATCCCGAAATATGGAATATATGAAATATGAATACAGAGACTCCGCCCGTTCTTCCGGTTTTGTCAGCTGATAATCCGCATACAGAACTGACAGCGCCAGCCTTGTCAGATCCAGATTGGTAATGTTTTCTCCATTTAATTCCTCTAATCCCAAAAAGTCAAAGTCATCCGGCACAGCTGACACTTCCAGATCCAGCAGCCGTTCAAATATATCAAGAGCCTCTTCATACCGCTGGTCATTCAGACAATCCCAGGCAAAATCCGCCGCAAGTGTCACCCTGGTCCCGACGCCGTCCGGATCCGAATATTCACATACCCATTCACTATCCTAATAACCATAAGAATAATCCTCATAGCCATCTGACTCAAGATATAATTCCCCCTCCTCGATCTGCCGGAACCACCCCCCGGATCTGCTCCAGCTTCTCCTCCACAAGCTGCGGAGACATGCACTGCTCTGTGCTTTTCCGGATCACGGCGGCATCCTTTGCCCTGTCATTTCTTTCAAGGAAATCCCACAGTTTTTCCAGCTGCCAGTCTTCCTGCAGCCCCAGCATGTACATACAGCAGGATTCCAGTTCCTCTTTTTGCGCGTCTTTTATTTTTTCCGTAATCTCTTTTCGTTTCATATCATTGGCGTCCTTTCCGGATCATTTCTTTCCATTGTTTATCCAGCTTTTTCTTATCCATAGCTGCTCCTTCTGCTTTATCTTTTACCAGGGGAAATTGTCTGGAATTTATTGATATCACCATCATATCACAGACAAAACAGGGTGTCCAAGTACATTATGCGCAGAACTTTTATCCGATCTCAAATGACCCAGTCTTCTAATTTAAGATTCGGCACGCGGCTGAATTCGACTGTATTGTGGGTGATAATAGTGCCCCCTCTGGACAGGCCCTCTGCTGCGATTTGAATATCATATGGACCGATTGGTGTGCCCCGCCGTTCAAGATAGCTGCGTATTTTCCCGGCCGCCGCGGCGTCATCAACAGTGAACGGAAGAATATTAAAAGGTGAGAGAAACATCGCCAGTTTGAGTCTGGTCTTCTCACCCCAGCTGCTCTTCTCAGCGCCGTATTCTAATTCGAATACCGTGATAGATGAGATCAACAGTTCAGAAGGATTGGGGATAAGATTCTTTCTGTCATGCTGGCGAACGTATTTTTCATCAGATAGATGCAGATATTTGTGTCCAAAAGATACATCACAATTCCTCCCGCTCAGGAATATCCTTCCAGTCCGGCTGTTTTCTGTCCTCCATGAAATCTGCGGGAAAAGTGCCGATCACCTGACGAGCTGCGGCCCATGGATCATCGGCAGGATATGCGATATAGATATCGCCGATTTTATTAATGCAGTAATTTTTTTATCCGTTTTCATCTCCTGAGGGATTCGGATAGCCTGGCTATTTCCATTTTGAAAAACTCGTGTTTCTCCCCTAAAAAGAGCGCCTGTCAACTCCTGAATGAAGATAGGTTCTGCACACATTAAACCAAAAGTACACTATGCCAAAGGGGATGAAATTACTTGAAATTTTATAACTACGAGTAGGTTCGTAGGATG
>CAJFOT010000037.1 GCA_904397815.1 Candidatus Paralachnospira sangeri
CAGGTACTTGCAGATTCTGAAAAACCGCCTCGGAATCTGCTTTAGTACCTGTTCGGGCCGGGAATCAAGCGGCAGAAGGTCCCGCCCATATGGCGCTGTGCCCCAGAGCGTTGTCTCCCCGTCCGGCGGTTCGTTCCTCCTGCTTGTCCGTGAACGAAAACATATGGTATCTGCCGCCGACCTATGTTATAATAGCTTGCAGAAAATACACCAGATCTGTCGGAGGACAGGGTGAGCGGGAGGTTGGATATTGAATATGATACAGGAAAGACTGAATGCGCTGAGGAAACAGATGAGCCGGTGCCATGTGGATGCCTGGCTGATTCCCTCGGCTGATTATCATGGTTCGGAATATGCAGGAGAACATTTTAAGATCAGGGCCTTTATGTCGGGCTTTACCGGCAGTGCCGGCACGCTGCTGGTTACGGACAGCTGGGCAGGTCTGTGGACAGACGGCAGATATTTTATCCAGGCGGCCCGTCAGCTGGAGGGCAGCGGCATTGAACTGATGCCTATGGGGGAACCGGGCGTGCCCACTGTGGAAGAGTATCTGGCACAGAATATGGAGGACTCCGGCTGCCTGGGATTTGACGGGCGTGTGGTCAGCGTGATGGAAGTACGTGCGCTGGAGGCAGCCCTGCAGGAGAAACAGATCCGGTTTAAGGCAGATGAGGATCTGGCAGGTCCTCTCTGGACAGAACGTCCGCCTATGCCGAAAAATCCGGCTTTTCTTCTGGGAGAGACGTACAGCGGCATGTCTGCGAAAGATAAACTGGCACAGCTGCGGCAGGACATGAAGGCGCGGGGCGCACAATGGCATGTGATGACGGCCCTGGATGAGATCGGCTGGCTGTTTAATATGCGGGGAAATGATATCGCCTGCACGCCGGTAGTGCTGGCCTATGCAGTGATCGGCATGGAGCAGGCCCGTCTGTATATTCACCAGGAGGTGCTTGATGACGGGCTGCGGGAGCAGTTCAGACAGCTGAATGTGGAGCTGTGCTCTTATGATGATATTCTGGACGGCGTAAAGGAATTAAAGGGAAAAGGAAAAGTTCTGATTGATCCCTACCGGACGAATTACGGCATTTACCAGCGGATTGACGCCGGGCAGATAGTGGAAGGGGATAATCCCTGTATGCTGCGCAAAGCGGTGAAAAACCCGACAGAGATGGAAAATGAGCGGAAGGCCCATCTGAAAGACGGTGCTGCCATGGTGAAATTCCTCTGGTGGGTGAAAACCAATGTGGGCAAAATCCCGATGACAGAGCTGACGGCGACTGCTTATGTGGATCAGTGCAGGGAAGAGCAGGAACACTTTATTGACAATAGCTTTTCTACCATTGTGGCTTACGGGGAACATGCCGCTATGTGTCATTATTCTGCCACAGAAGAAACCAGCTGCCCTATCGAGCCCAGAGGTCTGCTGCTCATTGACTCGGGAGGACATTATCTGGAAGGAACTACGGACATTACCAGAACCATTGCCCTTGGCCCGGTAACTGATGAAGAAAAACTTCATTATACACTGGTGCTGAAAGGGATGATCGCCCTGGCCCGGGCCAGATTCCTCTACGGCGCCCGCGGCATCAATCTGGATTATCTGGCCAGACAGCCCCTGTGGGAGCGAGGGCTGGATTTTCTTCACGGAACCGGCCATGGAGTGGGATATCTGCTGGGCGTCCATGAGAGCCCCAATAATTTCCGCTGGAAAATGCAGCCGGGCTATGGCAGTGCGGTACTGGAGGAGGGGATGCTGACTTCGGATGAACCGGGCTATTATGAGGAAAATTCCCACGGTATCCGGACAGAAAACCTTTTGCTGTGCCGGAAGGATATAAAGACGCAGTATGGGCAGTTTATGTCCTTTGAGACGGTTACGATGGCGCCGATTGATCTGGAACCGGTGGATTTTTCTCTGATGACGGCAGAAGAAATCAACTGGCTGAATGCTTATCATCAGGAGGTTTATGAGAAGATTTCCCCTCTGGTAGAGCCGGAGGCGGCAGCCTGGCTGAAAGAAGTGACCAGGCCGGTGGCATTATGACAGAACAGTGGTATCAGAGTCTGCGGTTCCGGGAAGATCCCGGCAATCCTCTGACCAGAGAGGAGCGGCTTCACTATGGGGTGAAGCCGCTTCTGAACTGGTATGGGGAAAATGCCAGAGATCTGCCCTGGCGGAAAAATCCGGAGCCGTACCGGGTGTGGATCTCGGAGATTATGCTGCAGCAGACCAGAGTAGAGGCGGTGAAGCCTTATTTCGCCCGGTTTATGGAAACATATCCCACCATCGGCGCTCTGGCGCAGGCTCAGGATGACCAGCTGATGAAGCTGTGGGAAGGGCTGGGATATTACAGCAGAGCCAGAAACCTGAAGAAAGCTGCCCGGGAAGCAGTGGAACATTATCAGGGGCAGCTGCCGGCGGATTATCAGAAGCTGCTGAAGCTGCCGGGCATCGGGCCCTATACGGCAGGGGCAATCGCCTCCATTGCCTATCAGATTCCGGTTCCCGCCGTAGACGGCAATGTGCTGCGGGTTGTGACACGCCTCCAGGCGGATCCGTCAGACATCACCCAGCCGGCGGTAAAAAAACAGATCGAAAAAGAGCTGAAACCGGTGATGCCGGAAGACCGCCCCGGGGATTTCAATCAGGCACTGATGGAACTGGGCGCTGTCATCTGCGTCCCCAACGGAGCGCCGAAATGCGGCGAATGCCCCTGGGAAGGAATCTGCCTGGCTCAAAGACGGAAACTGACAGATCAGATTCCGGTGAAATCCACGAAAAAGGCCAGAAAAATTCAGGAGAAAACGATATTTCTGATTCAGGCAGGGGAAAAAACCGCTGTCCGGCGGCGGGATGAGGAGGGGCTGCTGGCAGGCATGTACGAGTTCCCCAGCCTGGAAGGAAAGATCAGTCAGGAAGAAGTGGAAGCGCTGCTGTCAGAGACCTTCGGGCCGGAGCATGAACAGTGGAAGATTGAAAAACTGCCGGAGGGAAAGCATATCTTTACCCACCTGGAATGGCATATGACAGGCTGGCGCCTGACCGCGCCGGCCGCTGACGGGAGAGAGGCCGGCGGAATCTTTTCGGTTCCGCGTCTGACAGAACATTTCGGCACCCTGATTGCCGCCGGAAGAGAGGAATTGAAAACAATTTATCCGGTGCCTTCGGCATACAGGGTATACAGCGGGCTGGTTTGATTGGGGCTGCACCGGATCGAAGCCAATGTAATGCCCAGAAACAAAGCCTCCCTGCGGGTGCTGGAAAAAAATCATTTTGTGAATGAAGGGCTGTCAAAATATTATCTTAATATCAACGGCATCTGGGAAGATCATATCCATATGGTAAAAATAAACGAGAAAATGCACTGATCGGAGGTAGTCTGTATACCGCAGTGCATCTGGATACCGGCTGTATCAGGAAAAATTAATCGTGCGTCAGCTCCCGGAGCTGCTGCACGATTAATTTTTCCGTTCGGATGTGTGCCAGTCCCCGAACGAAAATATACGCTTTTTAATCCAGTTTAATCCCCGCCAGCAGATCTGACAGGGAACTCCCCACTTTTTCTTCTTTCTGCTGTTTTTTCATGTAGTTGGCCACGTCTTTTTTGGAGACCCCTGCGCCTTCTTTTTCCCGTCTCTGCCTGAAGGCGGTGAGTTTTTCCTTGTGGCCGCAGGAGCAGATGAAGGTCTGGCTGTCTCCCTTGCCGATCAGGTTCATTTTTTTGTGGCAGACAGGGCAGCGGGCGTTGGTGACCCGGGAGATGGTTTCCCGGTAGCCGCATTCCCGGTCCTGACATACCAGCATTTCGCTGTTTTTGCCCTTGACTGCCAGCAGGCGCAGGCCGCAGCGGGGGCATTTTTTATTGGTCAGGTTGTCATGGGCGAATTTGCCGTCAGAATGTTTGATTTCGTCAACCAGTCCGGCGGCGTAGCCTCTGATATCCTTCATAAAATCACTGCGTTTCAGCTTGCCCTGGGCGATTTTCTGCAGGCGGGTTTCCCAGTCGGCGGTCAGTTCCGGTTTTTTCAGATCCTCAGGGACGAGGGAAAGCAGCTGTCTGGCCTTGCCGGTCAGCCGGACCTGGTTTCCATCCTTCTCCAGCAGGAAGCTGTCGAACAGCTTTTCAATGATATCTGCCCGGGTGGCGACGGTGCCCAGTCCGCCGGTTTCCGTCAGGGTTTTCTGCAGCTGCCGGTCGGAGGAATCCATATATTTCACAGGATTTTCCATAGCTGACAGCAGGGTGGCCTCGGTGAAATAAGCGGGCGGCTTCGTCTTCCCCTCGGTCCGTGTCAGCCGGATTCCGGTGATGGTCTGTCCGGCGGCCAGTTGGGGAAGGGTCATAGGAGCACCCTTTTCCTCCAGCCCTTCCAGATCCTCCAGCTCGTCATAGTTGTCTTCACCAGTCTGGTACACGGCCTTCCATCCGGGGTCGGTGACCACCCGCCCCTGGGCAGTGAAGGTCTGACCGCCGATTTCAGCCTGGACAGTGGTCTGCTCATACCGGTAGGGCGGATACATGACGGCCAGGAACCGGCGGATCACCAGATCGTAGATTTTACGCTCATCAGAGCTGAGGTCCGTCAGGGGGACATACTGCTCTGTGGGAATGATGGCGTGGTGGTCAGACACCTTGCTGTCGTTGACATAAGCTGCTTTCGGGGAAAATTTCTGCCGGGACAGTCTGGCTGCCATCTTCTGATAAGGGCCGACGGCGCAGGCTTTCAGCCGCTCCGGCAGGGTGGGCACAATGTCGGCGCTGATATAACGGGAATCAGTGCGGGGGTAGGTGAGAATTTTATAGTTCTCATAAAGCCGCTGCATAATATTCAGGGTCTGTTTGGCAGAAAACTGATATCGCTTATTGGCATCCCGCTGCAGCTCCGTCAGGTCATAGAGCCGGGGCGGAGGCACCTGCCGGGGTTTTTGATCCACGGAACGAATCTGGCAGGGCTTTCCCTCCAGCTGCTGTTTCAGCTCATTGATTTTTTTCTCATCGAAGGACTGGCTGCTCTGGGACTTTTGATCCCGCCAGGTGAAGGTGATGCCGGGGGCAGCGGCCTGAAGTCCGTAGTAGGAGCGGGGCTTGAATTCTTTGATTTCCTGCTCCCTTCTGGCGATAATCGCCAGGGTGGGGGTCTGGACACGGCCGCAGGACAGCTGGGCATTGTGGCGGCAGGTCAGCGCCCGGGTGGCGTTGATGCCTACCAGCCAGTCTGCTTCTGCCCGGGAAAGGGCGGCCCGGTACAGATTGTCATAGTCATGGCCATCCCGCAGATGGGCGAACCCGCTGCGGATGGACTGGTCTGTCAGGGATGAGATCCAGAGTCGTTTGACTGGTTTTTGATTATCAGCCTGTTCCAGAATCAGACGTGCCACCAGTTCTCCCTCACGGCCTGCGTCGGTGGCAATAATGATATCAGAAATATCATTTCTGTGTATCAGCCTTTTGACTGCCTGGAACTGTTTCCCGGTCTGACGGATGACGGTCAGCTTTAGTTTATCCGGCATCAGAGGCAGATCCTCCATTTTCCAGGTCTTATATTTATCATCATATTGTTCCGGGTCCGCCAGAGTAACCAGATGGCCAAGTCCCCAGGTGACCACATATTGACTGCCTTCCAGGGCACTCGATGACTTCTGAAGGCAGTGGAGTACCCGGGCCATGTCTCTGGCGGCGGAAGGTTTTTCCGCAATTACTAAATGCTTCATAGATGGAGTCCTTTCCTGATATACCCTGCAGTGAAAGCAGGGTTTTGTTTTAAAAAGATTAATCATATTATATATGAAAATCGTGAAATCGAAAAGAAAATGTAGCATTTTTTTCGTTGTCTAACCTGGGGTTTGGTGCTAGAATAAGGGGCATGAAACGGTTAAAGCAAAGCTATATTTTGTCCTGCGGGCTTCTGGCCCTGATATTAAATCTTTTTATCGAACTGATGAGCAGACGGTCTTTGACAGGATTGCTGACATTTATCGTTACCAGACCCCATATTTTCTTATACGGGGCGGGCATTATTTTCCTGACGATGATGCCGGCGCTTCTGTTCAGAAGGAGAGTTTTTGTCCTGTTCCTGGTTTCTCTGGTTTGGGCGGCAGCCGGAATTACAGATTTTGTACTTCTTACCTTTCGTACGACACCATTTACAGCAGTGGATTTAAAGCTGGTGAAGTATGCGCTGAATATGCTGGATAAATATATCTCCTGGTATCAGATCATTCTGGCATTGGCGGCGGTTAGCCTGGCGGTGGCCGGCGGCGCCTGGATTTTTATCAAGGCGCCGCGGTATGAGGGCAGAATCCAGTATGTAAAAATTGTGCTGATGATTTGCGTGTTTTCCCTGGCGGCTTATGGTGCCACATCCTTGGGGATGGAGACGGGCATCTTCGCAAAAAATTTTGGAAATCTGGCAGATGCTTACCATGAATATGGATTTGTCTATTGCTTTGGAAGCAGTCTTTTGAATACAGGTATCACCAAACCGGAGGACTATGCTCCGGAAGTGATTGTCAGGATCGAATCAGAAGATATTGAGAAAGAGGATATTGGGTCAGACAGCAGCCAGACTGTTCAGGAAAATGTCGAAGGGACAGCAGTCAGCACAGAAGAAAGTCAGGAAATCAGCGGGACTGTAAGGAAGGACACAGACTTTCCCAATGTGATTATGATTCAGCTGGAATCCTTCTTTGATCCTCAGACCGTGGAAGGGCTGGTTTATTCCAAAGATCCGATTCCTAATTTTCACCAGCTGCAGGAAAAATACTCCAGCGGATATATGCTGGTACCTTCTGTGGGTGCCGGGACTGCAAATACGGAATTTGAAGTACTGACTGGCATGAATCTGGACTTTTTTGGCCCCGGGGAATATCCTTATAAGACAGTGCTGAAAGAAACCACCTGTGAGAGTATCAGTTATATTATGAAGAAGCTGGATTTTACCGCACATGCGATTCATAACAATGACGGAACCTTTTATGACCGTCATATTGTATTTTCTCAGCTTGGATTTGATACTTTTACGCCGATTGAGTATATGAATCGGTACGAGACCAATCCAGTAGGATGGGCGAAGGATAAGGTGCTGCAGACTTATATTACAGAGGCGCTGAATGCTACAGAGGGGCAGGATTTTATTTATACTATAACTGTACAGGACCATGGCGCTTACCCGCAGACAGAAGTGATCCAGGATCCCGAGATTATTGTGGAAGGGTGCGACACGGAAGCAGAACATTTTCAGATGGAGTATTTTGTAAACCAACTGTATGAGACAGATCAGTTTATCGGGGAGTTGATTCATGAACTGTCTACCTGGCCGGAGGATGTGGTTGTAGTTATGTATGGAGATCATCTCCCGCCGATGGGCTTCGAGGAGGATGAGATTGATACCGGCTCTCTTTTTCAGACACCATATGTAGTGTGGTCCAATTTTGATATGGAGCGGAAAGAATTAAATCTGGAAGCATATCAGATGACTGCTTATGTGCTGGAACGGCTGAACATTCATCTGGGAACTATGCCGCGCCTGCATCAGAAATATATGAATATGGACGCGGCTGAACGAGATGAAGAGGCATATCTGGAAAATATGCGCCTTTTAGAATATGATCTGCTGTATGGTGACAAAACAGCTGATGAAAAGAAACTGGAGTCTACCGATCTGCAGATGGGACTGGATGAAATTAAGATTCTGGATGTAGGGATTGAATATGGAAATCTGTATGTCCGGGGAAACTATTTTACGCCTTCCAGCCGGGTTTTTATTGATGACAGCGAACAGGAGACTGTCTATGTCAGCCCCTACCTGCTGGTGGTACATAATACAGAATTGATTCCGGGAGAGTCTTTCTGCCTGGATGTCAGACAGGTAGGAGCAGATAAAATTGAACTGGGGAGGACGTTGACATGGGAGGAGTAAAATTTGGCTTTACAGTGTTTTTAGAAATGCGTCTCTGTGTCCTATAAAGCTCCGGTCATCTCCCTTCCGCAAATATTTTTATTGCACTTTGTCAGTCACACTTCTTAATTTTAGGCGAGATAGAGCAGTCCATTCAATGGCATTTTGAGCTTGAAGGCAGACTGCTGCGCAGACAGCTCCGGCATGCTGTGAAAGCAGGCAGCCGGAGCATTTCGCATTGTCAGGCAACATACATCCTTTAAGAATTTCCAAAGAAATTTTAAGGATTCTTATCAGATATTTTGTGAATCTCCATAAGAAACCTCTACTATAATAAACCGAGTGTGTGATTACACACAAGCGACAAAGCAGAGGTGGTGAGATAAGGCGTGGAGCGTGAGGCGTCTGCTCTGATCGAAATCAGAGATATGTGTAAAATTTATAACCCTGGTGAAAATGAGGTCCGGGCGCTGGATCATGTGAGCCTGGATGTCAGACAGGGAGAGCTGGTGGCCATTATCGGTCAGTCTGGCTCAGGAAAGTCTACTTTGATGAATATGTTGGGATGCCTGGATGTGCCAACCAGCGGAACCTATTATTTGAACGGAGTGGATGTATCCTCTCTTTCTGACAATCAATTGTCAGATATACGGAACCGGGAGATAGGATTTATCTTTCAGGGGTTTAACTTGATATCAGGGCTGAATGCCATTGAAAATGTGGAAGTGCCTCTTTTTTACCGGGGTGTCAGCAAGAAGGAGCAGCGGCGTCTGGCGGTTGAAGCGCTGACTCAGGTGGGGCTTGCTCATCGTCTATATCATCGGCCTTCGCAGATGTCGGGCGGGCAGCAGCAGCGAGTGGCCATCGCCAGAGCGATTGCGGCGGCGCCGCCGGTGATTCTGGCTGATGAACCTACCGGTAATCTGGATACAGCTTCCAGCCGGGAAATACTTCAGATTTTAAAGGATCTGAATGCCGCCGGCAGGACAGTAATTTTAATCACGCATGATAATGGCATCGCAGCCCAGGCCCGCCGGGTAATCCGGATCATGGACGGGCATATAGAATCCGACAGTATGAATGATTTTCAGGGAGAGGAAAAGCTGACATGGAACAATTGAAAAATTTGTTGAAAAGAAAAGAGGAGAAAAGAGAAGGGGGCAAAAAAAGGCGCTGGAAAAAGCCCGTTCTGGCGGCGGTTTTGGCCGCTGCGGTGCTTCTGATTGCTATCAGAGGCATGATGCCTCAAAAGACGGTGCTGCCGACTGTGGAGGTGTATGCTGCAGAGCGGGGGAATTTGGAAGAAACGCTGGATGTGACCGGAAAGATACAGACAGAACGTATGAAAACTTATTTTTCTCCAGTGGCGGCCGAGGTGGAGAACTGTAACGTCACTCTGGGCGAATATGTGAGGGCTGGGGAAATGCTGGCAGGTTTTAGTCTGTCTGATCTTGAGACAGAGAAGCAGGAGGCTCAGCTGAATCTGGATTCCAGTATGGCCAGTTATCAGGAAGCAGTGGCTGCGGGAAACAAAAATGCTTCCCAGTACCAAAGTTCCGCGCAGACCGCTGCCCGGCTTGAAACGCAGGTGGCGCAGAAGAAGGCGGAAGTGGATGCACTGAAGGCCAGCATCGATCAGCTGACCAATGAGAATACAAAAAAGTCAGCGGATGACGCCAACTGGATGAATCAAAGAAAAAATGAACTGACCAATGAAAACACGGATCTGGATAAAAAAAAGACGGAAAAAAGTTTGGAATTATCCAGAAAACAGAATGAGCTCAATGAAGTAGAAAGCCAGCTGTCGAAGGCGGAAGGTCAGTCTATATCGTCCAATGATATTTCGCCGGATATTGATATCGATGGGTTAAATGCCCGGAAAACGCAGTTGCAAAAAGAGATTGACGATCTGAATGGCCAGATTTCTGATTTAAATGTCAGGCAGATTGAAATTTCAGGTGAACTGGGTACGCTTTCGGTTAATGAGGATGGAAACAGGCAGGTGGCATTGGCAGAATTGCAGAGCCGCTATGAAAAAGCATCTCAAGAACTGTCAGAATTGAATAGTGATCTGTCAGAGGCTGAGGGCAAAAGAGATTCAGCAGAGGCGGGAATTCTGAGCGCTGAATCCAGAAATCGTCTGACGATCAGCAACAATTTGTCTCAGCTTTCTGTAATGACTGCAGAGGAGCGGATCCAGATGGCGAAAGAGGGGATTGTAGCGGATTTTGACGGTGTGGTTACGGATGTTAAAGTGATGGAAGGCAGTCTGGCAGCCGCGGGAACAGAAATGTTTACCATATCCAGCGGTCAGGATGTCAGTGTAGAGGTTTCCATTAATAAAAATGATCTGGAAAAATTGAAAGTGGGGCAAAAGGCAGTGATTACTTCCATCGGCAGAACCTATGAGGGAACTGTGGAGCGGATCAGTCATACTGCCGCGCTCAACAGCCAGAATGTTCCTGTAGTATCAGCGTTCATACATATTGACAATCCGGATGAAAATATTTATTTGGGAATGGAAGCGGATGTGCTGATTTCTCTGGACAGTGCCCAGGATACTCTGATGATCCCTTATGAGGCTTTGAATGAAGGCAGGGACGGTACATTCTGCTACGTACTGGAAAATGGCATGGTGACAATGCGGCTGATTACTACGGGCATTGCGGCAGATGAGTACATTCAGGTGACAGAGGGTTTGAAAGAAGGGGAGCTTGTGATTATGACATTGCCTCAGGGAGTAGAGGAAGGCATGCAGGTGCAGGCGTCAGGCGTACAGGAAACACAGGCATCAGGAGACGCAGATGAAGAGACGGAAACTGCGGCGCAGGAGACAGAAAGGACAGAGCCGGCGGAAGCAGAAACTGAGACGGCAGAGTAGAGAGGAAAAATTATGAGCCAATTATCAGAATATGTAAAAATGGCTCTGAAAAATATCAGAGCGAATAAAGGACGGTCCTTTCTCACGATGCTGGGCATTATTATCGGTATTTCTTCGGTGATCCTGATTATGTCTCTGGGCAATGGCGCAAAGGCGGAGATCAGCGATGAACTGAATAATCTGGGTGACGGTCAGATTTATATATATTCCAATACAAATCTTGAGGGCGGCACTGTATATATTGACCAGGATGACATAGACGCAATAAAGTCAAAGGTCCAGCATGTGAAGGGTGCCTCTGTTAACCTGAATTACTGGGGTTCAACAAAGAGTTTTAAAGGAGATTTCGATTTAATTCTTCAGGCGGGTATGCCGGATATGGAATATATCAGTCCGAATCCTGTTTTTCGGGGCAGATATTTCGGTGAGTCAGATTATGAAGCAGGAAAACTGGTGGGAATTATCACCCAGGGAGATGCCAGGAAATTGTTTGGCAGTGACGATGTAGTTGGAATGACAGTGGAAGCAGAGCTGCCTGGCATCGGGACGAAGGATATTAAAATCATTGGTGTCAGACGGGATGCTCAGGAAGGGCTTCTCACCGGCGGCAGTTATGAAGGACAGCCTGTTTACATGGAAATTCCGGTAATGGCACTGTCTCAATATGGCCTGGAGAATACAGAGTTTACCGGCATTTATATTTTTTCTGAAGGAAATCAGTATTCCGCTCAAGTGACGGAGGATGCCCTGGGGCTGCTGGAAGCCCGCCACCAGGTGAAAAACAAGGGGGCTTTTCTGGTACAGCAGTTTGCTGACCAGATGAGCCAGATCACTTCCATTTTAGATATGCTGACCATCTTTATTATGATGGTAGCGGCTATTTCTTTGCTGGTAGGAGGGATCGGCGTGATGAACATCATGCTGGTATCAGTGACTGAGCGGACCAGGGAGATCGGTATCCGCAAGGGACTGGGCGCCAGAACAGGCTCCATTATGACACAGTTTCTGGCAGAATCAGCGATTATAACGGCGTTTGGCGGTATTGTCGGGATTCTGATCGGGACAGGAGGCGCTTATCTGATCTGCAGCGTGCTGCCTTTCAGCCCGCTGGTGGAGATGTCTACAATTATATCAGCTACGCTGTTTTCCTGCGGTGTTGGTATATTCTTCGGAATTTATCCTGCGCGAAAGGCGGCGAAATTAAGCCCTATGGAAGCGTTGAGACGGGATTAGAAACAAAGAAATAAAATATAAAAGAATTATTAATGAAATGTTCAAACTTTTTTCACGAATCCGTGTTATGATAAAATATATATATAAAATCATATATACAATTCGAAAAATGTAAAAGGGAGGGCGTTACAATGAATTGTGGAAAGCTGTCTATGCGTAAATTATTATTCCAGGCATTTGTGTTATTAGCGGTAATCATGTGTATTCATATTTCCATTGCCTGCCTGATTGTTTTATTCAATCCTTTTACGAGTTTTCCCTGGTATACCCCGGTATATCTGCTGGGTATGGTTTATATCATTCCTGTAGCGGTGCTGGCCGGTGTGAATCTGCTGCTGTGGATCAGGGAACGGATCTGAAAAAAGTACAGAGGACAAAGTTAAGAATGATAAAGAAACCCCCGGAGATAAGTCTTCGGGGGTTTTGATGCTTTTTCAGCTTTTGCGCTTGCCCAGGATGCGGAGCAAATATACGAAGATATTGATGAAATCCAGATAAAGGGCCAAAGCGGAGAAAATAGACGCTTTGGCAGCCATCTCTTCATCTGCGCTGTAATGCAGGTAATAGGCCTTAATCTTCTGTGTATCATAAGCAGTATATCCCAGAAAAATCAGGATGCCGACCATACATGCGATGGTTTCAAAGCCGGACAGGTTCAGGAACATGGATACGAGCCAGAAAACTGCCAGGAACGCTGCGCCGCCGAACAGCAGCGGGCGCAATCTGGACAGGTCTGTCTTCGTAAAATATCCGATCAGTGCCATCAGTCCGAAGTATACAGCGGTCAGACCAAATACCATAACCAGGCTCAGCAGATCAAAGATCAGAAAATAAACGGAAAATACAATGCCGTTTAATATAGAATATGCGAAAAATAATGCTCTGGCTGTTCCCGGTGACAGTTTTTCGATCCGGGCCGACAGATAAACTACCACACCCAGTTCAGCAAACAGCAGCAGATATGTCACGTAAGGCACATAGAAAATGTAAAGAATAGCGCCTGTGATATAACCGGCCATGGCAATCAGGAATGTGGTCAGCAATCCCGCAAACATCCATCCGAAAGTTTTGGCTGTATATACAGACAGCGGTTCTGCGCTGTATGTATAAGAGGTATAGCCATTGTTGTCAAATGTATTCATAAAATACACCTCCTATTCTGAATAACCTTATTCTACTACAAAAACGCTGTGATGTATAGCAGAAAATACAGGAGGACACTGTCTGAGGGATGTTACTTCCGGGCCGAGCCGCTTTCCCTGGCCGCTTTGGCTACAGCCTCTGCCACAGCTTTGCCAACCCGGGGATCGAAAGCCTTCGGCATAATATATTCGGCAGACAGTTCCTCGTCGGATACCAGGCCTGCAATGGCATAGGAGGCAGCCATTTTCATGGCGTCATTAATATCTTTTGCCCGTACATCCAGGGCGCCTCTGAAAATACCGGGGAAGGCCAGCACATTGTTGATCTGGTTCGGATAGTCGGAGCGGCCTGTGCCTACTACGGCGGCGCCGGCTGCCAGCGCTTCATCGCGGGAGATTTCGGGAACAGGGTTTGCCATCGGAAATACCACAGGCCTGTCAGCCATGGAACGAATCATATCCTGAGATACCACGCCGGGAGCGGATACGCCGATAAATACGTCAGCGCCTTTCATGGCGTCTGCCAGTGTTCCGGTCCGATGTTCAGGATTTGTTTTTTTGCTCATTTCCTCGTGGGCAGGATTCAGACCTTCCATTCCTTCACAGATGATACCGAACCGATCCACCAGAGTCAGATTTCTGACGCCAAGAGCCAGCAGGTGGTTGGCAATGGCGCATCCTGCGGAGCCGGCGCCGTTGATGACCACGGAGATTTTATCGATATCCTTTTTAACGACCTTCAGTGCGTTCAGTACAGCGGCTGCCACAACGATGGCAGTGCCATGCTGGTCATCGTGAAACACGGGAATATCACAGATTTCCTTTAATTTACGTTCTACTTCAAAGCAGCGGGGCGCAGCGATATCTTCCAGGTTAATGCCGCCGAAGCTGCCGCTGATCAGGTAGATGGTGCGGACCAGTTCGTCTACATCCTGGGTCCGGATGCACAGCGGAAAGGCGTCTACGCCCGCAAACTCCTTGAAAAGACAGCATTTTCCTTCCATTACAGGCATGCCGGCCTCCGGACCGATATCGCCCAGGCCCAGGATTGCAGAGCCATCGGTGATCACCGCTACCATATTCCAGCGACGGGTCAGCTCAAAGGATTTTTCGTAATCATCCCGGATCGCCAGGCAGGGTTCAGCCACGCCCGGGGTGTAAGCGATGGAAAGCTGCTCGCTGTTTTCGATCTTTGCGCGGGAAACGACCTCGATTTTCCCGGCCCACTCATAGTGCTGGCGTAAAGCCTGTTCTTTCTTATCCATAAAAAACTCCTTCCGGCAGGTTGTCTGCCAATTAAGATTTAACAGTAATAATGACAGGTTTCAGTGAACTGGAATACTAGTTCAGCTGCAAGTTTATGTCTATATCATAATATAGAAAAACTGAAATGTAAATAGAAAAATGCAGATTAATGCCGGTTTTGTTTAAGTATTGATTCACTTATTTGGATATATTTCACAAAATGTTTTGTGAAAAATGCTGAAGCAAAAAGGTTGACGGAAAAATTTTGCTATGCTAGTATGTAAGCAGCAAACGTATTCATGACAGGCCGCAAAATATGTTATCAGGAGGCGTATGATGGCTTACAAAAATATTGATTACAAAAAAACAAAGGAACTGATTACAAAGATTTTCAACGCTTATGGATTTACTTCGGAGGACAGTGACATTATCACCGATATCCTGCTGGCGGCAGATCTCCATGGGATTGAATCCCACGGCATCCAGCGTCTGATCCGCTATCATAAAGCGATTTCTGAAGGCGTAGTCAATGTACACGCAGAGCCGGAAAAACTGATTGAAACTCCTATTTCTGCTGTGTTTGATGCTCACGGCGCAATGGGACAGGTGATCAGCTACGCAGCGATGAAGCTGGCCATTGAGAAGGCGAAAATAACCGGCATCGGCATGGTGACAGTGCGGAATTCCAACCATTACGGCATCGCCGGCTATTATTCCAAGATGGCTTCTGATGAGGATCTGATCGGTGTCTGCATGACCAACACTGAGGCGATTATGGTGCCTACCTTTGCCAGCAAGGCGATGCTGGGAACCAACCCCATTGCGGTAGCGATGCCTGCCGATCCCACGCCTTTCCTGTTTGACGCTGCCACCACTGTGGTAACCAGAGGTAAGGTAGAGGTTTATAATAAAAAAGAGCAGCCCCTTCCCATGGGCTGGACCCTGGATGAGAAAGGCCTGGACTGCGATGATCCCGGAAAGGTCCTGTACAATATTATTCACCGTGTAGGCGGCGGCATTCTGCCTCTGGGCGGTTCCGGTGAACTCCATTCCGGCTACAAAGGGTATGGCTTTGCGATGCTGTGCGAGATCTTCACAGCGATTCTGTCCTGCGGAACCACATCCAACCATAAGACAGACCGTTCCGATACCTCTCACTGCTTCTGGGCGATTGACTATGGTATTTTCGGCGATAAAAAGGAAATCAGATCGAATATGTCCAGATTTCTGGATGAACTGCGGAACGCGCCGAAAGCGGAGGGCGCCGACAGAATTTATATTCACGGCGAGAAAGAACTGGAATCTGTGGCAGATAAGACAAAGAACGGAATTCCTGTCAATGAAAAAACATTTGGAGAAATTCAGGATATTGCCGCTTCTTTGGGTATTTCCAGTGCAGAATATATTGGCGCAAAATTCTGATTTCCATTCATTACAATCTATATAAAATACAGAAACGCCCTCTTTATGAGGGTGTTTCTGCGCTCAGAAGCGGCAAGGCCTGCATGATAAGATAGAGGAGGTGGCTCTGTGAAGGTGACAGAAAAAAGACCGGAAGAATCATTGAAAGAATTTGCATATCGGGTATTGAAGGAAAATATTGTGAATATGGAGCTGGAACCAGGGCGACTGCTTTCGGAAAATGAAATTGGCCAGCAGCTGGGTGTGAGCAGGGCGCCGATCAGAGAGGCATTCTCCCAGCTGGCCAGCCAGAAACTGGTGGAGATACAGCCCCAGAGGGGAACCTTCGTCACGCTGATTGATTATGAGTATGTGGAGGAAGTGCGGTTCCTCCGCTCCGTGGTAGAGAAAGAAATCGCAGGCATGGCCTGCGGCTGTCTGACAGAGGAATATGAAGATCAGCTGGAGGAAAATCTGGTTCTCCAGGATTTCTGCCTGCGGAAAAAAAATTTCCAGAGATTTCTGAAATTGGACAAGAGCTTTCACAAGCTGCTCTTTGACTGCTGCGGCAAACAGGTGATCTACGACCTGATCGAACAGGTCATACCCGCCTTCGACCGGGAGAGAAAACTGAGCTTTGAAGAACTGAACCCCAGGCAGATCTATATGGATCACTGCGAGATCCTCCAGGCCATTCAGGCAAAAGACAAAGAAAAAGCCGTCAGCCTGGCGGCAGAACACCTGACCCATGTCACGAAGGACCAGAAGATTCTGAAAGAAAAATATCCCCAGTACTTTAAATGATATGGTTTCGTTCAGCATACAGGCGGGAGGTACGAACCGCCGGGCGGGGAGGTAACACTTTAAGGAGCAGCGCCATATGGGCGGGACATTCTGCCGCATATGGCGC
>CAJFOT010000038.1 GCA_904397815.1 Candidatus Paralachnospira sangeri
ATATCGCTCCTCCTCTCTTTTTGTGGCTTTTCTGGCAGATATGATACGGATCACCGTATCTGATTCCCTGTAACAATGGCACACAATGCAGAGAGCTGCTTTCTCGCTCATTCCCAACAACAAAAAACGCTCTTCGTCCTGTGAGTGCTCAGGATCATCAAACAGTATGGCCTCTTCGTCCCAGAATACTGTGCTTGCTTCCTCAAAACTGATCCCATGTTTTCTTTTGTTGGTCTGGTTTTTATTCTCATCCCAGTCAAACACATACATGATCGCTGCCCTCCATAGTATTTACAGAATAATTATATCATGATTATTTTTGTTTGTCTATACCTCATCTTGACATTTGTTTATAGTATTACTTTGCTCAAAATTGAGCTTTTCTCTTGCACCCCGCAGCCAGATGTGCTATATTGATAATAGAAAAAGGAAAGCCAGAGACACATGGCCTACCCCAAATAGCAAATGACTTTACCTCAAATGAGGTCAGCCGTCACTAGTGCGAATAGTGGCGGCTATTTCTTTCCTCTGAAGATCTGATAGCACAGACCAATGAGGGAGACCAAAAGAATACAGATAACATACTCTTTCCAGCTACTCAATCACATTCTATTCTCTTTTGTTCTTCACACAATCAGCCAAATACAGATTAATGAGT
This sequence comes from Candidatus Paralachnospira sangeri, assembly GCA_904397815.1. Lineage (GTDB taxonomy): Bacteria > Bacillota > Clostridia > Lachnospirales > Lachnospiraceae > Paralachnospira_A > Paralachnospira_A sangeri. The sequence continues at coordinate 659 of CAJFOT010000038.1, forward strand.
GTCTGATAGGATATCCCGGCTTTGGCTGCCTGATCTTTAAAACACTCAGTGACAGATGGTGAAATTTTAACGGTTACTTGATGCTTCAGTTCTTTTGTATATGGGTTTTTCCTTGCATTTGTAAAATCATATTCTTCTCTCATACAATACTGCCTCCATATTGTTTACACGCCCGTTGTTGTCGCCTTTCTTACGGAAATGATTCTTATCACCGCATCGGATTCCCTGTAACACTGGCACACAATGCAGAGCGCTGCTTTCTCGTTCATTTAACAACAAGAAACACTCTTCATCCTTTGAGTGCTCAGGACCATCAAGCAGTATCGCCTCTTGATCCCAAAACACTGCGCTCGCTTCCTAAAAACTGATCCTATGCTTTTTTTGTTGGTCTGGTTTTATTTTCATCCCAATCAAACACATACATAATCGTTACCACCCATAGCATTCACAAAGCAATTATATTACGATTATTTTTGTTTGTCTATGTCCCATATACTATAGCTATAATGCGCGAGGCGTCTTTTTCAGGCGCCCTTTGCCGGAAGGGAAAACCACTAAGCAGACACAACAAAAAAGCAAAGAAACAGCCGCCCACTGCTCGCAATAGTGAGCGGCTGTTTCCCCCTTTCTGCTATCAATATAACACATCCGGCAGCCAGAAAAATCTGTGCTTTTTATTCCTCTTTCCCCGCCGCCTTCATTTTTTCGATCTGCTCCATCGGATTATAGTTTTCTATGTCCTTCACCACCCACTTCAGGTATTCCATCACAGGCAGGTGCTGGGGACACTGTTTTTCGCAGTTTCCGCACTCCACGCAGGCTGAGGCGGGACCATGGCCCTGCTCGATCAGGGCGCCGTAATACATGGACTGGGTCATAACCTCGTCCACCGGCAGCCGTTTCAGATCATTGTAGAGGGCGAAATAATCGGGAATCGCGATTTTCTTCGGACATTTCGGCTCGCAATAGCGGCACTGGGTGCAGGGGATCGGCGTTTTCGCGTTAACGATCTCCACCACCTTTTCCAGGATTTTGTATTCCTCCTCATTCAGAGGTTTGAAATCATCGAAAACGGCCACATCCTCTTTCAGAAATTCTTCCGTCGGCATACCGCACAGACAGACTCTCACCCCCGGGAGACTGCCTACGAAACGGTAAGCCCAGGAGGCGACCGAAGCCTCCGGGTTATAGTCCTTCATTAATTTGACCGCCTCTTCCGGAAGGTTGGCCAGCGTACCCCCTTTACAGGCCTCCATCACAACAACAGGCTTTTTATATTTCACAGCCATCTCATAAACTTCTCTTGACCGAATGGTCGGATTGTTCCAGTCCAGATAATTGATCTGTTCCATAACAAAGTCGATCTCCGGATGCTCATTCAGGATCTCCTCCAGAAATTCGGGAGAATCGTGAAGGGAAACGCCAAATTCCCGGAACTTTCCCTGCGCCCGTTTCTCTTTGAGAAATTCAAAAACACCCCATTCCTTACACCGTTCATATGTATCTCTGGAAACGCAGTGCACCAGATAGAAATCAAAATAGTCTACATGGCATTTTTTCAGCTGCTCTTCAAAGATCGTTTCCATCTGATCCGCAGAATTCATCTGCTTTACAGGCATTTTTGTGGAAAGCAGGAAGGAATCCCTCGGGTATCTGTCCACGACAGCCTCTCCGTATGCGTTTTCGGAGAGTTCTCCGTGATAAATATAAGCAGTATCAAAATAATTGAAGCCGTGGTCCATGAAATAGTCCACATTCTTTTTCAGCTGCTCCATATCGATGGACATGGGATTTGCAGGGTCCTTTACGGGCAGCCGCAGGCCTCCCATTCCCATGCGTTTACCAAAATCAATTGACACGTTTTCTCCTCCTTTGCAAAACCTGATTATGTTTGCGGTTTTTATCATTTCATATACTTATTATTATAATAAGTTTTTAACATCTATTTGTCAATTTAAAGTTTCAGTGTTTTTGCTTAAATTTTTTAAATTATTTTTGTTATTTATTTTATATTCATATTTAAAACTGCTAATTGACAGCCGTATCTTTCTATTTTATAATAATTCCCAATAGATTATCATTAGCATTTCATATACTTATCATATTTAAAATTTATTAATTTAATCATTTTTAAATGGAGGAAGACGGATATGAAAGATATGCTGAAAAATCAGATCGCCATTGTTGCCGGCGGTACCAGCGGAATGGGAGAAGCCACAGCCAAATTATATGCGGCAGAGGGCGCTGTGGTCATCATCGGCGGAACCAATCCCAAAAAGGGGAACCGGGTAAAGGACGAAATCATCGCAGCCGGCGGCCAGGCCCGGTATTACGGCCCGCTGGATGTAGCCAGCAAAGAGAGCTGTCAGGCCATCGCAGACAAAACCATGGAGGAATTCGGCCGCATCGATATTCTGGCTAACTTCGCCGGAAAAAGCTATGACGGCGACGAGAGCATGACGCCGGAAGAACGTTACCAGATTACCATGGACGTCAACATGACAGGAACCTATTATCTGGTATTTGCAGTGGTTCCCCATATGAAGAAAGCCAAAAGCGGAAAAATCATCCTCTGTTCTTCCAACGGCGCTTTCAATCCGACCACCCCGGCCTATGATTACCACATGGCGAAAGCAGCCTGTGAATCCCTGACTGTAAACCTGGCCATGGAACTGGCGCCTCTGGGCATCCGGGTAAACTGCATCAAACCCGGCCCCATCGTGACACCATTCTGGGATGAGCTGTTCTCCCCCGAGGAAAAGGCCGCCCGGGAAGCCACCTTTAACGGCATCGCCTCCAAAGAGGTTCCCCTGAACCGCATGGGCACGCCGGAGGATATCGCAGGCCCTGCCCTCTTCCTCGCCTCTGATCTGTCCGCTTATATCACAGGACTTCTGCTCTATGTGGCAGGCGGCATGGGCTATGTCTACGCTCACGGACAGTCGGCTATCCTGGGCAATGTACCGCTGGACGGCGAGAAAAAATAGTGAGGAAAAAATAATCTCCGGAAATTTGACAAATATCTTCCAGATGGTATAATTTTACCGGTGGACACGTACCATACATGTCCGCCGCAGGCAAAGAATCCTGCGAAGCAGGATTCTTTTTTATAAAATTTGATAAGGAGGCTGATTGTTATGGATATAAAAGGAATGCGCTATTTTATCAGCGCCGCTGAAAACCTGAGTTTTACCAAAACCGCGCTGGAACAGAATGTGACCCAGACAGCCATCAGCCTCTGCATCTCAAAAATGGAAGAAGAACTGGGATTTAAGCTGTTTACCCGAAAGAACCGCTCCGTACAGCTGACAGAAGCCGGGCGGGATTTCTACAAACAGATCGTCCATATTGTCAGGAACTATGATGAAGCGGTGGAGCACAGCCGGAATACTGCTGAGGGAAAGGCCGGGGAAATCCGTATTGCAGTTCCCGATCATATAGTAGGCATGAGCCTGATTCCTTCTCTGCGCGCCTACCAGAAAACCTATCCCCAGCTGAGGGTAAAAGCCCAGATGATTCCTCCTCACAGAATCACGGCGGCTCTGGACAGCCAGGAGATCGATGCCGCCATCGGCTTTCCCCAGGAATTTGAATTTATCCCCAATCTCCGTCACCGGGTCATCCGCAATGACAGGCTGGTGGTAGCCATGTCGCCGGAACATCCGCTGGCATCTCTGAATGATCCGGATCTCCGGCAGCTCAGCGAGCAGACCTTTACCGTGGTTCATCCACAGAAAGCGCCTATGGTAGACCGCTATATGTACCGGATCTGGGATCAGGCCGGCCTGAAGCCCAAAAAAGTCATCCACGCCAGTTCCCTGGAGGACGCGCTGCTGGATGTAGCTCTGGGCAACGCGATTATTCTGATCACAGAACACAGCCAGCCCTTCTGCAGCCATACCCTTGTATATCAGCGTCCCAGGGTACTGGAAAATCTGAGTATTGAGATCGCCGTCGCCTGGCGGGACCAGGAGAATCCCCTTCTGGTGGGACTGATCTGGGCGCTGCTGGACACCTGACATGTAGATAATGAAGAAATGAGGAACAGGAAAATGAGAAAGTATATCAGACACATCGCCGCAGCTTTTCTCCTGACGGTCCTGCTGTCAGGATGCAGCGGGCCAAAGCCGAATCCGTATGAAACAGAAGAGCTGGTCAGCAAAAACGCAGGCCCGGCGGTATTTGCTGTTCCCCGGTCCTGGAATGAAGGCGCCGTCGACGCAGCGGGATTTCGTTATTATTTTGAAACTGAAGATATTCTCCTGAATCTGCAGATCGAACAGGTTCATTTTTCCAATGAAGAATTTATCCGCAGCGCCGCAGCCTACGGGTCGGGATTTACAGAGGACGCCGGGTACACCAATGTCAGCTGTGAGGTCATAGAACTCCCCTCTGTCAAAGCCCTGGAAGTGTCTGCGGATGTCCAGTCGGAAGGCAAACAGAAAAAGCTGAAAAATCTGGCCTTTGTCACATGCGGAAATATTTACAGCTGGTCATACTACGCCGATGAGCAAAAAGAAGAGAATTATCTTCCCGCCTATGAAAGCTTCCGGGAAAATATCAGCGTCCTGATTCCAAACAGCACAGATACGGAATGGGGCCGAGTGACGCTGGACAACCTGTATATCCAGCAGAAAAAAACCGGCAGCGGATATGGTGGATGGATCGTTTTCGTCTTTGATCTGTCAGCCCTGGACGAAAACCAGCAGTACGGACTCAGCGAGGAATATGAATTTGCGTTCAGCGACAGATCAGACAGCAATGACAGCACTTATCTGCATTTTCAGAATAAATACGAATCCGCCATACAGACAGACGGCAAAAAATACGTATTCGTCAGCATCCGTGAATGCGACCGTCCCCTGGCAGAAATGCAACTAGCAGCAGACATGGATGTCTGGTGCTTCCAGAAACCCTCCCTCTCCAACCAGCTGACCGGCGCCTGCGCAGACTTCGGCATCACAGACGAACTGCCGGAATCCGTCAGACAGATCATGGACAGCACTGTCACCGGTTCCTGAATCCACCCCTTTGCGTCCCAGTTCATGCAAAATCATATTTTCCATGATTAAGAACTGACAGGGAACAAATCTACTGTTTTCTGTTTGGGTCTGTATTCGCTCGGGCGGCAGCACCATTTTTTGTTCAACCAGTATCCAGAACCGCCGGACGGGGAGGCAACGCTCTGGGGCACAGCGCCATATGGGCGGGACATTCTGCCGCATATGAAGGCCCGATTTACAGGTACTTGCAGATTCCGAGGCG
>CAJFOT010000039.1 GCA_904397815.1 Candidatus Paralachnospira sangeri
CGGGCTGGGAACAAGCGGCTTTCTGTCTGCCTGTACACCGCAGTGCATCGTCCGGGCTGTACAAGCCCCCCTGAACGAAAACATATGCATATTTCCTCCCGCCGCCGCATATGATATACTGTCCCATTTCCTTCCCTACAATCTCTCCTATCATTTCTTTACCCGTAAGGAGGTATTTGCATGGAATACAACCAATTCTTAACCTATATACTGACCAGTGTCCAGTCCTTTATGGGCCCGGATGTGCAGGTCAGTCTCCACAAAGTGCTGAAAAACAACAACATCCAACTGGACGGGCTGATGATTCTGCCGCCGGGGCAGAATATCTCTCCCACCATCTATCTGAATGCCTACTATCAGGATTTTCTGAACGGCGCCTCGCTCAGCAGCATCGTCAGCGCAGTCCTGGAGGTTTATGAGAATGCCGTACTCTCACCCCCGGCAGGCGCTGACCTTCTGCACAGCTTCCGGGATGCCCGGAACCGGATCGTCTATAAGCTGATCCACCGGCAGTCCAACCAGTCTTTTCTGGAACAGGTTCCCTTCCTCCCCTTTCTGGATCTGGCCATCGTGTTCTACATCCTTGTCAGCGCCGAGACGCGTGAGGAACTCACAGTCACAATCACCCGGGCTCATATAAATATGTGGCAGACAACAGAGGATGCTCTGATGGAAGCCGCCTCTGTGAACACACCCCTCCTCTACCGATGCCGGTGCGTCGCTCTCGAAGAGATGGTCGGCGAACTGATGCGTGAAGCCGCGGAACCAGACATCTCTGGCAGCCAGCCTGCCGGGCTCCTGCTTCAGCCGCCCTTTCAGGAAAATACCTCTCCCCTCCCCATGTATATACTGACCAACCACAAACGCCTCAACGGCGCTGCCTGCCTTCTGTATGACCACGTTCTGGAAACATTTGCTGAACAGGCCGGCAGAAATTTTTTTATCCTTCCCAGCAGCATCCATGAAACCATTCTGGTTCCCCATCTGGAATATCTGGACAGGGAGGCGCTGAATAATATGGTGCGTGAAGTCAATCAAACCTATGTCCAGCCCTGGGACAGGCTGTCGGACCATGTTTACTATTACACTGCGGATACCGGCAGCATCACTGTCTGCTGACTTTTTCCCGCAGGCATGCCTCCAGCAGTTCTGCTGAACGATTTACAATCAGCTCCTCCGGAAATCCGGTTGTCTTTACCAATTCCTCACAATAACGATGATTTCCCACATCTGTCATGACATGGGCATCGCTGTCCATAATTACCCTTGTCCCAAATTTCTCACAATATTTCAGCATCAGCGCCGCATTTTCCCGACAATTCAGCCGGAATCCGTCCGGCCGGAGGGAGCCGTTGTTCAGTTCCAGCAGCACATGCTCCTGCGCCGCTCCTCTGGCCAGTTCCTCATAATCCACCGGCATTCGTCCGTCATCGGGATGGCCGATAATATGAATGCAGGGATTCTCCATAGCCAGACGATATGCCCTGGTGTTCTCAGACGCTGTCCCCGGCTGATAGCAGGGCGTATGCATACTGGCAATGCACAGATCCATCTCCCGCAGGATATCCGGCGGCAGATCCACCTCTCCATTTCTGCCGCAGATATTTAACTCCACGCCCAGCATCAGCCGGATCCCGCATATATTGCGGGGGACTGCTTTCAGATTGGAAAAATAATATTCATGGCAGCTGCCCGGCATCATCGGTGCATGCTCCGTGATGCCCAGCAGCTCCAGCCCTTTATCCTTTGCGGCCGCCGCCATCTCCATTATCGTATTGTAGGCATGGCCGCTGGCCAATGTGTGGGTATGCATATCCAGTACATCTGTCATCTTCATTCCTCCGATTTGTCCGATTTATTATCATAAAAAAACTGATTATTTCTCTTTGTTCATCCTGTCTGCCGAGCGCAGGACTATTTTTGACAGTTCATGCACAGGCCGATGAAAACAGGCTGGCAGACAGAAAGGGGAAGTCCCTCCCGGACCTCCCCTCCTGTATTTATTAATTATTTATGCTCATTCTGCTGCTTTTTTACATCCTTCATGCTAAAGCTGATTCTGCCCATCTTATCCTTGCCCAGGCATACGACAGTCACCACATCGCCCAGTTTCAGCACATCTTCCACCTTGTTGATCCGCTCTTTGGAGATCTTGGAGATGTGCACCATACCTTCCTTTCCGGGAGCGAACTCCAGGAACGCGCCGAACTCCTTGATGCTGACTACCTTGCCCTGGAAGATCTGTCCTTCTTCAAAGTCAGTCACGATAATCTGAATCATGTGAACTGCCTTGTTGATCATCTCTTTGTCGGTACCGCAGATGGATACGCTGCCGTCTTCCTCAATGTCGATCTTCACGCCGGTCTCCTCGATAATCCGGTTGATCACCTTGCCCTGCTTGCCGACTACATCGCCGATCTTCTGAGGATCGATAGAAATCTGTACAATCTTGGGCGCCCATTTGGAGATCTCAGCTCTGGGAGCTGCAATCACAGGATCCATCACATTGTCCAGAATATATAATCTGGCCTCTCTGGTTCTGGCGATGGCCTCCTCGATAATCGGCCGGGTCAGGCCGTGGATCTTGATATCCATCTGAATAGCGGTAATGCCGTCTCTCGTTCCCGCTACCTTGAAGTCCATATCTCCGAAAAAGTCTTCCAGACCCTGGATATCAGTCAGCACAATATAATCATCATCGGTCTCTCCTGTCACCAGGCCTGTGGAGATACCTGCCACCGGTTTTTTAATAGGCACGCCTGCCGCCATCAGGGACATGGAGGAAGCACAGATACTGGCCTGAGAAGTAGAGCCGTTGGACTCAAAGGTCTCAGACACGGTGCGGATGGCATAGGGGAATTCCTCTGCGCTGGGCAGTACCGGAACCAGCGCCCGCTCAGCCAGCGCGCCATGGCCGATCTCACGTCTTCCCGGTCCTCTGGAGGGCTTTGTCTCTCCTACAGAATAAGACGGGAAATTATAATGATGCATATAACGCTTGGAAGTCACATTTTCATCCAGTCCATCCAGTCTCTGGGCTTCAGAAAGGGGCGCCAGGGTGGTTACGGTACAGATCTGAGTCTGTCCTCTGGTGAACATGGCGGAACCGTGAACACGGGGCAGCAGGTCAATTTCTGCCGCCAGGGGACGGATCTGCTTGATATCTCTTCCGTCAGGGCGCTTGTGATCTTTCAGGATCATCTTTCTCACTGTCTTTTTCTGATATTTGTAGACAGCATCGTCAATCATGGGCACCCAGTCAGGGTTCATCTCCTCGTAGCGGGCTTCCAGTTTATCCTTCAGCTGGCGGATATTTTCCTCCCGCACCTGTTTCTCATCGGTAAACACCGCTTCCTCCATCTCCGCAGCCGGAATAAAGGAAGTCATATCATTCCACAGGTCCTCGTTGACATCAAAATGCTCATAGTCGTGCTTAGGCTTGCCGCACTCTGCCACAATGGTATCGATAAAAGCAATAATCTTCTGATTTAACTCATGGGCGGCAAAAATTGCCTCCAGCATTTTCGCCTCCGGAACCTCGTTTGCTCCCGCCTCGATCATAATCACCTTGTCTCTGGTGGACGCCACTGTCAGCGCCAGATCAGACACCTGTCTCTGGGCAGAGGTGGGATTGAAAATCAGCTCGCCGTCGATCAGGCCCACCTGGGTAGCCGCTGTGGGGCCGTCGAAGGGGATATCAGAGATCGCTGTAGCGATGGCGGACCCAAGCATGGCAGTCAGCTCAGGGCTGCAGTCCGGATCCACGGACATAACCAGATTGTCCAGGGTCACATCATTTCTGTAATCCTTGGGGAACAGCGGCCGCATGGGGCGGTCGATGACACGGGCTGTCAGAATGGCATTCTCAGAAGCCTTTCCCTCCCTCTTATTAAAGCCTCCGGGGATCTTTCCCACAGAGTACATCTTCTCTTCATACTCTACGCTGAGAGGAAAGAAATCGATTCCCTCTCTGGGCTTCTCAGAAGCAGTTGCAGTGGACAGCACGACGGTTTCTCCGTAGTGCATAAACGCGGCGCCGTTGGCCTGTGCCGCTACTCTTCCCACATCAACAGTCAGCGGTCTGCCGGCCAGATCCATTGTGAAACTTTTAAACATGTTTCGTTATCTCCTTTCTCTATTCCATTTTCAATTGACAGAAGATACCGAAACTACTGAAAAACGCACCAGCGACCCTTACGCTGATGCGCTTTTCAGTGGTCTCGGGAAATTCTTCTGTCATGGATAAAAATGTTCTGTTTTGTCAGACGTTTTTCCGAAAAGGACCACAGAAAAAAAGTTCTGTGGTCCCCAATGGATACGGGATACACCCGTATAAAATTACTTTCTGATGCCTAAACGCTCGATCAGTGAACGATAGCCTTCGATATCTATTCTCTTTAAGTAATCCAGCAGACCACGTCTCTGACCTACCATTTTCAGCAGACCTCTTCTGGAGTGATGATCCTTCTGATGAGTCTTTAAATGCTCTGTCAGCTCAGCAATTCTCTCTGTTAAGATTGCGATCTGAACCTCCGGTGAGCCGGTGTCATTTGGTGTTCTGCCATATGCGGCGATAATTTCAGCTTTCTTTTCTTTCGAAATCATGTTTTTCCTCCTTCTTTCTACACACCTGGTACCAGGCACAGGACGGAGTCCCCGTATGCCGAGTACCGGCGTCATGTCATACTGTTAAACTATATCATATACCAGCCGGGTTGTCTACTGTTTTTTCCGCAATTTTCATTTACCGCGCGGCATAGCAAAACTGTTGCTTTACTGCCATCCCAGCTCTGAAAATCCCTCCAGCAGCCTCTTGACAGCCTCTGTCATCCGGTCGCAGTCCCCGTCTCGCTCTCCTTCCATATTCAGCGGAAGGATCGGATCATGGAGGGACATCCGAAGCAGCAGCCATCCCCGGATCTCATCGCCCTGGAAAGCAAGACGGACCCCCTCGCAGGAGTCGGGAACTACATTGTATCCCGCCATTTTAGCTCTCTTTTCAAAGACTTCCAGCACACGGTCCCCATATTCACGGAAATTCTCCGCCTGGATTTTAATCCGGTACTCCCGTTCCTCCCGGCTGTCCTCCATCTTTTCAATATAGGAAGCCAGAGACCGCCCTTCCTGTCTGGCATTGGCCGCCGCAATCAGCAGTCTGACTGCCATATAGGCACCGTCATCCAGAAAATAATTCTCCTTCATCGCCCCGTGACCGGAGGTCTCTATGGCCAGCGGCGTCAAAATTCCCTCCCGATTCAGCCGGATGCCCTCGTTAATGACATTTTTATACCCTCTCTTATACCTTCGGTGCCGCATTCCCAGTTCCTGTTCCAGAAATCTGGTCAGACGGTCGGAAGTGACAGAATCCGTCACTATAGTGCCGCCGGGATAATCCTCCTGCAGGATCGCTGCCATCATGGCAATCAGTCTGTCCCTATTAATCTCCTCCCCGTCAGACAAAACTGCCGACATCCGGTCCACATCCGTGTCGAAAATCAATCCCAGATCTGCACGATTTTCCATAACCGCCTGCCGGAGGACTTCCATTGCCTGTTGATTCTCCGGGTTGGGGACATGGTTGGGAAACATTCCATCCGGATCCAGATAGAGGCTGCCGGAAATATCTGCTCCCAGCGGCGCCAGGACCCGTTCCGGAAAAAACCCCCCGGCTCCGTTGCCCGCGTCTGTCACGATATGGAGTCCCGCCAGCGGCCGGCATCTGTCCGGAGCATTTTTCACCCCTTCTATGATCTTTCCCTTTAAATCTTCAATATAGACAGAAAGGGTATCCATCTGCTCCGCCTGCTGTGGACTGCCCGCACAGGGCTCCAGGGAAGACGCCCGGAGCAGAATCTCTGTAATGTCCTCTTTCTCCAATCCCCCCTGCCCTGTAAAAAACTTAAGTCCGTTTCTGTTGAACGGCAGGTGACTGGCGGTGATCATAATTCCTCCATCGAAATGAACAGAAGGATAAATCTGGGTCATAAACATGGAAGGTGTCGAAACCAGACCGCAATCGGCCACCCGCGCGCCTCTTCCGGTCAATCCCCGGAACAGAGCGGTTTTCAGCACATCTGCCGTCACACGCGAATCATGTCCGACACCGATCCTCAGAGAACCGGGGACTGTCCGCTTCTGTTCTGCCAGCCAGTCTGCAAACGCCTGGCCGATCACATTCACCTCGTTTTCTGTCAGATTTACCCGCTCGCCCGGCACACCCTCGCAGGCGACCCCCCGGATATCACTGCCATTCTGAAGTTCCATCAACTGACCCATATGTTCCTCCCCTAACTTTTTTAGATTGAAATCGATTATTTTAACAAAAATCACCTGTTATTATAGCACATTTCCTTCATATATGCCATTGACTTTTCATAGTGCCATCGTTTAAGATTATTTTATATGTGCAAAGATATAGGAAACGTCATATGATAACCGCAAAAGAAAATGACATGGGAGGTAATTATGAATAGGTTAGAACTAGAGGCAACCTGCAGACAGGTACGCCGGGACATTATCAATATGACAGCTGACGCCTGTTCCGGACATCCGGGCGGTTCCCTGTCCGCTACGGAAATTTTAGTTGCGCTGTACTGCAGGGAGATGCGCATCAGCCCTGAGACGATGCATGATCCTGACCGTGACCGCTTTGTACTTTCCAAAGGACACGCCGCGCCGGCTCTGTACGGATTGCTGGGAGAGCTGGGCTATTTCGATAAATCCGCGTTTAAAACATTCCGGCAGCTGGGTTCCATTCTGCAGGGACATCCCTGCCGCGACTACTGCCCCGGCGTAGAGGTATCCACCGGTTCACTGGGACAGGGAATCTCTGTGGCAGTGGGCATGGCACTGGGCGCCAGACTGGCAAAAAGCCCCGCCCGAATCTTCGCCCTCTGCGGCGACGGTGAGCTGCAGGAAGGACAGGTATGGGAGGCCTCTATGGCAGCTGCCCATTACAAGCTGGACAACTTTACCGTCATCGTAGATCACAACGGCCTCCAGATTGACGGCACCAATGATGAGGTGATGAGCCTGGGCGATATCGTTGGAAAATTCCGGGCCTTTGGCTATGAAGTAATTCAGATCAACGGCCACGATTTTGACCAGATTTTCGCTGCTTTCGACCAGAAGGTGACCGGAAAGCCAAAGCTGATCCTGGCAGAAACCATCAAAGGAAAGGGTGTCTCCTTCATGGAGAATCAGGTAGGCTGGCATGGCAAAGGCCCTAATGAAGAAGAACGTCAGATTGCGCTGAAAGAATTGGAGGATTAGGATATGAGTGAAATGAAAGCGACCCGTGTGGCATACGGCGAAGCCCTGGTGGAAATGGGCGCCGTCAATGATAAAATCGTAGTGCTGGACGCTGATTTATCCGGTTCTACCAATACCGCAAAATTTGCCAAGGCTTATCCTGACCGTTTTTTTAATGCCGGAATCGCCGAGGCCAATATGATGGGCATGGCTGCCGGACTGGCTACAATGGGCTATATTCCCTTTACCAGCACCTTTGCCATGTTCGGAACAGGCAGAGCCTATGAGCAGGTGCGCAACAGCATCGGTTACCCCCATCTGAATGTAAAGCTGGCCATGTCCCATGCAGGCATTACTCTGGGTGAGGACGGCGGAAGTCATCAGGCGATCGAGGATATCGGACTGATGCGGCTGATCCCGGGCATGACCATCGTGGTTCCCTGTGATGCCAATGAGACAAAAAAAGCGGTAAAAGCACTGGTAGAAATGGATGGCCCCGCTTATCTTCGCCTGGCCCGCCTTCCATCTGTAGTATTTGAGGAGGAAATGCCCTTTACTCTGGGCAAGGCCAATGTCCTGAAAGACGGCTCAGACGCTGTTATTTTCTGCTGCGGCTACATGGTGGCAGGCTGCCTGGAAGCGGCAAAGCGTCTGGCAGCGGAAAGCATCAATGTGGCAGTAGTCAATGTCCACACCGTGAAGCCCATCGACAGGGAAACCGTACTGGCTTACGCCCGAAAATGCGGAAAGGTTCTGGTGGCGGAAGAACACAGCACCATCGGAGGTCTGGGCGATGCAGTTGCTGATGTCCTGATCGGACAGGGAACTTTCTCTTTTAAAAAGCTGGGTATCCAGGACCGTTTCGGGCAGTCCGGAAAGCCGGCTGACCTGCTCAAAGAATACGGCCTGACGCAGGAAGATATTTTCCAGGCAGTCAAAGCATTATAAAAATATGAATTCAAACAAGACGCTCCATCTCACAGTCCCTGTGAGGGAGCGTCTTTCGCTGCGACACAAAAAAGAAGCCAGACTGCTTTTTGCAGACCGGCTCCCATATTGGTGCGTATTTTTCATAATACCTTGGACAGAAAATCTTTCAGCCTGTCATTCTGAGGATTCCCGAAAAATTCATCCGGGCTGTTTTCTTCCTTTACGATCCCCTCATCAATAAACAGAACCCTGGTTCCCACCTCTCTGGCAAACCCCATCTCATGGGTTACAACCACCATCGTCATTCCTTCCCTGGCCAGCTCTTTCATCAATTCCAGCACCTCTCCCACCATTTCAGGATCAAGAGCAGATGTGGGCTCATCGAAGAGCATCACCTTCGGATTCATCGCCAGAGCCCTGGCAATGGCAATTCTCTGCTGCTGACCGCCTGACAGCTGGCTGGGGTACGCGCCGGCCTTTTCCGGCAGACCTACCCGCTCCAGCAGCTTTCTGGCCTGAGCCTCTGCCTCTTCCGGCGCGATGCCCTTTACCTTAACAGGAGCAAGCGTAATGTTTTCCAGCACTGTCTTATGGGGAAAGAGATTAAACTGCTGAAACACCATTCCCATCTGCTGGCGCAGCTTATTCACATCGCAGGAGGGGTCAGTGATAGTCGTTCCTTCAAAAATAATCTCTCCCTCTGTGGGTTCCTCCAGCAGATTCAGACATCTCAGAAAAGTAGATTTTCCGGAGCCGGAAGGCCCGATAATCACCACCTTTTCTCCTTTCGCAATATGCTGGTTAATCCCCTTGAGCACTTCATGGCTTCCGAAGGATTTTCTCAGGTTTTTAGTGACGATCACTCTGACTCAGCCTCCTTTCAAAATATCGCAGCACCATTGTCAGGCACAGGGTAATCATCAGGTAGATCGCCGCCGCAATCAGGTAGGGCGGCAGAATATCCCATGTTCTCGATCCCACGAAGCTGGCCATTTTGGTCAGGTCATTGACAGCAATGACGCTGATAACAGCGGTTTCCTTTACCAGGACAATAAACTCATTGCCCAGTGCCGGAAGAATATTTTTCACTGCCTGGGGCAAAATAATATAACGCATGGTCTGGATATAGGTAAACCCGAGGGAACGGCCGGCCTCCATCTGGCCTCTGGCCACAGACTCTATGCCGGCCCGGATAATCTCGGACACGTACGCGCCTGAATTAATGCCGAAGCAGACCGTACCGATTATAATCTCATTACTGTCTCTGGAGGTAAACACCAGATTGTAAATAATCATAATCTGTACAATTAACGGGGTTCCTCTGATCACAGTGGTATAAAAACCGCAGAATGCGGACAGCGCTTTCATCACCGGGTTTCTGCTGTTTTTTGCGCTGACTTTTACCACTGCCACCAAAATGCCGATGATTACGCCCAGAATTGTGGCAAACAAAGCCACCAGCAGCGTCACCTTCACACCGCTTAAATACGCCAGATAACGCTGTTCCGGGATCAGGGCATTATAAAAACTTGTATAAATGGTATTCAGCCATTCCATCGGGTATCATATCCTTTCTTCTTTCGAATATTATCCGATTATTCTGCTTCTGTTTCCGCTGTTTCAGAAACAGCTTCAGTCTCTGCCGCCTCTGTCTCAGCGCCGGCTTCTGTTTCTGCCGCAGTGCCTGCCTCTGTTTCCTCTTCGGAACTTCCCACATGGCGGGCAATGATCTCATCCAGTTCGCCGCTCTCTTTCAGCTCAGCGATTACTTCATTGATCACATCCAGCATTTCTGTATTGCCTTTCTGTACTGCAATGGCATACTGATCTACGAATAAAGGATCACCTTCCAGAATGGTCAGCGCGCCGTCAGAAGACGCTACCAGTTCTTCTGCGGGAAGCTCATCCATTACGATACAGTCAATCTTGCCATTCTTCAGATCCTCTGCGGCCTGAGCAAATTTGGTATACCGTCTTACCTCAGAAGGTTCCGTGTTCTCTGTATTGGATACCCACAGATCAGCAATATTTCCCTGCTGCACGCCTACTACCTTGCCTGTCAGCTGCTCGCCCGTGGGCTCAGTCACTGCCGGATTTGCCGCGTTTACTACAACGACCTCTGTGGAATCTACATAATTATCAGAGAAATCCATTACTTTTGCTCTGTCCTCATCCACAGACACACCTGCTGCTACAAAATCAACCTTGCCCTGCTGTACTGCCAGCAGCGCGCCGTCAAAGTCCATATTCTGAATTTCCAGCGGTCTGCCCAGTTTATCAGCGATCGCCTGCGCGATATCCATATCAATTCCTACTACCTGATCCCCTACCATATACTCATAAGGAGCGAATCCTGCTTCTGTCCCTACGATCAGCGGCTCACCTGACGCTGCCGCGGACTCTGTCTCTCCTTCTGCCGCTGTGGTTTCCTCTGCGGCAGCTGTCGTTTCACCAGCTGCTGCTGTTGTCTCTGCCGCAGCTGTGGTTGTCTCCTCATTACTGCTGCATGCTGCCAGAGAGAATACCATCACGCCGGCCAGCATCATTGCCAAAAGTTTTTTCATGATCTTTTTTCCTCCATTTTTTTATAATTTTTATCTTAACAGCTGCCTGAGCCAGCTCAGGAGCTGTGGATAAACCTATCATAAAACTGTTTACGTCCCGGAAACTTCTTTCAGAAGATCCATCTCAAATACTGACCAGTTGTTGGAGATCCCCGGCTCACATTCACCTATCTCCATCCGGATGTAAGAACATTCCACGGGATCAAACAAATAAGTCTCCCGATCCTCTGCCCGGGCCTGGACATATGTCCAGTTTTCCGCGTCCTGTGAAACAGAAATCCGGAGATCTCGGGGATAATCATCTTCTGTATCTCCTGTATCCACATGAACGCCGGATATAGTATACACATCTGTCAGCGCAAACTGAATGCTGATTCCCGGCTGCTGAATCTGTCCGCTGGTCCACCGTGTCTCATTCTCTCCGTCTACCATGCAGACAGCTTTCCACGGCGTATACTCTGAAAGCGCCTGTTTCACCACCCGAACCTGCCAGGTAGCCGCAGTCCCGATTTCCTCTCTGTGTTTCAAGAAAGAACAGATCAGATTATCATGGCTTCCTTTTGGATAAACAATTCTGACACGGGTGAGGGATCTGGCAGAAAAAGTTCCGCTGCTGTCTGTTGTCAGCACACTATATTCCGGTGCCATCTCCACCTGTTCATAATTCTGACCGTCCTCTGACACATAAATCCGGACATCTGACACATTCCGGCCATCCTGATCCTGGATCCATACTTTATCGGCCAGCACTGCCGTAGGATAAATCCCTTCAAGGATCTCCAGGCCATTTTCCTGATGTCTTTCCCAGGCCATGCCAATCTCATTGCAGCGGACTTTGCCATCTCCATTCTGATAGAAAGCGGTCCTGGAAGTAATGTCATAAGCTCTTCCAAACAGGGAACTTATTTTAACCCCATCTACTGTGATAGCTTTCAGCTCATCATAAAGATAATACTGGGCTACCCGCTCATTCTCATAATAGTCAGTATAAGCCGTAACGATATAATCTGCCATCGCCTGGCTCTCTTCCTGAACCACCCGCCGGCGATCCTCCGGCCGCAGAAGGCTGGAGGTTGTCTCAAAAGGCAGCATCCATACTTTGACAGATTCCCGCTGATCCAGATCGCAGGCATGCTGAAGCAGCTCATAATGACTGACATTCCAATAATCTTTCTGAAAATAGTGATTCACAAACGGCAGCGCCGGTCGGTTAAAATAAACATACTCATAAGGATGATTCATTCCAATCCATGCCGCCAGAAAAAGAACACTTCCTCCTACAGCCGCGCAGAATCCATTCCGAATCCATTTTTTCCCGGTTCTCATCGCCAGCCGGCCCAGCCATATAATCCCGTCCAGGGCATACAGTGCCATCAGCGGATAAACAAAGAAAAAATGTCTCCAGCTGTTATACAGCACAGGTCTGCACAACAGTACATAGGCAAAGGGAATCATCAGATTCAGGAAAAGCGCAATCTGAAACCAGCCATTTTCTGTTACAGCCAGTTTTCCTCTGACAGCTGCCGCTGCTTTCCGCCCCTGATGAAGCAGTCCCGCAAAAAAACCGGTCAGATGAAGCAGCGGCAGCGTGATGCCGATGCAGACAAACAGATAATACCAGGGCAGCTCCGTTGAGAGAATATATTTTCCCATAAAAAATGTATAGGCATACCAGACCAGATAATTGGAAAATGTATGGATCAGGTTGCCGATTTCCTGAATGGTATTCTCCCATATCACCGGTGTCATCACGAAATAAAAGGCGAAACATAAAATTCCTGTAGCCAGGCACTTGAAAAATGCCGGCTTCCACCGTCTTTCCCGAATACTTCTGACAAAAAGCAGAATCAGACTGACCGCGATGGTCATCGCCCCCACAATCCGCACATTGGTACACAGTGCAGCACTGAAAGCAAGCGCTGTCAGCCGGGGCCAGCTGGGTTTGTCAATACAGGCCAGCCCGAAATAAAAACTGACTGTAAAAGCAGACAGGAACATCATATCCTTAATATTATAGTAAGCATTCGCCAGAATCATCGGGGACAGCAAAAAAACCAGCGTCCCGAACAGGGAGAGATACCGGCTCTTTCTGTCTGAACCAGCCTTTCTGGTGAACAGTCTGCATGTCAGATAGAAAAATATGGAAGCCAGGAAAAAGGCCAGAAAATTAGCCAGATGCCGCATCAGAAATACCTTCCGGATATCCAGCTGAAAGCCGAACAGATGCTCCACAAAAACCATCGGCAGCTGTACCGCCACGCCGTAATACCGATATACATAATCTTTCAGATCCGGTACCTGCGTAAAATCCACACTTTCCGTCACTATATCCGACACCGACGGCACAATATATTTATATGCCGCCAAACTGCTCTCCCTCTCGATTACCTCATCTGTGGACACCCCGTAATCTTTCACGGTCATCAGACCATACAGCAAAAAGCAGGCAAAAAACAAAATCACCAGACCATTGTTTTTCAGCCAGGCCGCCATCCTGTTCTTTGTATATTCTGTTTTCATACTCATATCCCTTAATTTTCTTACTGAAAATCAGGGCATCCTGATTCAAGATGCCCTGTTGTCATTTCATTCTCATCATGAAGCGGGGGCTTCACTCTTTTCACATGCACGTCCGCAGGACAGGCCGCGCCGCCTTGGGACAAAGCCGGGGCGCCGTTACAGCAGGGTCTCCAGTGTCTGTCTTGCTGCCTGGATAAAGCCCTCACTGGTTTCCACCACAGGATTTTCCAGGCTGGTCATCAACGCCAGATCCTTTGTCATCCGGCCGCCTTCGATGGTATCAATGGTGGCCTTCTCCAGCAGTCCCGCAAAACGTACCAGCTCCGGCACCTGATCCAGTTCCCCCCTCTTGCGCAGGGCACCGGTCCAGGCGAAAATCGTCGCTACAGAATTGGTGGAGGTAGTCTCGCCCTTCAGATACTTATAGTAATGGCGCTGTACTGTTCCATGAGCAGCCTCGTATTCATAGTACCCTTCCGGTGACACCAGAACAGATGTCATCATCGCCAGGGAGCCAAAAGCTGTGGCCACCATATCGCTCATCACATCGCCGTCATAATTCTTGCAGGCCCAGATATATCCGCCCTCTGAACGGATGACTCTGGCCACCGCGTCGTCAATCAGGGTATAGAAATAGGTGATGCCGGCTTCCTCAAACCGGGCAGCATAGTCCTTATCATAGATCTCCTGGAAAATGTCCTTGAATGTATGGTCATATTTCTTGGAGATCGTATCCTTTGTAGCAAACCAGAGATCCTGCCTGGTATCCAGAGCGTAGTTAAAACAGCTTCTGGCAAAACTCTCAATCGAAGATTCCAGATTATGCATTCCCTGTACAATTCCCGGTCCCTCGAACTGATGGATCAGTTCCCTGGTCTCGCTGCCGTCCTGAGCAGTATACACCAGCTCACATCTGCCCGGTCCGGGAATCTTCATCTCAGACGCTTTATACACATCCCCATAGGCGTGTCTGGCAATGGAGATAGGCTTCTTCCAGTTTTTTACCACCGGCTCGATTCCTTTGACAATAATCGGAGTCCGGAACACAGTGCCGTCCAGCAGCGCCCTGATCGTGCCGTTGGGACTCTTCCACATCTCTTTTAAATGATATTCCTCCATACGCGCTGCATTTGGAGTAATCGTAGCACATTTTACCGCCACGCCATACTTCTTCGTTGCCATGGCAGAATCAATGGTCACCTGGTCATTTGTTTCATTTCTATATTCCAGGCCCAGATCATAGTATTCTGTATTCAGATCAATATAAGGAAGAAGGAGTTCTTCCTTAATCATTTTCCACAGAACCCGGGTCATTTCGTCCCCGTCCATTTCCACCAGGGGAACAGGCATCTTAATTCTTTCCATCCAGCATTTATCCTCCGTCATTTATGGTAATCATTATATGCCTAAAAAAACAGATTTGTCAACTGGGAAACGATGTTCTCCTCTTACGAAATTCAGTACAATTTTTCCAGAGAAGCTCCCTCATAGAAAAAGGCCAGGATCTCCTGGTAGGATTTTCCTCTCTGCGCCATACCTGCTGCCCCGTTCTGGCTCATTCCAACACCATGGCCGTATCCGCCTCCGATCAGGGAAAACGTTACGGTTCCCTCCCCATCTTCTTCTGCTGTCACATAAAAAAAGGCACTGGGCAGTCCGGTCCGGCCTGCAGACTCTCCCTCCTGGTTCCGATATACCATCTCCTCACTGCCCAGCATATTTCGGATCACCTGCTGCCCCTTCAGCCGCAGGATGATATTTTCACCGGTTATGACCATCTCATTGACCGTTCCGCCTTTGAGCCGCCCGGTCACTTCCACGGAAACAACAGGCCCCTCAAAGGACGCCGCGCTCCCCTCTGCAGTCACCTGATCCGGATACTGCTGCCGGTACTGCTCCAGCCGCTGATTCAGCTGTTCTGCCAGCTGTTCAGCTCCAATGGACGTTCTCCACCGATACCAGGGATAGCTGCTGTCATAATCCGACGGAAAAACAGCATCTATCCTGGCCCGGAAGGCATCCTCGCTGCTGTAGTCAGCCTGCCCCTCTCCGCCGTCAGAAGAAATCTCCCGGCTCACCAAATAGCCGTAGCTGTCAGTATCAGTTCCCCAGACTCCCACGTCCTCAGAAACACCCCAGGATGTAGAATAGTAATAAGCCTGAATCGCCTGATCCTGCCAGACCGCAATCTCCCCGTAAGTATCCTGGACAGCCCTGGTAGTGGTCTGCTGTTCTTCTATATTGTTATAGACCTGGTAGAGCGTACTGTCATCCACATGGGCCCCGTACTCTCGGCAGGCATTGGCCAGGATCTGGCCGTAAGCGTAGCTTCGGGCACAGACCGCCTGGGCCCGAAGCGCCTCAGCCGGATAGCCGGAAGGCATCTCCGAGGGAACTACCCTGCACAGATAATCCTCCAGCGCCAGCTCATTCACCAGCAGGATTCCTCCTTCTCCGGCAGTGATTTCCAGACTGCCCTTATAAGAAGGCGCCCCCTGGCTGCGAGTAACAGAGGAAACCTCCAGTTCTCCGGCATAACTGTCGCAGGTCACCGTCAGGCGGCCCCTGGACAGCCACTCATGATCCCGCCCGATCTCGATCACTTCTCCTCCCTGAAAGGTCTGCTCCCATCCGTCGCAGGAGATCCGGAAAGGATCGGCACAGGTAATGGTCAGGCTCTCATGCCAGATGGATTCATAATCGCTGTTGCGAATCAGCACCCGGATATTAGAAGCTTCCAGAGCCCTGACAGTCAGAGCCGCACAGATCACACCATCTGCCACCACAAACTGCTGAATGTCATACCCTGTCAGGATTGCCGAAGAATCCTGGAGTTCCAGCGTCCCATACACCTTATAAATCCGGAAATCCTCTGCCACAGGCACCTTCCCGTAGCCCTCCAGCTCAATATAGCCGTCCCCCACTGAAAGCACCTTCGCCTGTATGCTCTCCCGCTTCAGCGAAACCTGGCTGACCTGCTGTCCGGTGACGGTCAGATCAGCTACCACGCCGTTCAGATCATCCGGCAGCTGACTCCCGGGAAACGACCGCTCATATCCGTACAGAAACACCTGCAGCGTTTCAGCGCTGCTGCCTGTGATCCATACATTGCGGTAAGTCACCTGACTGTCCGCCAGGCGCGTCAGACAGATCAGCTGTCCGTCTTTCACCAGCCCTTCCACCAGACAATCTATATAAGGGTCCAGAACCAGGCCGTCAAAATCCATCAGTCCCTGATCCGTGACCGCCTGCCAGGCCTCCAGCTGCGCAATATTAGCCGGCGTACCGATGACAATAAATTCTTTCCGCTCGATGCCATGGTTTTCCCGCTCTTCCATTACCTTTTCATAAGTTTCCCACCACAGCTGCTCCGGCACCTTCATGGACGGAATCAGGCTGCCCAGAGGGGCTGATACCAGATTTCGGCATCCGATCTGATCCAGAAAATGAAAAAAGGTTTCATATGTAAGGGCTTCTCCTGCCTTTTTTGCCGGCGTAATTTCAGGATCAAAAAAGCCGTTCTCATACAGCCAGCTAAAATAAGACATATACCAGGACGCCTCCTGTTCCTCATCCAGCCACGGACCGGTATCCACACTGTCAATGGCCTCCTGGTCTGTCAGCAGCAGAGCTGCAGCCTTGGCCGCTATGCTGTTGGGGACTGTCTCTCGCCTCCCCAGTATAAGGAGCAGAACCGCTGTAATTCCCACAAACAGTCCCGCCGGAATCAGCCATTTTTTCCTCCAATTTCTTTTTTTCATGAAAGCGCTGCCCTTTCTGTCAGATTACCTCGATATTTTTCTATTATAAAAAAGAATCCTGCCCTGCAGGATTCTCCGCCTGCGGCGGGTCGCACCAGCGACATTTTCATCTCCGCCGCAGCGCGATCCCTGCGGAGCATTTTTATTTGGCAGGGAACGAAGTTTCCTGTCAAATGAAAGAATCCTGCCCTGCAGGATTCTCCGCCTGCGGCGGGTCGCGCCAGCGACATTTTCATCTCCGCCGCAGCGCATTCCCCGCAGCTTGTTTTATATAACAGGAAGCTGTGTGCCCTGTTATATAAAAAAGGTATACATGGTAAGTGTCCCATGTATACCTTTATTTATCTTTTGTGGAGTCCCGGAATGCCGTTTTCCTTTTTTTTGACGCCTAGCTCTCAGCCAGGTGGGTATCCGCAAACAGGCTTCTGCCTTCCCCTGAAGCAATGCTTGGGGCCTGACATCCGACTGCTGATGTAAGATTCCCTTATGTCACAATGTAGGTTCAAAAATACAAGGAAGTGTCGAACACCCCAGGATGTTTCCCTCTGTCAGAGTTTCTCTTCTGTACTTTGTGTTTTTTTATCCTGCAACCATTATACAATAAATAAAATTGGCTTGCAAGGCAATTTTCATAAGAATTCCTTTCCAGCCCATCCAAACTCAGCCAATTCGCGCAAAAATATGCGGACGGGCAGGAGCAGGATCAGGACCGATCCGATAGGAAGACAGCAGTTTTGCCGCGCCATCTGCCAGGCGTCCCTCCTGAGAAGTATATAAAACAGCCAGAGGCTCCCCCTTTTTTACGGCATCGCCAGTCTTTTTGCGCAGCAGGATACCGGCATCCATCTGAATCTGATCCTCTTTTTTCTCTCTGCCTGCTCCCAGCAGCATGGCCGCCGTACCGCAGCCCTGAGCATCCATCCCGATGACATATCCGTCCGCCTCTGCTGTCACTTCCATTGACACCGCAGCTTTCGGAAGAATGGAGGAATCGTGAACCACGTCAGGATTACCGCCCTGGGCTTCGGTCATCCGGGCAAAGGTCTCTAACGCCCGGCCGGAGGAAATGGCTTCCTCAGCCAGCCTGCGGCACTGCTCCATCGTGCCCTGTTCCGCCAGAAACAGCATATTGGCCGCCAATTCCAGGCAGACCTGGGTGAAATCTTCAGGTCCCTGCCCCTTGAGCGTATCGATGGCCTCCTGAACCTCCAGGGCATTTCCAATAGTATTGCCCAGGGGAACATCCATGTCTGTAATCAAAGCAGCCATCTTCTTCCCTGCCATCTTTCCAATCTTTACCATGCATTCTGCCAGGGCTTTTGCCTCCGCCTCTGTTTTCATAAAAGCGCCGCTTCCGGTTTTCACATCCAGCAAAATAGCGTCGCTTCCGCTGGCCAGCTTCTTGCTCATGATGGAACTGGCGATCAGGGGCATGCTGTCCACGGTGGCCGTCACATCCCGCAGGGCATACAGCATCTGATCCGCAGGAACCAGGGATTTGGTCTGGCCCGTGATGCAGATTCCCACTTCATTGACGATCCGGTAAAACTCTTCATCGGACAAAGCGGTACAAAAACCGGGGATGGACTCCAGCTTATCCAGAGTGCCGCCGGTATGCCCCAGCCCCCGGCCTGACATTTTCGCCACCTTTACTCCCAGAGAGGCCACCACCGGCCCGATCACCAGCGTAGTTTTATCTCCCACGCCGCCGGTACTGTGTTTATCCGCCTTACAGCCGCTGATCGAGGACAGGTCCAGCATCTCCCCTGACCTTGCCATCGCCATGGTCAGCCAGCCGGTCTCTTCCTCTGTCATACCCTGAAAATATACCGCCATTGCCCAGGCCGCCATCTGGTAATCGGGAATTTCCCCGCCCACATAGCCATGAATCAGAAAATCAATTTCCTCCCGGGTCAGAGCGCCTCCTCTTTTTTTCTTCTCAATCATATCATAAGCTCTCATTTTACGGCACTCTCCTTTCTGCTGCCCAGGCTTCCCGGCCCGAAGCCTTCAGGCAGCAGTTCCTTCAATGTCCTGATCTGATAATCCGTTCGGCTTTTCGCCAGAATAATCAGAAAGTCAGGGCCGCAGAACTCCTCCATCACCTGCCGGCACACTCCGCAGGGCGCACAATAATCTGAGGGCTGATCGCCCTGGGGCCCTCCGGCTATGGCAATGGCCCGGAATCTCCGTTTTCCTTCGCTGACTGCCTTGACGAAAGCCGTCCGCTCCGCGCAGACCGACGGACCGTAAGCCGCATTCTCCACATTGCATCCGGAGTAAACCTCCCCCTCCTCAGACAGCAGCGCAGCGCCCACGCAGAAATGGGAGTAAGGAGCGTAGGACTGCTGCCGGGCCTGAATCGCCGTCTCCGCCAGCCGTTCCACATTCAGCGCCCTGATCTGGGGATAGAAGCTGACACCCCGGCAGTTCTGCTTCACGCCCAGGTAATCCAGCACTGACGCCGCTATGTCCGCGAAACTCTGTCTGGTTCCCAGATTCACCCCCTTCAGGCATTGCTTCCCCGTGACAATCAGTGGGGTATACTCCCTGGAATGGTCTGTGGACGGCGTATCCGGATCACAGCCGTGATCAGCCGTGATGATCAGAATATCCTCATCTCTCATCGCCGCTTCCAGTCTGGGCAGCATGGAATCAAAATAAGCCAGGGCCTTTGCATAGCCGTCCCGATCGTTCCGGTGGCCGTACAGCATGTCAAAATCCACCAGATTTGTGAAACACAGCCCTTCGAAATCTTTTTCCATATATTTCAAAGTTTTTTCAATACCATCAGCGTTATTCTCTGTGCGCACATATTCTGTGATGCCACGCCCTGCAAAAATATCGACAATTTTTCCTACAGAGATCACCGTTTTCCCTGCCTCTTTCAGCAGATCCAGCATCGTCGGCGCCGGGGGCTCCAGAGAAAAATCATGGCGGTTCGCTGTCCGTGTAAAGTCAGGCCAGCTGCCAATAAAAGGACGGGCGATA
Source organism: Candidatus Paralachnospira sangeri (assembly GCA_904397815.1). GTDB lineage: Bacteria > Bacillota > Clostridia > Lachnospirales > Lachnospiraceae > Paralachnospira_A > Paralachnospira_A sangeri. Next base: position 20,018 of record CAJFOT010000039.1, read on the forward strand.
ATCCGTCCCACTCCCCACGGACCCTGACAGATCTCCCGGGCCGCCTGACAATACTGGTAGAGCAGTTCCGGCGGTACCAGATCCTCATGAGCCGCAATCTGCAGCACGCTGTCGGCGGAAGTATAAACAATCAGATCCCCTGTCCGCAGATGTTCCCTTCCATAATCCCTGATCACCTCAGTGCCCGAATAGGGTCGGTTGCACAAAATTCCCCTTCCGGTACGCTCCCGCAAACGCTCCAGCAGTTCTTCCGGAAATCCCTCCGGGAAAACCGGCAGCGGCGCTTCCGACACCACACCGGCGATCTCCCAGTGGCCGATCGTGGTATCCTTTCCCCGGGACTGCTCCTCCATCCGGGCCACAGCGCCCTGAAAGACAGGAACCGGCTGTCCGGGATCTCTGTCCTTTCCGCAGCCTTCAATCTGAAAAAGCCCCAGCCGTTTCATATTCTCCATCTGGAAAAAAGGGCTTTTCTTCACAGCTCCCAGGGTATCCGAACCCTGGTCGCCGTAATCCGCCGCATCCGGCAGCTCGCCGATGCCAAAGCTATCCAAAACAATGATAAATACTCTCTTCATCCCAGACATTTCCTTCCTTTCCCCGTTTTACGGACAAATCTCCCTAAGCTGCTCCAAACGGCTGATTTCATATGTAATCACCGCGTCCGCCCCGGCCTGCTGCCCGTCCGGATTATACCAGCATGTATCAACGCCGGCATTGGCGCCGCCCTTGATGTCACTGGTCAGAGAATCACCGATTATCAGCGCCTCATCAGCCGAAAAGCCCGGAATCCTGTTGAAACAATAATCAAAATATCCCTTCATCGGCTTCTGATAGCCTGTGTCCTCTGAAACAAAAATATGCCGGAAATACTGATCAAAATGATTTTTTTTCAGCCGGCTGTACTGCGTGCGGGAAACGCCGTTTGTCATCACACACAGATAATAGCGGCTGCTCAGATCCCGGATCAAATCCACCGCGCCCTCCACATAAAATACCTGCTGTCCCAGCAAATCCTGATAAGTCTGTTCGAAAGCCTCCGGATCCGCGTCAACCCCAATCTCACGGAACAATTCCTCAAACCGCCCTGTCAGAACCTGTTCCCGACTGATCTCTCCTTTCTCAAACCTTTTCCAGAACCCGTCGTTAATCTTACTGTAAAGTCCCGGCAGTTCCGGCGTGCAGGGGATATGATGGATCCGCAGACTCTCCCTGATAGCACAGTCCTCTCCCTTTTTAAAATCCATAAGCGTTCCATCTACATCAAACATTAGATAAGTATATTTCTTCATAAAGATATTGTATCGGAATACCCATGAAGCTGTCAAGAAAATTTTCAGAACAAATGTTTGTTTTTCTGTTGCTTTTTCTTTTCTTTCATGCTATACTCTGACCAGAATATATGTTCGATTTCGGTTTTGTAAAGAACAATCCGAACGACTGTCATTGGGAAAAACATAGAATGAACATTCCGACACTTAGACGGGTTCGTTTCAGACAATCAGTATTGACCTCAGATGAAAGGATTATGCAGTTTTGTCTGATGGAAAAACAATTAATCCGGGAACAGAGATGCCTTTCCCGAAAATATAAAGAAAGGAGAGTCCGCTCATAGATCAAATATACAAAAAAGCTCACGGTACAGAAACGTAAGCATACTCCATCACACTTTGAGCGGCAGGAACACATGATACTGCAGGAACACATGTCATTAGAGAAAAAACTGGAGATTTTATCCGATGCCGCCAAATATGACGTGGCCTGCACCAGCAGCGGCGTAACCCGCCGGGGCGAAAAGGGATGTCTGGGAAATACCGCAGCAGGAGGCATCTGCCACAGCTTTGCTGCTGACGGCAGATGTATCTCCCTACTGAAGGTCCTGTTTTCCAATGAATGTGTCTATGACTGCAAATACTGCCTGAACCGGGCATCCAATGACGTGCCCCGGGCCACCTTTACACCGGAGGAATTATGTACCCTGACTGTGGAATTCTACCGCCGCAATTATATCGAGGGTCTTTTCCTCAGTTCCGGCATCATCAACACTCCCAGTCACACTATGGGCCTTCTATACCAAACCCTGCTTCTGCTGCGGCGTCAATACCGGTTTAACGGCTATATCCACGTAAAAACGATTCCCGGTGCCGACCCTGAACTGATCCAGAAAATCGGCTATCTGGCAGACCGTATGAGCGCCAACCTGGAAATCTCCACCCAGGAAGGGCTGAAAAAACTGGCGCCTCACAAAACCCACGCCCGCATTCTGGCACCGATCCGGCAGATACAGAACAGCATCCTGCAGGACAGACTGGAGGGCAGAGCCGAAGGATTCCTCCCTCCGCCCCGTACTCAGACCGGACTGACAGTCGCCAGCAGGAACCAGTCCTCCCTGTCCCCCCAGATCCCCGCTCATTCCGCTGCCGACCCTCACCTCCAGTATCTGGCCAGAACCGCGCAGACGGTATCCAGAAGCCATCCCCGGTTTGTTCCGGCCGGGCAAAGTACCCAGATGATTGTCGGAGCTGTGCCGGAATCGGACTTTCAGCTGGTGCGGACAGCAGAGGCGCTGTACCAGAACTATGATCTGAAGAGAGTCTTTTATTCTGCCTACGTCCCTGTAAATGAAGACGCCAGTCTCCCCTCTTTGGACACCCGCCCTCCTCTCCTGCGGGAACACCGCCTCTATCAGGCGGACTGGCTTCTTCGTTTTTACGGCTTCCATGCCGGAGAACTTTTAACGGAAGAGCGTCCTAACTTCAATCTGTTCATCGACCCCAAATGTGACTGGGCCGTACGGCATCTGGAACTTTTTCCTGTAGAAATCACCTCCGCCGACTATGCCACCCTTCTGCGGGTGCCAGGCATCGGTGTAAAATCCGCCCGCCGTATCCTCTATGCCAGAAAGCACAGCCTCCTGGATTTTCAGGCGTTGAAAAAAATGGGCGTCGTCCTGAAACGAGCCCACTATTTCATCACTGTGAACGGACATATGCTGTATCCTGTAAAGCTGGAAGAAACCTATATCACCCACAATCTGATCCGAAGCGAACAGGATAAAAACTGGCAGATTGCCAGAGAAATGACCTATCAGCAAATGTCGCTTTTTGACGACTTTCAGCTTGTATAGAAGGGAAGCCGCCGCCCGGCAGAGGAAATTTCTTCAGAAAAAACATTCAATTTCTAAATCTCAGAAAGGAACGATACAGCTTTATGAATCAGCCTGATACCCCCTCACAGACCATCTATCTGTGTGACGACACGCCTGACGGTATCTTTACCGCCGTCTATGATGCCTGGGCCAGCGGCCTGGGCCATCAGAATGTAGCCCTGGCTCTGAACGGAGATTATAACCTCTCCCTTTTCGCCCGCTATGTCTCCGTCACCACAGATTACGAAAAATCATTTCGGGTAGCCCGTTCTGTACAGCGGAAACTGTCCTCCGCTGTATTCGATATGGCATACCGGGCTTCTCTGTCGAATGATCCCGAAAAGGCTGATGCCATATACCGTTTTCTGGTGCTGGCATTCCGCCGCGGCCCTAAGATCGTTTCCATGCTGGGACTTCCACAGGTGCAGACCATATTTGCCCTTCACAGAAGAGTCAGTAATGAAGCCCACTATTTTGTTGAATTCACCCGTTTTTCCGCCTTGGCCCAGCATTTGCTCTACGGAAAAATATGTCCGAAAGCCAACGTTCTGCCGCTGACAGCCCCTCACTTTGCTGACCGCCTGCCTTCTGAATCCTGGATTCTGCTGGACGAGAAGCGAAATCTGGCAGCTTTACATCCCGCTGACCGGGACTGGGTGCTGATGCCTGTTCAGAAAGATGAACTGGAAGCATTATGCCATTATGACGCGGAGGAAGATCAATATCGCTCCCTCTGGAAACTCTTTCACAAAACCATTGCCATCCGGGAGCGGACCAATCCCCGCTGCCAGATGACCCATCTGCCTTTATGGTACCGAAAAAACATGACAGAATTTTAGATATGCTCATCCTTATCCCGCTGGCTGTCCACACCGGGAATAAACAGAAACTTTCTGATCATAAAGAGAATCGCAATGGCAAATACACTGCACAGATTCTCCACAGGCCCCATGTGCTCCACCACCATACCCCTGGCAATAGCAAACAGCAGCACCTCGATCACAGAACTGAGATTATGACGGCAGAGCATCTTCAAAAATTCAATGCCAATCACCACATTAAATGCAGCGGCCAGAAACTCCCCAAACGCATAATCCTCCAGACGGTTTACATATAAAATTTCCATCTCATGCAGCAATCCAACCACCGAAATCAGCAGTGCTCCCACAATAATAATGCCAATCGCAATCTCCATAAACAGAGCGATATGGTACAATAGCATCTGCAATTTCTTTTTAACCGCATTTTCCACCGGCATTCCCCCTTATTTTTTGTCTTTTTCAACCACATTATAACAAAAAAACAGGCGGATGCCAATGCAAAGAAAGTATGTGTTTTTGTACACGGGGTTTACACAGCCCGGACGGCATCAGGAGCCGCTGCAGAACGGTGTGTCCGGACAGCCCTGGCCCTTAACGCCTTTGTTCCCGGCCTGAATAAATTCTAAACGGCCAACCGGGCCAATATCCAGGACCGCCGGACGGGGAGGCAACGCTTTGGGGCTCAGCGCCATATGGGCGGGGCCTTCTGCCGCATATGAAGGCCCGTTTTACAGGTACTTGCAGATGACGGCGTGATTTTTCAGGCGGAAACCGGTTTACAAAACCGGTTTCCGAGGAGCTTACTGAGGGAAAAGCATCAGGCTTTTCCCGAAGATAAGTCCGATCCTGAAAAATCACGCCGTCATCTGCTTAGTACCTGTTCGGGCCGGGAATCAAGCGGCAGAAGGTCCCGCCCATATGGCGCTGTACCCCAAAGCGTTGCCTCCCCGTCCGGCGGTTCGTACCTCCCGCCTACATGCTGAACGAAATTCTTTTATTTAACCGGCTTCGGTCCCGCGTTTACGATTTCTGCGGGCATGTTGGGATATTTCTTTGCGAAATTGTCCGCGAACATCTGTGCCAGCTTGTTTGCCTGCTCGTCATAAGCAGCCTTGTCCTCCCACATTCCCCGGGCATCCAGCTTTTCATCGGGAACATTCGGGCAAGTTACAGGATAATCTACGTTAAAGATATCGTGATGTTTGAATTCAACCTTATCCAGCTCGCCGTTCAGGGCAGCGGTTACCATCGCTCTGGTATAGCTCAGCTTCATACGCTGTGCCCCTGCAGCGGCGCTTCCGCCGGCCCATCCTGTATTTACCAGGTAAACCTTTGTGCCGTATTTCTCCAGCTTTTCACCCAGCATTTCCGCGTATACAGAAGGATCCATAGGCATGAACGGTTCTCCGAACAGGGTGGAGAATGTAGGCTGAGGCTCTGTCACACCCCGCTCTGTGCCTGCCAGCTTGGAGGTAAAGCCGGTTACAAAGTGATACATTGCCGCATTCTTGTCCAGACGGCTGATGGGAGGCAGTACACCGAATGCATCGGCAGTCAGGAATACAACCACCTTCGGAATGCCGCCCTCTCCGGGGATCTGGGCATTGTTGATATAGTCAATAGGATAACCCACACGGGTATTTTCTGTCAGGCTGTCATCGCTGAAATCGAATTCTCTGGTCTCAGGATCCATCACCACATTTTCCACCAGAGAGCCGAACTTAATCGCATTATAGATATCAGGTTCATTCTCTGCGGAGAGATTGATGCACTTCGCGTAACAGCCGCCCTCGAAGTTGAATACGCCGTCAGGGGACCATCCATGCTCATCATCGCCGATCAGCTTCCGGGCAGGATCAGCAGACAGTGTGGTCTTGCCCGTTCCGGACAGTCCGAAGAAGATCGCTGTCTCACCGGTCGCAGGATCCATGTTGGCAGAACAGTGCATCGGCAGAACATTCTTCTTTGTCATCACATAATTCATGGTGGAGAATACACTCTTCTTGATCTCGCCGGCATACTGAGTACCGCAGATTACCAGCATATGTGCCTCATAGTCAATCATGATCGCCGCTTCACTGTGTACGCCGTCCACCTCAGGATCACATTTGAATCCGGGCGCGCAGATAATGGTGTAATCCGGCTCGCCGTAGCTTTCCAGTTCTTCCGCTGTCGGACGGATCAGCAGCTGATGAATGAACAGATTCTGGCTGGCCAGCTCATTAATGATACGGAATTTCTGTGTATATGTCTTGTCCGCGCCTGCGAACCCGTCAAAGATAAAGATTTCACGGTTCTGTAAATACGCGGTTACTTTACTTTTAATTGCGTTGAACTTTTCACGGCTGATCGGGCGGTTTACCTTGCCCCACGCGATCTCGTCGTGAACAGCTTCACTGTCTACGATGAATTTATCTTCCGGAGAACGTCCGGTATATTTTCCCGTTGTCACCACCAGCGCGCCTGTATTGCTGAGGGTTCCCTCGCCCCGGCGCAGAGCAGCCTCTGTCAGCTGCGCGGGAGTCAGATTGCGATAAACAGCCTTCGGTCCGATGATCCCCAGCTTTTCAATTCCATAGGTTTCTGTCATAGCAGTTGCCTCCTTCTAAAACCTTTTATCTGCATTGTCTGGAAGTAATTTTCTCATAGTTCCCTGCAAAAGTCAATTGCACATATGCTCATAATCCGCCGCAAATTCATCCTACTTTTATGTAAAATATACAAGCAGTTTTTCGTCTTATAGCAAAAATTGCAAAGAATCTGAAAATGTGTATAATTTTTTCCAGAAATTTGTTATTTCTTCAAAAAACTGCGTACAGTCTGTTCCATTTCTGATACTTCGCATGTGGTTTTGTGAAGGACATCCGCATTACGGATCTCTTCAATGGCTTTGGGCACTGGTACATTTGATAATTTGCTCAGTTCGTCCACCAAAGCAAAATCATCCTTAGCATCAAAGGTAGGATCAATCGCTGTCATCACGCTCCTGGTGAACTTGTAGGGGCTGGCTGTAGAGGCAATCACAGTCTTGCGCTGATCTCCCGTCTGCGCCTTATACTTTTCATAAACCTCTCTGGCCACCGCCGTGTGGGTATCAATCACATAGCCAGTTGCTTTATACAGTTCCCTGATCCCCGCCGCAGTCTCCTGTTCTGTTGCGAAATTGCCGTAAAAACAGCTGAGCTGGTCCCGCATCTCCGGGGTAATCTCATATTTTCCGTCTTTGCTCAGCGCTTCCATCATAAACTGATCTTTTTCTGCATTCTCGCCGGCGATCTTGTAGATCAGCCGTTCCAGATTGCTGGAAATCAGAATATCCATAGAAGGGGAGCTGGTCAGGATAAATTCCCGGTTCCTGTCATAAACACCGGTGCGGAAGAAATCATACAGCACTTTATTCTCATTGGAGGCACAAATCAGCAGTTCAATAGGCAGCCCCATAGTTTTTCCATAGTAAGCCGCCAGAATATTGCCGAAATTTCCTGTCGGAACAACCACATTAATTTTTTCCCCGTTTTCGATTTCACCGTTCTCCAACAGCTTGGCATATGCATATACATAATATACAACCTGAGGGATCAGGCGGCCGATGTTGATGGAATTGGCGGAAGAAAACTGAAATCCGGCTTTCCCCATATCAGCCGCCAGCTTCTGATCTCCGAACATTTTCTTCACGCCGGTCTGGCAGTCATCGAAATTGCCGTTCACGCCTACCACCAGCGTATTGGCCCCTTTCTGGGTCACCATCTGTTTTTTCTGAATCGGGCTGACGCCGTCCTTGGGATAAAAGACAATGATTCTGGTATGGGGTACATCCGCAAAACCTGCCAGTGCTGCTTTTCCGGTATCTCCGGAGGTCGCCGTCAGGATCACGATATCATTTTCAGCATGATTTTTTTTCGCGGCAGTGGTCATCAGATAAGGCAGAATTGACAGAGCCATATCCTTAAAAGCAATGGTAGCTCCATGGAACAGTTCCAGATAATAAGCGCCGCCGGCCTTCGCCAGCGGGGCGATCTCAGGTGTGTCAAACTTGTCGTCATAGGCATGGGAAATGCAGTATTTCAGTTCTTCCTCTGTATAATCACTGAGGAACAGCTTCATCACCTCATAAGCGACCTCCTGATAATTCATATGGGACAGTTCCTCCAGGCTTTTATCCAGAGCCGGAATCTCCTGGGGAACAAACAGACCGCCGTCAGAAGCCAGACCTTTTAACACGGCAGCGGAGGCGGTGATATTCTCCTCCGCGCCTCTGGTACTTTTATAAAGAATATTTTTCATTTTTCTATCCCCTTAACGCTGATTTTCTTTCGCTATCATACCATATTCGGGGATTCCTGTAAAGAAACTTCCGCAGAACCCGGCTGCGCCGCCGTCACGGAAGAGTAAAGAATTCATGGCCGTCATGCTCAAACAAAAAACGGAGATGGTTGTCAAACCAGCTCATGTTCGAGGCGTTTGCCCGCTGACGGGCGGCAAAGAACAGGGCGCCGCAGGAGGGATCCTCTCCGGCCAGAGCAGCATCGACAGCCATTCTGGTTTCCTCTGATACTGTGACAGAATTGATAGAGCCGCTTTTGACCGGGGAAAACTGATTTTCCTGATACACGACCTCTGTAACCGTATTGGGAAAACTGCCGCTCTCCACCCGGTTAATGACCACATTGGCTACCAGCAGTTTTCCCTGGTAATCGCAAATGCCCGCTTCCGCCTCCACAATCCGCAACAGCACATCATAGTCCTGCTGGGAACATGAAATCACCATAGGCTGTATATAGGCCTCTTCCACCTGGGAAGAAATCAGGTCGCCCACCATGGTTCGGGGAACGGACAGAGCTTCTTTCGTAATTTCCGCCTCCAGTTCCTGATCCGTCTGCATCACTTCATGATCCTCCGCGTCCAGACTGGAAACATCCAGCCCTGCGGAAACCATTTCTGTGGGGAAAGCAGAAGCGGCATAGGTCACACAGGGCTGAGACAGAAAACTGCTCCCCGCCGCCAAAACCGCTATCGCCAGCCATCCGGCTCTTCCCAGATCTGCTCCGCGCCTCTTCGTTTTATATTTTTGATTCATTCCATTCTCCTCTCTGAAATTAGTGCCAAAGCTGTGCCTCGGCTGTGCCAAAAGCGGCACATATTACAATTATATTAACAAATCCTGTTTATTATTACAGATATGTTAATTTTTGTATTTGCATATATTATAGCCAGGAGAATTTCATCTTATACCTCAGCTTCTGCCGATATCTGCTCTTCATGATATCAATCCCTTTTCGAAAACACAGACCCGCGGATATTCTCCCGCAGGTTGCAGCCGGGAGACTGAGATGTTAAAATAAAGACATGGAAACATTAGAATTTCATTACACAATCGACACAGCATCAGAAGGTCTGACCATCGGCTCTTTTCTTTTATCGAAGGGATATTCTCGCCGCATGATCGCGCAGCTGAAGACCTGGCCCCGGGGGATTCTGGTAAATGAGGCACATGTCACCACCCGCCATACTCTGAAAAAAGGAGAAAGGCTAACCACCACAATCATTGAAGAGGCATCCTCAGAAAATATTGTCCCTGCTCCGCTTCCGCTGCGTATCGTTTACGAGGACCGGGATCTGATGGTCATCCACAAAGCTGCAGGCGTCCCTGTACATCCCTCTCAGAATCATTACGACCATACCCTGGCCAATGGCCTGGCCTGGTATTTTATGCAGCAGGGCCGGCCTTACATCTGCCGAATTATCAACCGTCTGGACCGGGATACCTCAGGTTTGCTGATTGTGGCCAAGCACAGACTCAGCGCCGGAATTCTCTCCGGAATGGTGAGGGAACATCGGATTCACCGGGAATATCTGGCAATCGCAGAGGGACAGCTGCCTGCGCGGGGTTCCATCTGTCTGCCCATCGCCCGGGTGCCCGGCTCCACCATTGAACGGCAGGTAAACCTGACGGCAGGGGAATATGCCTTGACCCATTTTCAGGTTTTGGGACGCACCGACTGCCTGTCACTGGTATGCCTGCGGCTGGAAACCGGAAGGACACATCAAATCCGGGTACATCTGAGCACCGTCGGCCATCCCCTTTTTGGCGATTTTATTTATCATCCTGCCTGTCGGCGGGAATTATCAGAAAACTCTTCCGACAGTCTGTCTTTCCAGAGCCATGGCTGGAATAGCAGTCGATACAGCCTCCTTTCACGGCAGATAAAAAGACAGGCTCTCCATTCCTGGCGCCTGTCCTTTCACCACCCGATCACGGGTAAATTATTATATTTTATTTCAGATATGCCGGAGGATATGGCCAATCTTCTCCCCATCAGCCTGACAGAAGAAGTTCGGCAGCTGCCCTTTTCTCCGGCTTCCTTCTTCTCATTTTTGCGGCAGCCTGAGCCGTTCAGCCAGTAAATCCGCGCAGAATTTTCCCCGGGCAACAGCTCCGGCTATTTCAGGCTGGCTTCCCACTCCGCCTCCCGGAAGCCGATTAATACAAAGTCAGGACCGATCACCAGCGGCCGTTTCACCAGCATGCCATCAGTGGCCAGCAGCCCGCACATCTCTTCCTCTGTCATGCTGTCCAGCCTGTCCTTCAGCCCCATACTCCGGTAAAGCTGGCCGCTGGTGTTAAAAAACTTCCGCAGCGGATGACCGCTGGCCTTATGCCATGCCGCCAGCTCCTCGGCTGTCGGATTTTCTTCTTTAATATTCCTGTCCTGATAGGCAATCTGCCGGCCATCCAGCCATTTTTTTGCTTTCTGGCAGGTAGAGCATTTAGGATATTCCAGAAATAAAACTTCCACAGCGCCTCCTTATTCTTTGTCCCGGCTGTTAATATAATTAATCAGCCCTTCCGCAGCGATGATTTTCTGCATAAACTCAGGAAATGCCTGGCCCTGATACTGAGTTCCTTTTGTCCGGTCATAGATCATGCCGGAATCAAAATCGATCTCCACCTGATCGCCGGCCTCGATATCCTTCGCCGCTTCCGGACATTCAATAATCGGCAGGCCGATATTGATGGAGTTCCGGTAAAAAATCCGGGCGAAGGTCTCTGCGATGACGCAGCTGACGCCTGCCGCCTTAATGGCAATGGGCGCATGCTCTCTGGAAGAGCCGCAGCCGAAGTTTTTGTTGGCTACAATGATGTCGCCTTTTTTCACCTTGTGGATAAAATCCCTGTCGATATCCTCCATACAGTGGGCCGCCAGCTCAGAAGGCTCTGACACGTTCAGATATCTGGCAGGAATAATCACATCTGTATCTACATTGTCACCGTACTTAAATACTGTTCCGCTTGCTTTCATCGTTTCTTTTCCTCCCTATTCACACGGTCCGGCAATTTTGCCAGCCAGCGCGCTGGCGGCCGCCACAGCCGGGCTGGCCAGATAAACCTCAGATGTGACATGGCCCATACGTCCCACGAAATTCCGGTTGGTCGTGGAAACACAGCGCTCTCCCTCTGCCAGAATTCCCATATAGCCTCCCAGGCAGGGCCCGCAGGTAGGGGTGCTCACCACCGCTCCGGCCTCGATAAAGGTCTGTACCAGCCCTTCCTGGATCGCCTGAAGATAAATATTCTGTGTGGCGGGAATGACGATCACACGCAGTCCCTTCGCCACTTTTTTGCCTTTCATAATCTCAGCGGCAATTCTCAGATCCTCCAGCCGTCCGTTGGTGCAGGAACCGATCACCACCTGATCAATGGGCACATCACCCACCTCATCGATGGTCTTTGTGTTTTCCGGCAGATGAGGGAAGGCCACAGTGGGCTTCAGCGCCGACAGGTCGATGGTAATCACCTGCTCATACTCCGCATCCTCATCCGCTTCATATACTTTGAAATCCCGGGCAGAATGCTCTTTCAGGTAAGCTCTCGTCACATCATCTACAGGGAAGATACCGTTTTTGCCCCCTGCCTCAATGGCCATGTTGGCAATGCACAGACGGTCATCCATAGACAGATGGGCGATTCCATCGCCGGTAAATTCCATTGATTTATACAGGGCGCCGTCCACGCCGATCCGGCCGATAATGTGCAGGATCACATCCTTGCCGCTGACCCATTTGGAGGGTTTCCCGGTCAGGATAAATTTGATGGCAGAAGGCACCTTAAACCAGGCCTTCCCGGTGGCCATGCCGGCTGCCATATCCGTACTGCCCACACCGGTGGAAAAAGCCCCCAACGCACCGTAGGTACAGGTATGGGAATCAGCGCCGATCACCACATCTCCCGCTACCACCAGACCTTTTTCCGGCAGAAGGGCGTGCTCAATACCCATCTGGCCCACATCGAAAAAGTTGGTAATTTCATGCCTTGCCGCAAATTCTCTGACACATTTGCACTGCTCAGCTGATTTAATGTCTTTGTTCGGAACAAAATGGTCCAGCACCAGCGCAATTTTATCTTTATCAAATACGGTGCTGACAGTCATTTTGGAATCCATCTCTTTAATTGCAACCGGAGAAGTAATATCATTCCCCAGAACCAGGTCCAGATCCGCCTCGATCAGCTGACCGGCCTTAACCTCTGAAAGTCCTGCATGTGCCGCCAGGATTTTCTGCGTCATAGTCATTCCCATTGCGTTTTCCTCCACGATTCATTTAACTGTTGCTATTCTACCATGATTTTTGTTATAATTGAAATACATATTATGAATATTCAGTATGAATTCAAGTTATATCCATATTGCAAGGGAGGGGCTTTTATGGATCAAAATTTATCATTATATAGAATTTTTTATGAGGTGGCAAAGACAGAAAATATATCCCGCACCTCAAAAGAGCTGTACATCAGCCAGCCAGCTATCAGCAAATCCATATCCAAGCTGGAAGCCAGCCTGAAAACCACACTGTTTATCCGCAATTCCAGAGGTGTGCAGCTGACTGAGGACGGCAGGGTCCTGTATGAATATGTGAAGTCAGCCTTCGATGCCCTGGCCCGGGGAGAAGAGGAAATCCGCCAGAATCAGATGCTGGGAGCAGGCCAACTCCACATCGGCGTCAGCACCACCCTGTGCCGCTACATGCTGCTGCCCTATCTGAAAGGCTTTATCTCCGCCTGGCCTCATATTAAAATCACCCTGGAAAACCAGTCCAGTTCCAAAAGCTTGGAGATGCTGGAACAGGGGCTGATCGACGTCTGCCTGATCGCAGAGCCGAAGCACCGCCGGCTGGACTTCTATCCTGTTCAGGATATCGAGGACTGTTTCGTGGCCACCGACAGCTACCTGGACAATCTGCGTCTGCGGGAGGGCTGCCAGGATGTCAACTGGTTTGAAAAAGGAAATATTATGATGCTGGACCGAAGCAATGTGACCCGTCTCTATATCGATCAGTACATGATTGAAAACAAAATCGAATGCCATCAGATTCTGGAAGTCAGCAGTATGGATCTGCTGATCGAATTCGCCCGGATCGGCATGGGCATCGGGTGCGTCATCAAAGATTTCGTCAAAGAAGATCTGGAACAGGGGCTTCTGACAGAAATTCCTCTGTCCGCACCCATTCACCGGCGCACTATCGGCTTCGCCTGCAAGCACGCCGCCGGACACTCCAGAGCAGTAGATGCTTTCATGAACTATTACAAATCCAATCCCCTTCCCGCCAAGAATTCCGCGGCAGGCTGACATTCCTGTTTTATATGCAAATGCACTTTTTTACATGCTGAAATTACATTATTCTTTAAACTATAAAAGAACGGATACAGAGAAAGATACAGAAATATGCAGAACGGACAGAAAAAACACCGGTCCGGGCCCTCCACCTGAGATTGTACTTTATCCTCTGTGGAAAAAAGCTGAACCGGCGTTTTCTCTATCCGTTTTATATCCTGCTCTTTATCCGGACTGCATCAGCCCCCGGAATTAAATATATCAGCTGATCAGTTATCAATCAATTTGTTCTTGTTGTTCCAGCTCATCAGCTTACGCAGTTCCGCGCCGACCGTTTCTAACTGATGCTGGGATTCCATTCTTCTCTTAGCCAGGAAATTGGTGCAGCCGACCTGGTTCTCCAGCAGCCAGTTCTTTGCGAACACGCCGGTCTGGATATCCTCCAGCACCTTCTTCATTGCTTCCTTGGTCTCTTTTGTGATAATCTTGGGACCGGTGATGTAGTCGCCATACTCTGCCGTGTTGGAAATGGAATATCTCATTCCGGCGAAACCGCTCTCATAAATCAGGTCTACGATCAGCTTCATCTCATGGATGCACTCAAAGTAAGCGCTCTCCGGCTCATAGCCGGCTTCTACCAGAACCTCAAAACCTGTCTTCATCAGCTGTGTCACACCGCCGCACAGTACCGCCTGCTCACCGAACAGGTCTGTCTCAGTCTCTTCACGGAATGTAGTCTGCAGAACACCTGCTCTCGCTCCGCCGATCGCCAGCGCGTAAGCCAGCGCTCTGTCATGCGCCTTGCCTGTATAATCCTGCTGAACAGCGATCAGGCAGGGAACACCCTGGCCCTCCTGATAGGTGCTTCTCACAGTATGGCCCGGGCCCTTCGGCGCGATCATGGTAACATCCACATAGGGCGGGGGTACGATCTGGCCGAAATGAATGGCAAAGCCATGAGCAAACATCAGCATATTGCCCTCTTCCAGATTGGGCTCGATGGACTCCTTGTACATCTTCGCCTGCTTCTCATCGTTAATCAGAATCATAATAATGTCTGCTCTTTTTGCAGCTTCTGCTGCTGTATAAACCTCAAATCCCTGCGCTTCCGCTTTTGCCCAGGATTTGCTGCCTTCATAAAGACCGATAATGACATTGCACCCGGACTCTCTTGCGTTTAACGCGTGGGCATGTCCCTGGCTGCCGTAACCGATCACCGCAATGGTCTTTCCCTCTAATAAGGAAAGGTTGCAGTCTTCCTGATAATAAATTTTTGCCATCTTAATTCCTCCATGTCGATACAACGTTTTCTATTTTTATCTATTATAATCCACCAGATTTCAATGTCAATAAAAGAAGTCCTATTTCCAGCATATCAATAAGTTATATCTGATATGCAGCAAAGTTCTCATTTCTCTTCCTTTTCCTGTCCCAGAGACCGCTCACCCCGGAACAGGCCGATGATACCGGTTCTGGCCATCTCCAGAATTTCATAGTTTTCCAGCAAACGGATAAACGCCTCCAGTTTGGCCTGATTGCCAGTCAATTCCACAGTCAGGGAATTCTGCGCCACATCCACAATCTTCGCCCGGAACACATCTGCCACAGCGATAATCTGCTGCCGCTCCTCTGCCTTCGCACGCACTTTCAGAAGAATCAGTTCTCTTGTCACAGAATCCTTCTCCGGCAGTTCCTCAATCTCCAGAACTTCCGTCAGCTTCGCCAGCTGCTTGCGGATCTGCACCAGAATCTCATCCTCTCCGCTGGCCACCACTGTCATCCGGGTCACCCCCGGCGTCGTCGTCTCTCCCGCTGTGATGCTGTCAATATTGTACCCCCTGCGGCTGAACAGCCCGGCAATCCGGCTCAGCACGCCGGAAGTATTCTCCATCAATAACGATAACGCAATCTGTTTCATCTTCGTCCTCCTCCAGATTATCAAAGGTATTAACACACATTTTAACACAGCACACCGGTAAACACAAACAGAAAATCGTATTTTCCTTCCTTCAGGGAGTTCACAGCCCGGACGGAAAAGGAAGCGCCGGGGCAGAACGCTGTGTCCGGACAGCCCTGCCCCTTAACGTCCATGTGGAGGCCTGTTTACAAATTCTTAGCAGGCGGGAAGGCCCTTTTCCAGGCACATGCAGGCGATCAACGCCTGCATGTGAGATTTTCGTGAAGAAAAAGTATCAGACTTTTTCTGAACATAAAATCGGTCCTGGAAAAGGGCCTTTCTGGCTGCTTAGAATTTATTCAGGCCGGGAAC
>CAJFOT010000040.1 GCA_904397815.1 Candidatus Paralachnospira sangeri
AGGAAAGTCCGGGCTTCACAGGGCAGGATGCCGGATAACGTCCGGTGGAGGCGACTCCAAGGCCAGTGCAACAGAAATATACCGCCGCGGCCTGCCGCGGTAAGGGTGGAAAGGCAGTGTAAGAGACTACCGCCCGGCTGGCAACAGCCGGGGCACATGTAAACCCCATCCGAAGCAAGACCAACAGAAAGCATAAGGCGGCCCGTCTGCTTTCGGGTAGGTTGCTCGAGCCTGCCGGCAACGGCAGGCCTAGATAGATGACCATTCACGACAGAACCCGGCTTATCGTCTTGCTCACCTGAAAGGAGCCATTGCGCCGCAGACACACGTCTGTAACGCAATGGCTCCTTTTGGCTCCTTTTTCCATCACTTTAAACGCATTTCGCCCCGGCTCTGTCCGAAAGGCATTCCTTCAGTATACGGATAAACTCCTCCAGCTCTGCCGATACCGTCCCTGCAGTGAGAATTCCGTAAGGGAGGGCATAGTCCTCGCGCAGCGGGACAGACACCAGGCCCGGATGCACGCCGTTCCAGCACTCCAGACTGAGCAGAAGGGTATTTTTTTCCACACAGCGGTTAAAGGTGCGGATACTGTAGTGCGGCGCAATATCCTCGATGATAATATCCGGATAATCCGCCTCTATATCAGACCGGATCCGGTCATTGACCCTGCTGCTGCCCTGCCGCATGATCATCAGCCGCTCTCCCGCCAGATCACTGAGACGCAGCTCCTTTTTCTTCGCCAGAGAATGCCTCCGGGGCGCTGATACCGGGGACAGCGGTCACAGACAGACCCCCACAAATCCATAAAAATATGGCTCGGGTAAAAAAGAGAGGTCCCGATGCGGAAGATAACCGGCGAAGCTTCCTGCGCTTCCCGGATTTCCCGCACTGCTTTCTCCGAAAAATCTCCGGACAGACTTCGACCTCTATTATCTGCACCGGGTCAATGAGGAGGTTCCCTTCGAGGATGTGGCCGATGTGATGGACCGTCTCATACGGGAAGGCCTGATCCGGGAATGGGGCATGTCCCAGGTTTCCGCCGGCACCCTGGCCAGGGCAAACCGCCCTGGACGCCTGCCCCGTACACGGCCACCGGGGACATGTGGAGACAGACCAGACCAGCTTCAGGAGAAACTGGAGAAAATAACGCACAAAGGATTATCATGGAACAGAAAGTATTAAGCAATGGCGTGGAAGTTCCTGCCCAGATCATGCTCCGCTATCTGCTCCAGCAGGATATCGTCATCATACCAAAGAGCGCCCACACAGAACGGATTCAGGAAAACACAGATGTCTTTGACTTCACCCTGACAGCAGAAGAAATGGCAGAGCTGAAAAAACTGGACACCGGCATCCCCATGATCGGAAATGCCGAGGATCCGGAGCGGGTAGAAAGCGCAGCAAAATGGTAATCTACCTGGAACCGCATTTTCATTCGAGAGTTTAGCACAGTTCGGACGGAGAAGGGAACAGCAAAACAGCATCAGAAAAGCACCGGCCGCCATCTGCCCTCTGCGGAAGCGGGGATGGATACAGCCTTTGTTCCCGACCTGAACAAATACTATAAAAATAGAACCCCGCTTTTACAGAACCGGTCTTACATGAAGAAAAATTCTGATGATTTTTCTTCATTAAGCCCTCAGAAATGAGCGTTGAGCGCTCATTTCTGTCTGTAAAAGCGGGGTTCTATTTTTAAGCATTTGTAATCAGGTCTCCACATGTCTGTATCCATCCCCGCTTCCGCAGAGGGCAGATGGCGGCCGGTGCTTTTCTGATGCTGTTTTGCTGTTCCCTTCTCCGTCCGGACTGCGCAGATCCCCGGACGAAAACCTCTCTTTTTTCAGTCGTTCAGCGTCAGATGCCTGGGCAGTCCGTCTACCATAATCGGCGTCAGTTCTGCCTGGATCAGCGGGCGGATATAGTTGAGGAATTCCGGCATCACATAGTCGCCCTCCTCATTAATCCACTCTCTGGGCACCTTTTTCTCCACATTGGCGATTTTATGTACATCATAAGTATCTGTCACACAGATATACGGATCATCGGACACACGTTTCAGAATTACCATCTCGCCGTTTGAGCCTTCAAAAGCTGCCTTGACAGCAGCGCCGCCCACCTGGAAAGCTTCTGTGATATCCACTCTGGACACAATATGAGAAGCACATCTCTGCAGGGTGCTGAACTCAATTGCTCTGGTCTTGCAGCCCACTTCCTTGGCGATCATGTTGGCCAGCACTCTGGCAGTTCCGGTCAGAGCTTTGTGGCCGAAGGCATCCACGAATTCCACGCCCTCCGACAGCTCGCACACATAGCGGCCGTCCGGCAGCTTTACGCCTTCTGATACGGCGATAACTACGGATTTCTTTCTGGCATGCAGCTCTTTTACCTTTCTCTTAAAAGCTTCCAGATCAAAAGGCAGCTCGGGCAGGAAGATCATATCAGGACCTTCACAGTCCTCTCCCTTCGCCAGCGCCGCTGCGCCTGTCAGCCAGCCGGCATTTCTGCCCATAACTTCCAGGATGGTCACATTCTGCTGGTCATATACCAGGCCGTCACGGATTACTTCCTTTGTGATAGAGCCGATATACTTGGCGGCGGAACCGTAGCCTGGCGTGTGATCGGTGATATCCAGGTCATTGTCAATGGTCTTCGGCACCCCCATGAACTTAATGGAACTGCCGGTGATGATGCCGTAGTCGGTCAGTTTTTTAATGGTATCCATAGAATCATTGCCGCCGATATAAAAGAAATATTCTATCTCCATCTCTTTTAAACGGGCAAAGATCTGGTCAAATATCTCCGTATTATCCTTTATCTCAGGGAGTTTATAGCGGCAGGAGCCCAGGAACGCTGACGGTGTCCGCTTTAGCAGTTCAATATCCAAATCACTTTTAATGTGGTTGGACAGGTCTACATAACGGCCTTCCAGAAAACCCTGGATACCGTTGAGCATACCAAATACTTTGTTCGCGCCTCTGTCCATCGCGGTTTTATAAACGCCTACCAGACTCGAATTAATTACAGCTGTCGGCCCGCCTGACTGTCCTACAATTACATTTCCTACTTTAGATTTCATTTTCCTGTCCCCCTTGGTTATCCGGCAGGTATCTGAGCTCTCCGGCCTGCCTCCGGTTTTGATATATTAAGTATATAATTAATCTTCATGAAATTCAAGTAGAAAGTAAATTTTAGCACAAAAATATTCGTAAATAAAAATTTTTTTTGTGAATTTTCATCGACTGCCTGGCTAAAAGTCATATTCTGGAAACAGAAAGTCATCGATAAACAATATTTTTTCCCGGCTTTTTTGTTACTTATGGCAACTGTCTTTTATATCACGAAGAGCCACTGCACCAACACCATATAACAAATGGTGCCGCCGGCGATGCTCAGCAGGGTATTTCTCTTCCAAAGATGAAGGACGGCCACCACAGCCACAGCCAGCAGTTCCGCCAGCCCTCTGGGCATAACCGTCAGATCCACTCCCTTCAGGCAGTAAATCACCAGCGCCGCCATAATCGCCGGCGGCAGCACCTGGCCCAGATACCGCACTGAGGCCGGCAGTTCCTTATCACCTCCAAACAGTACAAAGGGGATAGCCCTGATCACAATGGTAACCAGCGCCGTCACAGCAATCAGCAAAACTGCATGCATCTCTGTCATATCTCTGCCCTCCTTTCCTGTTCCCCGTTGATTCTCCTTTTCAATACCATCAGCATCGCCACTGTCATGATCAGCGAGGGCAGGATAAATCGGTCAGGTCCCAGCAGAATCAGAAAAACCAGGGCAGATATCAGCCCTGTTACCGCCGGGATATGGGAGGGAAAATCCTTCCACTGTTCCAGAAAAATCACAACAAACAGAGCCGTCATGGAAAAGTCGATCCCGGTAAAATCCAGAGGCATCACCTGACCCAGAACAGAACCCAGGACAGAACCCAGAACCCAGTAGCTCTGGTCGAACAGGGAGATCAGAAACATAGCCTTCCTCTCATCCACACCCTCCTCCGGCTTTACGGAACAGAGAACAGAATAGGTCTCATCCGTCAGGGAAAAAATCATATAGGGATAATACTTCCCCATTTTCTTAAATTTTTCCACAAAGGACAGGCCGTAGAAGAGATGGCGGCCATTGATCAGGACAGTCATCACCGCCGCCGTAGTTAAAGCAGTGCCGGACGACAAGAAAGTAACCAGCACAAACTGCATGGAACCGGCATAGATAAACAAACTGCCGGCCAGCGCCCATAGCAGACCGTACCCTGCCTGCTGAAGCAGTATTCCGAAAGCAGTGCCAAGAAATACATAGCCGAACATCACAGGGAGAGATTTATAAAAGGCGTACTGAACTGTTTTCTTCATAGATCTATCATTTCC
Source organism: Candidatus Paralachnospira sangeri (assembly GCA_904397815.1). GTDB lineage: Bacteria > Bacillota > Clostridia > Lachnospirales > Lachnospiraceae > Paralachnospira_A > Paralachnospira_A sangeri. The sequence continues at coordinate 4,380 of CAJFOT010000040.1, forward strand.
TCCTGTTTCCTGCTGAAAACGGCTGCCATACAACAGACAGGCCGCAATGTTCATTTTACCATATTTTTTTCCGGATAGACATCCTTTCTCCTATCACATCTGGGAATAGGAGATATTCCTGTTGACATTACGTTTATATTGTGTATAATGAGTATATACAATATACTTTTCATAACAGTGTGGAATTTCATGACTCACCAGAGGATTTCCCACATTGAACGAAAGAAGGGATATACGCTGGATATTATTATTTCCAATCAATCTGACAAACCTATTTATGAACAGATCTGTGTCCAAATCAAGGACATGATTATCGCAGGAAAACTAAAAGAAGGTGATCCGCTGCCTTCCATGCGGTTTCTGGCCAAGGAACTGCGGGTCAGTGTCATTACCACAAAACGGGCCTACGAAGAACTGGAACGGGATGGATTCATTACTACCATGACCGGCAGAGGAAGCTTTGTAGCCGGAGCCAATCTGGATCTGATCCGGGAGGAAAACCTGAAGCGGATTGAAAAACATATGGAAGAGATCGCCCGGCTGGCTTCCCGATGCGGCCTGACGCTGGAAGATCTGACAGAAATGATGACTATTTTTTATAAAGGAGATCAATGATGAACGCATTAGAAATCAAAAACCTGCGAAAACATTACCCGACTTTTTCTCTGAATGATATCAGCCTGACCCTTCCCATGGGCTGCGTCATGGGTTTTATCGGTGAAAACGGTGCCGGAAAGAGTACCACCATCAACCTGATTCTGGATCTGATCCGCAGAGATTCTGGTTCCATACAGATTCTGGGCCGGGATACCGCCGGGGGGCTGCCGCCGGAGCTGAAGGAGCAGATCGGTGTGGTGCTGGATGAATGCTGCTTCCCGGAAATGCTGGATCTGGAGGATATCGATGCCGTTATGGCCGCCGCCTACCGCACCTGGTCCCGGGAACGGTTCCGCCGCTATGGAAAGGAATTCTCTCTGAATCCCAAGAAAAAAATAAAGGATTACTCGCGGGGCATGAAAATGAAATTGTCCATCGCCTGCGCCCTCTCCCATGACTCCCGGCTGCTGATTCTGGACGAAGCCACCAGCGGCCTGGATCCTGTGATCCGGGATGAGATGCTGGACCTGTTCTACGAATTCATCCAGGACGAATCCCACGCTATCTTTATGTCCTCTCACATTACCAGCGATCTGGAGAAAATCTGCGATTATATCGCGCTGATTCATCATGGAAACCTGCTGTTCTGCGAGGAAAAAGATACCCTGCTGAATCGAATGGGCATCCTGAAATGCTCCCGGCAGACAGCAGAGTCCCTTGATCCTGACGCTGTCTATGGCAGGCGGACGACTGCATTCGGCGTGGAAGCGCTGGTCAACCGTTTTATGATTCCCCGGGATCTGACGGCAGAACATGCCACCCTGGACGATATTCTGGTCTATCTGGTGAAAGGAGAAACGAAATGAAAGCATTGCTGATTAAAGATCTGAAAATGATCGTCAAAACCCTGAAGCTGTATCTGTTCATTATCCTCTGCTATGCCCCTTTGGGCGCCCTGCAGCTGCGGCTGGGCTACTCTCAGATATTCCCGGTGATCCTGGGCTCAGTCCTGCCCCTCTCAGCCATGGCCTATGACGAACGGTTTCACTGGGACCGGTACTGTCTTACACTGCCGGTCAGCCGCAGGGATATCGTCCTGAGCAAATATCTCCTCAGTCTGGGATTCGCCGCCGCCATCGCGGTATATACTCTGCTGGTCAATCTGCTGATCCATGCACTGGCGGGAGCATCGGCAGATACCGGCGCCATGCCCTCCTACATCCTGCTCTTTACCTGTGTCGCCATCACATTTATCAACATTAACCTGCCGATCACATTTCTGCTGGGGACAGAAAAAGGAAGACTGGTCTACCTGGCCAGCATGGTTTTCGTCATCATTTTCAGCGGAACCATTCCCCAGGTCTCATCCTCTGCCCTGGGTCTCCCTATGGATGTCACCGGTCTGGCGCTGACGATGACGGTCATCAATATCCCCCTGACTGCGGTCTCCTTCCTCATCTCCCTCTCTGTCTACCGGAAGAAGGAGCTGTCCTGACCGCTGTCACTGAAGGCTTCCGCCATATCCAGCACAAAATCTGTGTATGTCATCCGGTTCCGGCCCTCCGGGGAACTCCAGAACCGGATATGGCCTGCACCTTTCAGTCCCTCCCGCATCACAGGGTCGCCTGTTGATATTCCCCGGTCTGCCTCCTCCAGCATGGAAATATCGAAATTGCTGTCTCCCGCGGCCAGAACCTCCGGCAGTCCGTCTGTTCTGTCTGTCCCCAGGAATTCCCGGAGCCTGCGGATGCCCAGCCCTTTTGTCAGGCACCTGGGCAGGACATAAATTTTGCTCAGATTTTCCACCACAGATACCAGGCTGGCATCCAGCAGTTCTCGCAGCCTGCCGGCTGTCTCTTCCGGCTGTCTTGTTTTGGTATAGACGAAAAGTCCGTCTACCCGGCGCAGTTCAAAGCACCGGCCAGGATCCCGCTCCAGCCAGCTGTCCGCCAGCGCCAGCTGTTCCCGGCTGTCAGCCGTCAGCTCCCTGGTCCGCGCCAGCCAGCCTTCATGAACCCTTCCCCGCTCCAGCAGGATGCCGCCGTTGCTCACCAGAGCCAGCTCCGGCTCCCTGTCGGGGAAGAGGCGGATTCTGCCGTACTGTTCCAGCGAGCGGGTGGTAACCGGAACCACAGTCAGCCGGCTGTTCAGGCGGCTCAGCCGTTCCCGGCACTCCAGGCTCATATAGGACAGTTCCTCCGCCCCTCTCTGCTCCACACAGACCCGCTCCGACAGACAGCGGCTCCTCTGCTCTGAATAAATCAAAGTATTGTCCAGATCCACAGCGAATATCCTTCTCTTACACATCTGACAGCTCCTTTATCAGTCCGCAGGCCTTATAGTTCACCAGAGGATATTCCTCCACTTCTACTTCTTTTTCCTGACAGAGTCTGAGAATATGTCCCACATTCTCCAGATCTTCCCTGTCCCGCACCAGCACTTTCCACGGAATCCGGCGCAGCAGCACCCGGGTGGTTTCCCCGATGCCGGGCTTAATGTAATTCAGCTGGCTGATCCCGAAGGCATCTCTGATCTGTACTGCCTCCTCGCGGCCGGTTACCGCCCGCCGCTCTTCCGGCTCCGCCTTTCCGTCCAGTCCGGGGAAATACTGTTCTACCATGTGAATAAATTCATAGGATACATCACAGCCCTCCATATCCCGGTAATACACCGCTCCATGGAAATCTCCCGGTCCGATCAGACGGTCATTCAGCACAGTCCTGCTGAACAGACCAGACACCGGCGCGTTCAGGCAGGCGCTGGGAATGAGAAAATCTTCACTGGTACCATAAAGATCTGTCAGACGGGCCGGATCAGACAGCACCGCCAGCTCCGGACTGATCCCCGGATACCCTTTCATCTCCTTCTCCAGTTCTCTGGAGATGGTTCCCTTGCCGATCCAGCCGTCTACAAACTGGATGGTCTCCCGGCTGTGGCGGGCCAGAATATAATCCATGGCATTGTGGTCAATCCCTCTGTCCCTGATAATGGAAATACTGTAATGGGGCAGGCACACCTGATATTTCCGGTCCAGATAGCGCTTTATCAGAATGCCAATGGGCGTCCCTGCCCGGGCCAGGGAAACCAGCGTCACCTGCCCCTTCTTTTTCTGCCAGATCTTCTCTGCCAGGACAGCAGCGGCCCGGGCTGTCTTTTCTCCGTGAAGCGCAAGAGCCTCCCGGTACAGTTCCATATACACTTCTGTCGGGCGGTATTCCAGAGGCAGCAGTTCACTGTAGTGAATGCCTGACTGAATGGCTTTCTCCCGCTCCCGCGCCGCCATCGGCTGAATCTGTCCTGTAATATCTTTGAGTAATATTACCACATCCCGGCTGCTGTAACTTGATCTCATGCGTCCTCCCCGGTTCTGCTCCACTGAACCACTGTGATATCCTCATTTCCGAATTGTTCCAGCACAGACACATATGTCTGTACGCTGCTCTCCTTCAGATTTGCCACATCTGTTATCATCAATACCTGGTCATACCGGGCCAGATTATACAGAAATACCTGCCGTCTGTCGTCATACAAACTGGGAAGGCGGCTCCGGTTCACCACCGGATAGCCCGGCCCGTCCAGAGGTACAATCGGGCTCCGGCTGACCGCATGAACTCTGACATCCATGCCCGGGCACTTTTCCTTCAGCCATGCGCCTGCCCGTATCACCGGATACATAAATTCCTCGGTTCCCAACAGCAGCACCCGGCGGCCGGAAGGGCGAATGATTTCTCTGTCCAGAAGACAAGCTCCCAGTTTCAGGCAGGCTCTTTCATAAACACTGCTCTCAATTCCGGTCCGAATCCCGGGATTGCCGGGAATCGCTGTTTGGCGATAAGGATGGGACGGCCGTCCGCCCATCACATCCGGACGAGGCTCTCCCTGCCACCGGATATGCTCCCAGCTGCCCTTTTCCCGCATAAGATAAGTCCAGTCAATGCCTCTGTCTGAGAAATGATCCAGATCTCTGTCTGACATGCAGTTAACCAGGGAAGCCGCCATCAGATCAGTTTGGTCACCTACCAGCCCTTTCGCCCGCAGCGCATCGGCAAAATTGCAGATCGTACGCCCGGTGGTAAACTCATCATCGGCAAATACAATCGTTCCAGCCTCCCTCAGCCGCTGCCAGTCCCGACAGTAGAGAAAATGACCCGGCGCATGGCTGTGTTCTTCCTCGAAGAATACAGCCGGTCCGGCATCTGTCAGAGTCTCTCTCGTCGTATGAATATAAAAACTGTCCTCTCCCATCGCCAGCGCCACCGACATGCCAACCGCTGTCGCTGTTTCCGCAAACCCAATGACCACAGCCGGTCCATGACAGTTTCCGGAAGCAGCCTTCCTTCCCAGGGTGCTGAACAGGCGAAGAGTCTCCTCCGGATCTGAGGGAATATATTTTGCCTGTGCTCTGTTCAGAAACAGAAAGCTTCTTCTGGTATTGTTTTCCCGTTTCACCACCCGAATCAGATCTTCAAACTGATATCCTGAATTTTCCTGTCTGTTTTCCATTCTCTGTGCTCCTGTACGTCAAATTTCGATCACAAAAGGGGCGGCACACTGCCGCCCCCGCTGTTGCCAAGCGGATATTCGCAATCCGCTTCGCTACTTGCTCATAACCGAACCAACGCTCCGCGTCTTCGGTTAAAATCTGGCTACCAGCTGTTTCAGGCCGGGGTCCTGGGTTCCCTGTCCGATGGCGTTAAACTTCCATTCTCCATCATGCCGGTACAATTCACCGAAAACCATAGCATACATACCGTCATAATTTTCCGATAAATTAAACTTACACATTTCTGTATTGTTCCGGCAGTCCACGATGCGGATAAAAGCATTCTGGATCATGCCGAAATCCTGATGCCGGGCCACCGCCTGATAGATGTTCACCACAATCACAATCCGGTCATACTGCTGGGGAACTCTGGTCAGATCCACAACAATCTGTTCGTCATCCCCTTCTCCCGCGCCGGTCAGATTGTCCCCCATATGGGTGACAGCGCCGGACTTGTGGCGGAGATTGCCGAAATAAACCACATCCTCGGCAGAAATGCATTTTCCATTGGTACACATAATAGCAGAAGCATCGCAGTCAATATCCGCTCCCTTCTTTCCAAACATGGCGCCGAACAGACCGCCCTTGCCGGATTTTTTCTCATCCCAGCCCAGACCGACGATCACCTTGCTGATCCCGCTGTTTCCTTTGGTCAGATCCACTTTCTGACCCTTTTTCAGACTCACTGACATAAAATGTCTCCCTCCTTTGCGCAGAAATATTATGCCACTTCAATTCCGAAATTGCCGCACAGCGCCGCCAGACCGCCCTGGAAACCACTGCCGATGGCATTAAACTTCCACTCGCCTCCATGACGGTACAGTTCTCCGACTACCACAGCTGTCTCTATCGAGAAATCCTCGCCCAGATCATAACGGATCAGCTCCTGATTGCTGACTGCGTCCACTACCCTGATATATGCATTGGACACCTGTCCGAAATTCTGTCTGCGCACATCGTAATCATAGATTGTCACAGTAAAATCAATCTTGGAAATATCCGCAGGCACTTTCGCAAGATCTACAAGAATCTGCTCATCATCCCCATCGCCTTCGCCGGTCAGATTGTCGCCCTGATGAATCACCGCATCACTGGGATGCTTCAGATTGCCATAAAACACGAAATCCTCCGGACGGGTTACTTTCCCGGAATCACCCAGCAGAAACGCCGCGGTATCCAAATCAAAATCATATCCCCCGTCATATTTGTTCGTATCCCAGCCCAGTCCGATCAGCAGACGGGAAAGACCCGGATTGGTTTTGGTCAGATCTACTTTCTGTCCTTTTTGAAGATTAATTGGCATAACGCATACCTCCTCTGAAAATATTCATTTGATTATCTTAATGGCTCCTGGCGGAACCGGTAACCAGCTTTCTGAGCATATCCACAGGGATCATGGTAACTGCAAACAGAATCACCATCATCCATCCCCGGATGCCAAAGGGCTCGCAGGAGAAAAATTCCCCTCCGATAAAGCTCAGCAATACCTGAACCACGGCAATAATGCCCATAACCCTGATAAATCCGGGATTTTCTTTAATCCGCAGGAAAATATTCCAATGATCATTCCGCACATTAAATCCGTTAAATACCGCACTGAAAATAAACATACAGAAATAACCTGTCATAAACTGGCCCTCTGTCTCGAAAAAGCTCCGTACAAAAGGTGCTTTCAGGAATACGATACTGATAATCGTCAGCCAGATGCCCATGGTCAGAATCTGGGTCATCATTGGTCTGGTGACAATGCTCTGGTCTCTGGGGATCGGTTTTTCCTTCATATATTCCTGAAGAGCAGGCTCGTTGCCCAGAGCCAGACTGCCCAGAGAATCCATCACCAGGTTAATCCACAGCAGATGAGTTACCTTCAGCGGTTCTTCCACGCCGATAAAAGGCGCGATCGCGGAAACCGCTACAGCTGATACATTAATCACCAGCTGGAATTTGCAGAACTTCAGGATATTATGGTAGATGGTACGTCCGTAAAGGATGGCATCCTTAATGGAGCGGAAATTATCATCCAGGATCACGATATCGCCGGCTTCTTTGGCCACATCAGTACCGCTGCCCATGGCAAAGCCCACATCCGCACGCTTCAGGGCAGGGGCATCATTGACGCCGTCGCCTGTCATGCCGCACACCAGGTTCAGTTCCTGGGACAGCCGCACCATACGGGATTTATCCGTAGGCAGTGCCCGGGCGATCACCCGGATTCTGGGGAGAACTGCCTTCAGTTCCTCATCTGTCATCTGGTTCAGTTCCTGAGAGGTAAGAACCACATCGTCCTCCCTGGTAAGCAGGCCGGCATCGGCAGCAATCGCCACAGCCGTTTCCTTTCTGTCGCCGGTAATCATAACAACCTGAATGCCGGCTTCCTGCACTTCTTTAATCGCTTCCTTCGCCTCCTGGCGCACATCATCGCGGATCGCCACAAATCCGATGATTACCACATCATCATTGACCACGTCTTCCACCAGGGGAGACTCACTGTAGCCGAAGGCCAGGACACGCATGACTTTGCTGGCCAGATAGTCAATCTTTCCGTTAATCTCTGTCAGGTTCAGCTCCTGAACCGCGCCGTTGGCGTCCACATACCGGGTGGCATGCTCCAGCAGACGCTCAGGCGCACCCTTGTAGAAGGTTTTGCCCATGGACTCAATCCGGGCAGATGAGAACTTATTGGCTGAGTTAAAGCCCTGGGATGCGGTCACCACACAGTCCGCGTCATCCCGCAGCTTGTTAAACACATCCTCCGTCAGAAAATTCAGCAGCGCCTTGTCTGTCGCGTTTCCGCCGATCACCCTGTGCTCAGAGTCAAACATGGCGCCGGTGTTTTTGCCGATGGCCAGATCCAGCAGGCCTTTGATATAGGAGGCTTTTCCTCCCTTAAAGTCCTGGGTTTCTCCACTTCCGTCGAAAAACTCCACTACTTCCAGCTGACCTTTGGTGATGGTACCGGTTTTATCACTGAACAGAATATTTAAAGAACCGGCGGTCTCAATACCGATGGGCTTGCGCACCAGCACATTGTGCTGAAGCATTTTGGAAGTATTCTGCATCAGAACCAGGCTGATCATCAGCGGCAGGCCCTCCGGCACCGCACAGACGATGATGACAATGGCAAGCGTAGCAGCCTCCAGAAAATCCTTCAGGATATTAATGCCGCCAATCGACAGATAGGCCTGAGGCCCTCCGGCCTGGATCATAAAATGGCCCATCAGCGCCAGGGCAATGACAATTGCGCCGATATAACCGAAGGTAGAAATCTGTTTTGCCAGCTTTGCCAGCTTTACCTTCAGCGGAGAAGGCACCTCACTGTCCTTCATGTCCTCGGCCATCTTGCCCATCATAGTGGCCATACCCACTTTCTTCACTTCCATCAGGCCCTCGCCGTTATAAACCACAGCGCCCCGGAACAGGGAATGGGCATCCACGAAAAGATCGCCTGTAATCTCCTTTTCTACATATACGAAATCTTCAGGCACCGCGTATTTCTTACATTCCTCTGCCTCGCCGTTTAACGCGGAATTATCCACCCTCAGATCACCTTTTACCAGGATACCGTCGGCAGGAATTTTATCACCAGACTGAAGGATTACGATATCTCCCACTACAATGTCGTCCACCTCCAGCACTGTCACAATACCGTTCCGGTATACTTTACAGGTATCTTTCTTTGTGCTGTTTTTCAGCTTTCTGTACTCGCTGTCGCTGGCCATCTCTGTTCTGGCAGAAATGACAGTCACCAGCAGAATGGCAATTAAAGTGCCCACAGGCTCATAAATTTCCGCCTGACCGAAGAAAAACATCACGATCATAATGGCGGCAATCGCCAGAAGCAGCCGGATCATCGGATCCTCGAAGCCTGCCTTAAACTTGTCCCAGAAGGTTTCCGGCTCCGCCTCAACGATGATATTGCTGCCGTATTGTTGCCGGCTCTCTTCTACCTGTTTGTCACTTAAACCTTTCATGTCCATGATTCATCAATAACCTTTCTTTGCATATATTATTTGGATTTATTAAAAATGCTTTTTAAAATCTTCTTTAATCGCGTTCAGACGCTTCACATCCTCCTCCCGCTGCTTCTGGGCATCCAGCTGTATCTGCCGGGTCTGCTCAATGCCGGTTACAATGGTCTGCCATGTCTGCTCCAGCGTTTCGATCTTCACCGAGCTGCCGGAAGCCAGGGCCGCCGTCAGCTTGGACTGCTCAGCCGTATTCCGGGCGTTTTTCAGCAGCATCTCATTGGTCTTTTCATCCAGTGCCGACATGGCCTCCGCCTGGATCTTCTGCCGCTTCAGCAGAATTGCCTGGGTCAGGGCCTGCTTAAATACCGGAAGGGTAATAATAAAAGCAGAATTAATCTTCCGGATCAGATTCAGGTTGGAATACTGCATGGTTTTCAGCATAGGAATGGACTGCATCGCCACATTCTCCGCAATCCGCAGATCCTGGGTGCGCTGATCCAGCATCATCCTAGCCTGTTCCAGATTGGAAATCTCCATCTGAAGAGTGCCGTCACCGCTGGCAGCATACTGTTCCTTCAGCTGATCCATATACGCGTCAATCTCCCGCAGACCCTGTTCCCCTGCCAGAATATATTTCACCAGGCTCTGGTAATACTGAATGTTGGTCTGAAACATGGAATCCAGCTTTTTATTGGACTCCTTGATCTCCGCTTCATACTGCTTCAGCTGGACGTAAATTTTGTCTACCTCATCGCCCATCGTATGATATTTTGCCAGAATCTGATCCAGCTGTTTCTGCACATTGCCGAACAATTTTCCGAATAAGCCCTTCTTCTCCTCAGTCACTTCCTGGATGTCAAACTTATCCATAATCTTTCCCAGAGTGTTCAGCAGCGCTCCGGTTTCATTGATCTGGTTCATATTTACACTGTTGAGAATATCGTCGGAGCACTTGGAAATTTCTTCCGCCGCGTCCGCCCCGAATTCCACAATCGTCTGGGGCTCATAGACACTGATGGTGCTGACGATAGCGTCCACTTCCTGGGAATTGGTCAGCTGTGTATTCAGCTTGTTCCGTTCTTCCTCAATGCTGAACGGCAGTACCTGAGCTTCCTCCTGTACAGCCACAGCGTCAGTATGTTCATCTGTCTGCGCTGCCGCGCGGTTAAACTGCATTGCCATATGTTCTCTACCCCTCTCTGAATAATTTACTGAATATACTCTGGGATGTCCCCCGTCCGGAAGGAATCCGCAGTCTGGGAACAGTCAGATCAAACAGGTACTCTCCTGCCTGATGTTCCTCCATAATATCCTCTTTCAAATATTTCTCAATGGTCCGGTATCCTGTGGGCACATACAAAATAATGTCAAAACCTACCAGATTTAAAAACGCGGTATAAATGGTATCCTCCAGGCTGCACATTTCTTCTTTTACATTGACGATAATCAGTTTCGGGATCTCCCCGGTAAAATCAAATTTCTGAATCAGCCTGACCACATTTTTATCCAGATTCAGCAGCACTGCTAAAATTGTATACTGGATGCCCTGCCCGCTGTAGCGGATCCAGTCCAGTTCAATTAATTCCTGAATCTTGTCCAAAATGTAATTCTGGGTCTTCTCACTCAGATAATCATACTGATATGAGGAATGATTTTTTATTTTATCTACCAGCAGCTTTCCATTGCGGAAAAAAGAAACCACATGAGGCTTCACCGGATTCGGATCAGTATCCCGCAGCCGGGGCAGCTGAGTGATCAGCAGTGTGTTATCTGTCAGCCGGCTCTCGATCTCCTGCCAGTATGCCCTGACATTTCCATCCTTCACACCGGATATTTTCGCAAAAATCACCGGCACCCGCACCCGCTGATCCCCCGCTTCAAAGAAGGGGCGGTATTTCGCCTCCTGCTTCCAGTAGATCCCAATCTCCTCACAGGTAGTTTTCAGCGTTACCGGGGTGGATTTCATAAACTGATTAGGCCGGAACAGCCCGGTATCCTGATAGAGCAGGGTATCCAGCTCCCTTTCCGCCTCATAAGCCACTGTAGCCGCCTGTACTTTTTTCTCCTTCTCTGGGAACCGCCCGGCCGTCATGGACTTACTGAAGGTCTTTTTCAGCAGCCGGCTGTCTTCCATCGGCAGGGGCACTGCCAGATCAGGGCTGAAGATCACCACATCCACCGGCAGACCTGCCAGCAGCCGGAAAAACAAAGCCTCATTCTGATTATATGCGCCGTAAAACAGAAACACCGGCATCCGCTCCTGCCACGGCCGGGCGAACAGCTGACGCCCGTACCGGTTCAGCCAGCAGACCAGCATAATCCCTTTATTATTCAGTCTGCCCAGATGCTCCTGATTTTCTTCCTCCAGAAGTTCCGTAAAGGCCTTTCTGGCCAGCAGATTGCAGAATTCCTCCTGGGACGGATGAATCTGATCCCGGAGGCCTGCGATCAGTTCCTCCGGGGTTGCGGCCCCGACCCGCCGCACCTGATTGACCTCCTCCACATCAGGGGCCTCCAGTCTGCCCTGCGCCAGCACCAGCGAACTGCCGTTCCGAACCAGCTTTTCCTTTATATAAAACAGCTTGTTTTCATACTGTTCCGGATGGTCTGTCCCCTGATACTGGAGAAACAGATTATAGACATGGCGGGTATCCGCGCCCCGCTTCGACGGTTCCAGGGTCAGGCTGTCCAGCGCCTCCCCCTTCACCCACTGATTGGTGGACACCACCTGGTCCAGGCTGCGGAACTGATTCCGCCGGGCCTGTTCCTCTTCCTTTTTCTTCCAGTCTATCTTCGTAAAATGTTCCGGCGGCTTTCCCTTTTGTTCCCATGTGACTGTTCCGGCGGCTCCTGCCATCTCCCGAAACTTCTCCGGACTTCCCGTTCCTTCCGGATCAGTGATCACCACATCGCAGCCGCACATGGCCAGCAGCTGGAGGAAATATACTTCATATTTTCCAGGACTTCCTTCATACAGCACCCTGGGAATTGTCTCCCCCTCCAGCTGATACAGCAGCACTTCATACTTATAGCGCAGCCAGCACATGTATTTCACATAGGTATTTTTCAGGATATTCCCGGCGGTGCCCCGCTCCTCCAGGAGGCGCAGCGTCTGATGCATGGCCTCACCGGTCAGCTGGCGCTGGTTGGGGGAGAGCTTCGGCTCCCACAGCCCCATCTGTCCTGCAAACCACTCCGCCGACATGGAGAACCCTTCTCCCAGAGTCTGGAAGAAATACCGCACCTCGCTCTCCACAGGATTGGCTATGGTGGTTCTGATATACAGACCGCATTTACGGCTTTCATAGTAATAATGACTTAAAAATTCCAGACCTCTGCCGTCATACCCCGAACAATAAGTCATATAGACCGTCCGGGGCTTCCGTTCCTGCCTGGATAAAAAATATTGATCTATATTTTCCGCACCTTCGTACCTATACATATCTTCCTCGTCATATTTCGCCGCGTATTGGGTTCATTCTATCATTTTATCAGCCAAATCTCAAGTAGCCGCGGCTTTCTTTCGAAAACTTTAAGAAATAGAGACTAACGATCCAGAAATCCCGCCGCAAAAGGGGCGATGGTATCCCGGTCCACGGCCAGATTCAGATTCTGCCCGTCGTCAAAGCCTGCCGTGATAATCCCCACCAGCCGACCGTACAGATCCAGCAGGGCGCCGCCGGAGCTGCCCCGGGAGATGGGCGCCGTAAACTGAATCATGGAAACCTGATCGATCCGCCGGAAGCCTGAGACAATCCCGTCAGAAATCGTGTTAAACAGCCCCAGCGGACTGCCGATAGCCACAATCTGCTGGCCCCTGACCACCGGATCAGGTGGCGCCAGCACAATGGGCCTGCAGGGACGCTCCACCCGGATCATCGCCAGGTCAAAGGCCGTGTGGTATTTTATCAGAGAATATGTCCTGGTTTCCTGCTCCTCATTCTCGAACTGGACGCCAAAGGAAACTCCGCCGCTGACTACATGGCAGTTGGTGAGAATATAGCCTCCTGAGCTGATGACCACCCCGGAGCCGGACTTAAAGCACTGGCCTGCCTGGTCATACACCTTAATCATCACCACAGAAGCCGACAGCCGGGCCAGTTCCTCATATTCCATCTTCCGCAGCGGACTTTCCTGACGGAGCCAGAAAGGACTGTCAGCCTCCGGCCTTCTCTGCCCTCTCTGACGCTGTCTGGGCGGAATTTTCACCACTACGCTGCCGCCGGGCTGCCGGTCATCCCCGTCACGGCGGTTTTCCGCCGCTGATGACGCCGCTGCCGGTGTCTCCACCGCCGGCCAGGATGGCGCTGTCCCGGACAGAGACGGTCCCGGCGCCTCCGGTCCGGATAAGGACGGTCCTGCTGCCGACGCCTCCGTCCTCCCCGGTACTGCCGGCCCTCCCGGCGGCATCTGCCGTCCTGATAATGTCTGCCCTGCTGATGGTACAGACGCACCGACGCGCCGGAAGGGCGGAATCTGACAATAGACCAGCTTCTGGCATGGCTTTTCATACAGGAAAGACAGTGCCTTCAGCTCCTCCTCCAGGCCGGGAATATCCTCCTCAGGATTCATATACAGCACATGGCAGCCTGTCAGATACAGGAAATACAGAAACAGATATTCCTGCCGTTTCACCTGCCCGATGCAGACAAAATGAGGAAATGCCTCCGGCCCCTGTTCTGCCCGGTAAAGCGCCGGCAGATACCGCTGTGCCCAGCACAGCAGTTTTATGCGGAAATTATTGACCATCGAGGGACTTGCTTTGGCTGTACAGCGCTGATAAATATCGACTGCTGTCTCCAAAGCGAAGCGGAGCGTTGCCTCCATCACCGGGTCCTGAAAATGAAAGCCCAGCCCTTCCTCCTGAGCCTGCCGGACCTCTTCCGGGGAAAACCGGCTCTCCAGCCCATCCGTCCGCTCATACCGTCCCGGCATCTGATCCATCCGCCGAATCAGGCTGATATAGGAAATCTCATTGGTTCCCAGCCCGATATAGCGGATAAAACAGGTCTCCTTCACCCCGTCCTTTATCCGTTCCTCCCCATCTGTAAAATATGCCAGCGGATCCGCTGACTTATGTAAATCCATCTGAATTCCAGACGCAGCTGTCATACACTCCTCCTCCTCTGTCCGGACATATCCGCAGGCGGACAGCCTGCACATATCATGTCTATCGCCATTATAATATATAATCGGAATTCTGCAAAGAAGAGAAATGTTATTATTTTGCAGGTATAGATTTCCCCACTTCACAGGATACTATATGTCGATACGAATCATACAGAAAACACAGGGAGAATACTGATGAGAGAACAGATATTAAAACTCCCATTCCTGTTCGGAGTGGGAGGCGCGGTTTATTATTCCATTGAAATCATATGCCGGGGGTTTTCCCACTGGACCATGTTTGTACTGGGCGGCCTGTGCTTCGTCATTATCGGCCTGCTGGACAAGGCCCTGCGGACCACCTGCTCCTATCCCCAGCTGATGATCCTCTCCTCGCTGATTATCACGGCGCTGGAGCTGGTCACCGGCATCATTGTAAACAAATGGCTGGGGCTGCAGATATGGGACTACAGCGGCCAGCCATTTAATTTTATGGGACAGATTTGCCTGCTTTTTTCTGTTGTCTGGTTTTTTCTGTCTTACATCGCCATCCTGCTGGACAATTTTCTGCGATGCTGGTTTTTTCATGAAGAGCGGCCCACAATCCATCTGCCTTTCAAATAAAAGAATACAGACAAAGCGGTTGCCACAGCCCAGCCGATAGGCCAGGACATCCAGATGCCCACAGCTCCAAAAGGCGCATAGAAAATATATGCCAGTATTACCCGCAGCACCAGATCTGAGAGAGTAGCGACCATAAATTCCCGCATAGCCCCTGACCCCCGCAGCACACCGTCAGCCATCAGCTTCACCAGTACCACAAAATAGAAGGGCGACACAATCTGAAGGAAATTTCTTCCTGTCTCCATCGCCATGCTGCTTTCTTCATTCATAAAGAGCTGAAGCATCGTACCGCTGAAGAAGAAATAGGCCAGGAAAAAGGGCACTGCAACACACAGCGCCATGGCAATCCCCGCCCGCATTCCTTTTTTTACCCGTTCAAATTTCTCTGCCCCGATATTCTGAGCCGTAAAACTGGACAGACCGTTGGCCAGTGTTGTAAAAGCTGTGATGGCAAAGGTATTCAGCTTGATGGCCGCCGAATAGCCGGCGATCACAGAGGAGCCGCAGCGGTTTACCAGTGTCTGGATAAACATATTTCCAACAGAGATAAAGCTCTGCTGCAAAATGCTGGGGACGGCGATCACACAGATCCGTCCCAGCATCTCTCCGGAAAACAACGCTACCTTTCCTTCCGTTTTAATCTGGGACAGCCGTCTCCACAGAGTAATCAGGGAGAGTACGCAGGATACCCCCTGCGCCAGGAAGGTGGCCCAGGCCACGCCTGCCACATCCCAGTGAAAGTACGCCACAAAAATATAGTCCAGCACAATATTTCCCAGAGACGAGCCGATCAGAAAATACAGCGGCGTTTTCGAATCCCCCAGGGAATTGAAAATACCGGTGGCAATATTGTATAAAAACAGAAAAATCAGTCCGCCGATATAAATCCGCAGATAAAGGGCAGCGTCCGCGAAAATATTGTCCGGCGTGTGAATCATCACCATCATGGCTCTGCTGGCCAGCAGCCCGGTCACAGTAAGAAACAGCGCTACTGCCGTAGAGGCGATCAGCGTGGTATAAACGGCAGTTTTCATTCTGTTAAATTTTTTTCCTCCAAACAGCTGGGAAATCACCACCGAACAGCCGATATTGCAGCCCATGGCAACCGCCATGAAAATCATCGTAATCGGATAGGACGCGCCCACAGCAGCCAGGGCATCCTCCCCCGCGAATTTGCCGGCGATCACGCTGTCCGCGATATTGTACAGCTGCTGAAATATTACACTGACAAACATGGGAATGGAAAACTTCCACAGCACCACTTCCGGCTTGCCTTCTGTTAAATCCTTGACCATTTTTCTTCTCTCCTTGTCATTTTCAGTCCATTGCATTATACTACTTTCATATTCATTTAGATAATGACTATTTTTTCTCATATCCATAGAAACCATCTATGAATAGCCAATGGTCCGCACAGGAGGAAGCTTATGTCCGTCAGTTTCGATTATTATAAAGTGTTTTATCATGTAGCCAAATCCGGCAATATCACCACCGCCGCCCGAACCCTGTTTCTCACCCAGCCCACCGTCAGCCGCTGCATCCGCAACCTGGAAAACGAACTGGGCCTCTCCCTGTTCGCGCGGTCGAAAAAAGGAGTCACTCTGACTCCTGAAGGAAAGATTCTCTATGAACATGTGGAAAAAGCCTGTCAGCACATTTTCAAAGCTGAAGAAGTGCTGAGCGATCATCTTCTTCTGAAAGACGGTCTGGTACGCATCGGCGCCAGCGAAACCACCCTGCGCCATTACCTGATTCCT
Organism: Candidatus Paralachnospira sangeri; assembly: GCA_904397815.1. Classification (GTDB taxonomy): domain Bacteria; phylum Bacillota; class Clostridia; order Lachnospirales; family Lachnospiraceae; genus Paralachnospira_A; species Paralachnospira_A sangeri. The sequence continues at coordinate 20,975 of CAJFOT010000040.1, forward strand.
TTCCTGGAACGGTTTCGCCGGCTCTGTCCTGACATCCGGCTGAAGATTTCCAACACCACCACCCTGCAGGCCATCCGGGATCTGAAAGAAGGGCGGATCGATCTCGCTGTGGTCATCATGGCGCCGGATGAAACTGAAGATGTACAGTTTACGCCTCTGACGCCTATCCGGGACATTCTTATCGGAGGCAGCCAGTTCCGCCATCTCCGGGACCGCCCCCTCTCTGTCAAAAGTCTGGAGCAGTACCCGCTGATCTGCATGGAATCCGGCACCACCACCAGAAAATATCTGGACAGATTTTTCCTGGAGCATCACGCCAGTCTGAACCCGGACATCGAACTGGCCACTACTGACCTGATTACCCCCATGGTAGCTCACAACCTGGGGCTGGGCTTCGTCCCCTATGAATTCGCCGAGAAAAGCCTGAAGGAGGGGGCGGTATTCCGCCTGGAGCTGGAGGAAGAGCTGCCCTGCCGCTCCATCTGTATGGTGACAGACCGGGAACGCCCCGTATCCCTGGCTGGCGCCAGGTTTATCCAGATTTTCCGGGAAGAGGAGACATCCCGCCTGCCCACAGCCTGACACTGCCGGTCAGCACATGGGATAGCGGCAGAAACAGTTACAGAACAGGTTGCACAGAATCAGCTTCCAGCAGAAATCCTGTCCCTGTTCAAAGGGACGTCCGTAAACCGTCCCCCGCTCTTCATACCATCCGGAGGGATTTTCCAGCTGATTCAGCAGCATCCGGTATTCCATATTATTGGGATCCATCTGAGCCGCCTTCCTGGCATGGTCCAGGGCGATCACATTATTGCCCGCCCGGCTGTTGGCCACCGCACTGCAGTAATACCACCGGGCATCCCGGTTCTGGATGCCCTCCAGCACATTGAGCGCCTCCCGGTAATAACCGGCATTGACATAATTAAAGGCTGCCTGCAGCCGGGAATCATCCTGACCGCCGCCATACCCATGCTGTCCTGTCTGGCCTCCATAGCCGTAACCGCCGTAGCCCCGTCCCGAGAAGGGGCCATAATCCTGCTGACCGCCGCCCTCCCGCTCTTTCATAATCTGGCTGTAGGCTTCCTGAATCTGTTTAAATTTCTCCTCCGCCTGTGCCTTATTGGGGTTGTTTATATTGGCGTCAGGATGATAAATTCGGCTGAGTTTCCTGTATGCCTTTTTGATTTCTTCATCTGAGGCGTCTTGAGAAACGCCCAGTATCTTATAGGGATCTGTCATCGTTCCCGGTTCCTTTCTCTCTCTTTCTTCCGGCAATCTCATAGCGGGTCCACACACCGGAATACAAAATATTTCTCAGAATCTCTCCATGCTCGATGATAGGCAATTTTTCAAAGTTTCTCGCGCACTCGCCCATAATCAGTTTCAGGATCCTCCCCGCTTCCTCATGGAAATCCGGACGGTCCCTCCAGGACTTCCACGGATTATACCGTCCGGCCTTCAGATCCTTTTCCAGATCCTCATAGGCATCGCACAGGTAAATAAATTTCCCCAGGTAAAATCCCACGCCCCGCAGCAATGGCTCCCACTCATCCTGCCGGTATACCAGAATTTCTTCCAGCATCCGCCCGCTCAGGCCGGAAGCCTCATCGATCTCCAGGGAATCCCTCTGCTCGCAGAGAGCCAGCTCCCGCAGATAGTCCTCTACTGCCTTCGCCTGCCGGGGCCAGCGCTGCCGTATCTCCGTACAGCCCTTCTTCAGCAATCCTGAACCCAGCCGGCCGGACAGTTTCCGGTCATCTTCCCAGTCGTCCAGCATATCATAATAGGCCAGCAGAATATTCATATCCGCACAGTAACGGACCGCTTCATTATACACCTCCCGATGAGGCTTCATCGGATGGGGCATACAGCGGCCCATTCTGATTTGCTCCTCCGGTTCATACAGCCCGGTCAGCAGCAGATATAAAAAAGTCATATCATAGTTTAACGTCAGCCGTCCTGCCTGATGATAATATGTCTGCAGTGTACGGCACAGGCCGCAGTAATAAGCCCGGTATGTCTCCAGATCCTCCAGCGACAGCTTTTCTCTGTTTGCCGTCACATAACCCAGCATATCGCTCCCCTCCTGACAATTTCAGTGGTTTTCAAAATATTCATTGCACCATCATAACATGATTTTTCTGAAAGCAGGCGGAATTCATGAAAATTTCACATAAATTTTATCAGATGGGAAAAACTTCCTGCCGCGTCATTTCACTGCAGCCTGCTTTTTCTCCCAATTCCCTGCAGACCTGCTCTATTGTTTTCCCATCTGTCTCGATCGTGATGTCGGCAGCCCGGCTGTATGGCTCTCTTCTTTTTTCTATCAGCTGGCTGATATAGGCAGGCGACATATTTCCGTTCAGAATAGGACGGTCCCGGCTGTCCTTCACCCGCTGGTAGATGGTTTCCGGCCTGGCCGTCAGAAGAACGACCAGGCCGCTTTCCTTCATCAGCGCCACATTCTCCGGCCGCAGCACAGCACCGCCGCCGCAGGAAACCACCAAGCCGGAACGGCCCGCCAGTTCCCGCAGCAGGGCTGTCTCACAGTCTCTGAAATAGCCTTCCCCGCGGGCGGCAAAAATATCATTGACCGTCATGCCCTCCTTCTCCTCAATCAGACTGTCCATCTCCGCCACTTCCATGCCGTACAGCCGGTTCATCCCCTGGGCCACCGCGCTTTTTCCCGCGCCCATAAAACCGATCAGCATAATATTGTTCTTTTTCTCTGATTTATTCAAAAGTTCTCACAGCCTTTTCTCTTTTTCTCTGACACTATATGCGCGAAAACGCGCCATCTGTAAGTGTACATGCTGAAAAAAGGATTGTCAATACACTGCTCCGGCCGGCCTGGGGGTCACGGGCGCCAGCTTTCTCCAGATCTCGGCCATTTCCAGGTCTGTCAGCGGAGTGGGAATGCATCTGCAGCCGTCCTCCAGAATAATCTCGGCCAGACGGTGAAACAGCAGGGTGATCAGGTCAGCAGGGAAACGCTCCACTACCGTTTTCCGCTCAGCCGCCGCCAGATCCATGGACTGGCTCATGGGAATCCTCCCGATGATCCTGCTGCCGATCCGGGCCGCGTACTGTTCTGCGATCCAGGGCATATCCATATTGCTGCGCCCGTGATAAATAATTCCGCTCAGCCGGATTTTCCCACCCCTCTCCGCCTCTCTCTCAATATTTCTGCACATATGGTTGACTGCGTCCAGGGATGTATAATCGCAGGTAGTTACCAGAAAGACTTCATCCGCCATCTCGTCCCATCTGGCGGCGCTCCATCCCCCCTCGGATTCCTCCATTGCGTCATAAATCACCACCTCCCGGTCCCGCAGGATGCCCTGATTCCGGATGGTATTCACGGCAGTCTCCATTGCCTGCCCTTCATCCTCTGCCTCCGCCGCTCCCGCATTCATACACAGAATATCACGGAAACCGCTGTAAGCCAGACAACCGTCTGGCTGGCCCATCGCCTCCAGTACAGTGGGGATCTGATGGTCCGTCAGCGTCCTGGTGGCATCGGTTGTTTTTCCGCAGCTGATGACCGCAGTTTTCTTCCCCGATACGGCAATCGACGCCGCCAGATTTGCTACCGTCGCAGATTTTCTGTTATCCTCTCTTCCGTAAACACAGATCCGTTTCATGCGCAATCCCCCTTTCCGCTCCGGGCCGCCGGACGCCGTCCCGCCCGCAGAACCTATGGCCTGTATAAGTTTCCTGATTATATAAAGAAAAGGCCCGACAAAGTCTCTGCTTTATCTGGCCTTCCAGCTTCATATAATATTACCTCTGCCGCTCCCCTGTTTCCCCGCAAGGTTATCAGAAAACTGATAAGCAAAGAACCTTGCCAGGCAGAATCTTCACTTACTTTATTTTACCATGCCGGGGAATGCCTGTCAATGAAATTTCCAGAAATATCTGACGATTCCAGCCGCCACAAAGCTGACGCCGGCGTACCAGTACAGACGGGTCAGTCCGTTGGCGGTGCCGTAAATGTCCAGTATTCCCCGAACCAGCGCCCCTGCAGTCAGAGCGGCAATGCCGGAATGATACAGGTTACGGGACGGCCATTCTCTCCTGATCACAGTCAGCCTCCCGGCGGGGAAAGGGTAAGAAAAAAACCGTTTATTGATTATCTGCTGTCCTGATTCCGCCAGCCGGGATACACCCAGGCAGTCATGCGGTAAACCGCCAGATAAAAGACGGCAAATACCAGGGCGGCGCCTGCTGTGCATATGGCAAAGAGTCTTGTATCTGTCATCCCAAACACCGTCAGCATCTTGCACACCGCCGGAAAAGCTGCCGCTGTATGGAGGAAAGCAGTAACCAGGGGAAGGAGAAATACCAGCCGCACCTGTCTGCGGACAGTCTGCCGGACTTCCCTGCGGTCCATGCCCACCTTCTCCATAATCCGGAAGCGTTCCCGGTCATCATAGCCTTCCGTGATCTGTTTATAGTAGATAATCATCACCGTTACCAGGATGAATAAAAGGGCCGTGGAAATACCCACGAAAAACAGCGTGCCGTATAGTTGGTAAAAATCCCGTCTGGAGGCCCGGATATCCCGGATCGAAGAAATGGACAGCCCCGATCCTTCCAGCGCCTGAGGCATCGTGCCGAAACATGTCCCTGTCTCTTCTTCCTCTCCCTCCAGGTCATACCAGTAGTGGAACATAACATGAGAAACCAGCTCCGGCCTGGATCTCTGAAACGCCTCGCTCACCAGCTCCAGATCAGCCCTGGAGGGGAGTATCAGCAGCATATTGTCCGTTATGCTGTCGGGTATCAGAAAAGACGGCGCCTGGGCCGCCTCCCGGACCTGCCAGCTCATGCCGTCGATCCGGAGTTCCCGTCCATCCACCAGTGCTCCGCTGTACCACACTGCCGCTTCCCCCGGATTCAGCGCCAGCGTCTCTCCTGTTATCCGGCTGTAGTCCTCCGCCGTGATACATTCCACAGCCGTCACTTCCCCGGCAGTGCCGGTATCCATAGTCCATCCCGCCTCTGTTCTGACCGCCACAAAGGAAGTATCATAATAGTAAAGCTCATGAACCAGCTCTGCCCCGCAGGACAGGGCCCATGCCTCCGCCCGTTCCCTGACCGTATTCACATCGCCGTCACCGGCGGTTCCCGCGATCTCTCCCTCCCGGACATAGATCTCCTGCAGAGTCCCTTCCTCCCCCGCCACCAGGCTGGTGCAGGCCGAGATAATCAGCAGGACGGCTGTGGACAGCACGCAGATTCCCGCCAGCCCCGCGGCATTCTGCTTCATCCGGTACATCATGCCGGAGACCGCGATAAAATTCTCCGGTTTATAATAAAATCGCCGGCCGGCTTTCATCCTTTTCAGCATCACAATGCTGCCGGCGGTAAACAGGCCGTAGGTGCCGATAATCACCAGAATGGCCGCCGGAAAAAATGCGGTAATCGCCTCCGCCGATGTCCTGCATGTCAGCGCCAGCCCGTACCCTCCGGCCATGGCCAGAACGCCGGTGAGAGCCAGCAGCCGCCGGGTTTTCGGCTCCCGCTCTCCCTGCCTGCTCCCCCGCAGAAGGGTAATGGGGTTGGTCCGGCAGATCACGATGATATCATAAAAAATAGGCTTCGCCTATTCAACTCCCCTGCCCCTCAATCATGAGGGGTTAGGGGTTTTCTTTTGTTACGTTTTCCTGCATAA
>CAJFOT010000041.1 GCA_904397815.1 Candidatus Paralachnospira sangeri
CGGGCTGGGAACAAGCGGCTTTCTGTCTGCCTGTACACCGCAGTGCATCGTCCGGGCTGTACAAGCCCCCCTGAACGAAAACATATGATTTATTTCCTGTAAGGAGCGATTTCCTTATAAGCCTCATACATCGCCAGTATATTCTCAACCGGTGTGCCGGGCTGGATATTATGTACCTGAGCAAACACATAACCACCGTTAGGCTTGAAGATTCCCACATTGCGCTTCACATGCTCCTTCACCACTTCCGGCGTAGCCTCTGTCAGTACATGCTGGGTATCAATACCGCCGCCCCAGAAGGTCAGCTTATCGCCAAATTCTTTTTTCAGCCCTTCCGGATCCATACCTGCAGCGGAGATCTGAACCGGATTCAGGGCATCTACGCCGATCTCAATCAGGTCACCGATAATCGGACGAATCGCGCCGCAGGAATGCAGAAGAATCTTCTTATGATATTTCTCCTTCACATAACTGTACAGCGCCGCCTGATAGGGTTTTACCCGTTTCCGGTACACTTCAGGAGACATGAGCAGACTGTTTTGCGTGCCCATATCGTCCGCAAATTTCACGATATCAATGCCATCCCCAAGACGTTCCATCAGGAAATCGATCAGTTTCTTATAATAAGCCAGAATTTTATCATGCAGCGCATCGCTCAGTTCCTCATTGGCCAGCAGATCCATATAGTAGTTCTGATTTCTCCTCAGCCAGGAAGGCAGACCGAACATCGGCTCCCGCAGCCCCTCCAGGATGCAGCACTTGTCTTTATTGGCCTCCATTCGCTCCCGCAAGCCCTCTACCATATATTCTGTAGGCTCCGGAAACTGATACGCATCCAGATCCTCTACTTCCTCTGCCTCTTCCAGAGGATGAGATACCATATTATAATAATAGCCATCCGGATTCAGTTTTCTGCCAATCCCCCACATGTCAGTGAATGTTCCATCCCCATTATCTACCCAGGGACGCACTTCATTTATATAGATCGAACAAGTGTCCACTCCAAAATAGTCCACAATGCTCTGATCCGGCACTACAATTCCCTGGTCAATAGCCTTAATCAGACTGCCGTGGTCCTCAAGATGCAGCGTCTCTTTTACCTGTTTTTCAATAATCTCATGCATACAAGTGTTGTTAATCCCGCCGATATCCAGCGGTACCCGATCCGCCTCTTCGTGATTCAGCGCCATCATTACTCTTTCCTTAGATGTCATATCAGACTCCTCCTTCAAACAATGCCTGTAATTCTTTCATTCGTGCATATAGTAATATATTACCGATACGCATATGTTATCACAGTGTTTTTGATAAGTCAATATATATCATGCTTTATTCCTGTATTTTCATATTTTTTTGTAATATATTACATTTGCACCGATGAGTCAGTATCAGCCATATGGCAGCCCGCAGAGAGCAAATTCTCTTCTTTTTACACATATTTACGAAGATTTTACATCCGTCTAAAAACTTCCCTGTAATTTACCTGTTAAAATAATGTCGATTTATTCTCATCAAAAGATTATAAAATTATGTAGAAAAGATACACATCAGGAGGCTGTTTTTATGAAGAATCGTCTGACATTGCTGCTGGAAACCCGATATGGAGATCTGAGGGCATCCGAAAAAAAGGCAGCATCTTATATCCTGTCTCACATGAATGAAATCCGAGGCATGTCTCTGGAGCAGCTGGCCGTCCAGTGTCAAGTCAGCCAGCCCACTGTGATCCGCATGCTGAAGGCTCTGGGATTCCGGGAAGAGACGCTGAAAAACCTGTCTGTCAAAACCTACCGCAGTATCCTCGATATCCTGAACCGCGCCCGCAGAATTGATATTTACAGCGTAGAAATTACGCCCTGTTTCCAAATCTGAATGTCCGTGAAAATATCACGTATGGCCTGAGGAATCGTCCCAACATTTCCACAAAAGAAGAAGTTGAAGATCTGATCGGTCTTCTGGATCTCAGAGAACATCTGAATAAACGGATTGACCAGCTCTCCGGCGGGCAGAAACAGCGGACGGCCCTGGCCAGGACTATGGTCATGAAACCGAAGATCCTGCTGCTGGATGAACCTCTAAGCGCCCTGGACGGCGTTATCAAGGAATCCATCAAGGACCGTATCAGAACCATCGCCAGAGAATATCATCTCACCACAATCATTGTCACTCATGATCCGGAGGAAGCCCTAACCCTGTCCAATCGGGTGCTGATTCTGGAAAAGGGGGGCATTGCCCAGTATGGCGCTCCTTCTGAAATCATTCATCATCCCAGAAACAGCTTTGTCAAATCCTTTATTCTGAACCAGCTGGAAATTAAACGCAACAATATATACCATCTGTTTGCCGATGCCTGCTGACAGACTCAGGAGCCATGAACATGATTAACCGCAAAAACCGAGAATTAAAATTGATTTTTATCTTATTGGCAGTACTTCTTTGCCGCCTTTCTGGCATTTCCCGTACTGCGCCTTCTGGCAAAATCTTTTACCAGTGATAATGGTCTGACCATTTCCTTTTACCGGGAAGTATTCGGAACCCGGGGATTTCCCCAGACGCTGGCCAACAGCTTTCTGATCGCCGGAGTCAGCGCGCTGGTTACCACCATCCTGGCATTTTTGATCGCTTACACGGTTCATTACACCAATGTGCCTGGCTAAATTTCTGGGCGCCGCGGCTGTGCTTCCCATGTTTCTTCCTACGATTACATATGGGTTTGCCATTATCTACTCTTTTGGCCGGGAAGGGCTGCTGACCCGCCTGCTGGGCAGGCAGCTCTTCCCTATTTACGGATTTTCAGGGCTGCTGCTGGGATATGTTATCTATACTCTTCCGGTCTGCTATGTCCTGCTCTCCAATGCCATGGCCTATATTGACAAAAAATTCATTACGGTATCACGGCTGATGGGAGACGGACCGCTGGCTGCTTTCCGGATCACCGTCCTGCAGCCCATGTTAGGAACATTGGGCGCATCCTTCGTCCAGGCCTTTTTCCTCAGCTTTACCGATTTCGGCATCCCGGCCTCTGTAGGCGGAGAATTCGAGGTCATCGCCAGTGTACTGTACGATCAGATGCTGGGAAGCATTCCAAATTTTCATAATGGTGCCGTTGTATCCATGACAATGCTGATCCCTTCTGTTATCAGCATTGCGCTTCTTCGATGGCTGGATAAATACAGCATTCGCTACAGCCGGATCGCCCCGGCGGAATTGAAACGAAGCCCTGCCCGGGACATCATATTTGGAGTTCTTTCCGTCTTCATATGTCTGAGTGTTCTGTCAGTATTTGCAGTTATTTTTGTTATTCCTTTTTTGGAGGATTGGCCTTATCAGACACAGTTTACCCTGGAACATGTATTCTCTGTCTTTCAGGACACAGAACTGTCCAATGTGTATCTGAACTCCCTTTATGTGGCCTTTTATACAGCCCTGTTTGGAACACTGCTGGTATATGGCAGCGCCCTGGTCACTGCCCGGAGCCGGCCGGGAAGGGCAATGAAGCAGTTTGTTGAAAGTGTAGCCCTGATTACCAACACCATTCCCGGTATGGTGCTGGGTCTGTCTTTCCTCTTCGCTTTCTCAGGAACCAGTCTTCAGGGTACCTTCCTCATTATGGTAATCTGTAATGTCATCCACTATTACTCTACGCCCTATCTGATGATGAAGGAATCTCTTGCTAAGCTGAACGCTTCCTGGGAGACAACTGCCATGTTGATGGGTGACAGCTGGCTGAAAACTATCCTGCGGGTGATTACCCCAAATGCTCTGCCCACCATTATCCAGGTATTCAGCTACTATTTTATTAACGCATTGGTGACGGTCAGTGCCGTAATCTTCCTGGCAGGCGCCCGGACAATGGTGATTACCACAAAAATCAAACAGCTGCAGTATTACAATCAGTTTCATGAAATTTTCGTTCTCTCTTTACTGCTGCTACTGACGAACCTGACTGCCAAAGGCTTCTTTACCTGGATTTCCTCAAGAAAAGCCAGAACCGCAGACAGTAAAAATACAGATGGCGAAAAAATGGTTTCTGTTCCCGGCAGTATCCAAACCGTCAGAAAACTGCTGGGTGCTGTCCTGGCAGCAGTCCTGCTGATCTGCGCAGTCTCCTTAGGCAGCGGCGGACGAAACAGCGAACTGGTTGTGATTTATTCCAACGCAGACGACGAGGCTGTCACGGCCATCCGCAAAACCCTGGACGAAAACGGCTATCAGGGCCAGTATATCCTTCAGACCTTTGGCACCTCTGAGCTGGGCGGCAAGCTGCTGGCAGAAGGCAAAAATCTGGAGGCGGACCTGATTACCATGAGTACCTTTTACATTGACAGCGCTCAGGAATCTCAGCAGATGTTTAAAGATCTGGACTTTGACCTTCATACATTAGAAACGTTCCCTTCTTACTGTGCGCCGATTACAGCACAGGAAGGAGCAATCATTGTAAATACAAAAGTACTGGAAGATGAAGGGCTTCCCATGCCAGAATCCATCAAAGATCTGGCCGACCCCTGTTATAAAAATATGGTTTCTGTCACAGATATTTCCTCATCCTCCACCGCCTGGCTGCTGCTTCAGGCTTTGATCGCAGCCTATGGTGAGGAGGAAGCTCAGAATATACCACTCCCTGACAGAATCCATTGCGGTCCTGGACAAAGGAACCAGGCGTGATGCCATTGCCATGGATATGGCTGCCTGTATTATCACAGACGGCAGAGCTGCGCTGCAGGAAACCTATCCAAAGGCTTTGTACGAGGGAGAATACACCGATCCTGCCAACGCTTCCGCTTACCCCTGTATTTTCCCGGAGCCGCTGACAGTCCAACTGTTGGAACGACACCAGGAGATTTCAGAAAAAAGTAAAGGAGATTACTATGTTAAATTACAAATTATTAACGCCCGGCCCGCTGACCACTTCCAGCACAGTAAAAGAAGAAATGCTTTTTGATCACTGCACCTGGGATGAAGATTATAAACAGATCACCAGAAAAATCATCCGGAATCTTCTCCGCCTGGCCCATGCACCGGAAGAAACCTATACAGCAGTTCTCATGCAGGGCAGCGGATGGCCCAAATCGCCCAGAAGGCAGGTCTGCAGACTGTCGTATACCAGGAGCCTTACGACCAGATTCCCCGGGCAGAAAAGGTAGCGGAAATCCTGTCGGAAGATCCCTCCATCACCCATGTCGGCATCATCCACAGCGAAACTACCTCTGGCATCCTCAATGACATCGAAGGAGTAGGGAAGGCCGCAAAAGAAGCGGGAAAAACGCTGATCGTAGACGCCATGTCTTCTTTCGGCGGCACAGACATCGATGTACCCGGCATCGACTTCATCATCAGCAGCGCCAATAAATGTATCCAGGGCGTGCCTGGCTTCTCCTTTATCATCTGCCGTAAAAAGGCCCTGTCTGCCTGCGAAGGCATCAGCCCCAGCCTTTCCCTGGATCTGTACGACCAGTGGGCAACGATGAATCAGGACGGGAAGTGGCGCTTCACTTCCCCCACCCATGTCGTGCTGGCATTTGCAAAAGCCATGGAAGAACTGGGCTTTCGCCCTTACATCGATACCCGGTATCAGGGGCCGATTATCACTACCTTCTATTACCCTGAACACAAAAACTTCTCCTTCGATGAAATGTACCGTTACATCAAAGAGCGGGGCTACGCCATTTATCCAGGCAAGGTGACAGACGCAGATACCTTTCGCATCGGAAACATCGGAGAGATCTATCCCGAAGATATCATCCGGGTATGTGACATCATGAAAGATTTCTTAAAGGAAAAGGAGATTTTAAAATGAAACATCAGATTAAAGCCGTTATTTTTGACTGGGCAGGCACCACGGTAGACTATGGTTCTTTCGCGCCGGTGCAGGCATTTATCAGCGCTTTTGAGGAATATGGCATCACACCCACCGCAGAAGAAGTGCGCAAACCCATGGGAATGCTGAAACGGGATCATATCAGAACCATGCTGAACATGGACAGAATACGGAAAGAATGGAAGCAGATTCACGGGAAGGACTTTACGGAAAATGATGTCGAGCAGGTTTATCTCACCAGCGAAAAAAATATCCTGGACATCCTGAAAAATTTTGCAAAGCCAAAGCCCTGGGTGCTGCAGACTGCAGCGGCTCTCAGGGAACAGGGCATCCGAATCGGCTCTACCACCGGATATACTGATGAAATGATGGAAGTCGTTGTTCCGGCAGCAAAGGCGCAGGGCTATCAGCCTGACTGCTGGTACTCTCCCAATGCAGTGGATAACATCGGACGTCCCTGGCCTTATATGATTTTCGAAAATCTGAAAAAACTCCGCATCCCCTCTGTGGCAGAAGCCATAAAAGTCGGCGACACCGTAGCGGATATTCAGGAAGGTCTGAATGCCGGGATGATCTCTGTAGGCGTCATCGAAGGCAGTTCTGTTATGGGACTGAGTCAGGCAGAATATGAAGCCCTCAGCCAGGCAGGCAAAGAAGCCGCCTGCCGGAAAGCCCGAAATGTTTTCGAGGCTGCCCACGCCACCTGCGTCCTGCAGAATATGCAGGAACTTCCGCAGCTGATCCGGCAGCTTCAGGAAGGACAATAACCAGTTCACAGATTACATATGAAAATAATGAGGATACTCTTCCATCAGACGGGGCAGATATCGCCGAAATCCTACCATATGGTCATGGATAAACTGTTCCAGCGGAAAAGCTGCCGGCACGCCGAATAAAAGCATATTGAAGATCTCCTGATGGTTCTGGAAGCTGATATGTCCCTCATCATAACCGCCCAGAGCGGTTACCAGATAGCGGATCCAGTCCATATGGGAGATCACACGGCTCACGGAATCATAAATATTCTTTTTATTTGCCGCCAGATAGATACTCTTATGAAATTCATCGTCATATATAAAGAAATTCAGAAGAGGCTCTCCTGCTGTCCCGTCCAGAATCCGTTTCTGGTGTTCCAGATTCTGCCGCAATTCACTTACCTGGCTGGCGCTCAGGTTCCCCGCGGCTGCTCTGAGTACCGCCGGTTCCATGGTGCACCGCATGAAAAAGCCCTCATTGATATAAGAGACATCCAGCAAAGCCACCCTGGACTGGCGCCGGGGGATTACCTCAATCAGCCGTTCTTCCCGCAGCCGGCCCACCGCTTCGTGGACAGGAGTTCTGCTGATCTTCATCTCTTCAGCCAGCTGGATTTCATTGATAATCGACCCCGGTTCCATCTGTATCTGCATGATATTTTCCCGGAGAGTCCGGTAGGCCAGTTCACTGTGGCTCTCCCCCGCTCTTTTCCTGAACAAAATCATCTCTGCCGTCACCCTTTAAAACTGTTGCAGGCCTCGATCACCCGCAGGATTTCTTCCTCTGTCAGTTCCGGATACATGGGCAGAGAATTACAGTGCTCTGCCAGATATTCCGCATTGGGACAGTCCCCCCGGCGGTAACCCAGCCCGGCATAGGCTTTCTGGAGATGACAGGGAACCGGATAATGCATGTCACAGTAAATCCCCGCTTCCTCCATATGCTTCATAAACCGCTCCCGGTCCGGCGTCGTCACAACAAACAAATGAAATACGGTCTGGGTATTCTCAGGATGGCACTGCATTTGAATCAGAGGATTTTGAATTTCCCGCAGATAGCGGTTTCCGATCTCAATCCGGCGCTGAGTCCATTCATCCAGATATTTCAGGGAAACACTGAGCACCGCTCCCTGTATTCCCTCTAAACGCATATTATAGCCCACCTCGTCATGATAATACCGCACATCACAGCCCTGGTTTTTCAGACGATTAATATGACGAATATAGTCTTCATTATCCGAAGTGACACAACCCCCCTCGCCGAATGCATACAGATTCTTCCCCGGATAGAAGCTAAAGCATCCCATCTCTCCGAGACTTCCTGCTTTTCTGCCTTCATACAGGGCACCATGGGCCTGCGCACAATCCTCCACCACATACAGCCCATAGCGGTCGGCAATCTCCTTCACCCGGTTAAATTCAAAAGGCTGGCCATACAGATGAACCCCGATAATAGCTTTTGTCCGCTCCGTCACTGCCGCCTCAATCAGGTCCGGATCCAGTTCCCACGTATCTGCAGTACAGTCCACGAACACCGGAACCGCCCCTGTATAGGTAACGCCCCAGGCAGTGGCAATATAGGTATTGGCCGGCACGATCACCTCATCTCCCGGTCCTATGCCCAAAGCCAGCATAGCACAATGAAGGGCCGATGTACCGTTATTTACACCGCTGCACCCTTTTACGCCGCAGTAAGCGGCAAATTCTCTGTCAAACTGATCAGCGTACTTTCCGCCGGAAAAAGCGGTCTCTCTCATCACATTGCTGATGGCCTCCTGATATTCTTCCCAGTGAGCCGTCACATTTCGTTTTAAATCAATTCTGCTGATTCTCTCTTCCATAGCAACCCTCTACTTCTTAATAAAATCCCTGAATACATACTGTTTGGAATGAGATGTATTTTTCAGGATCTGATCCAGATACTTAGACACCACTGCCAGAATGGCAAAAAGGCCGGTGAAGCCAAAGCTGATAAACATAATCGTAGATGTCCACCCCGGCGTGATATCCTCAAAAATATAGGACAGCACACTGTATATGCCGATACAGACGGAAATTATCAGAAATACCGCCGCCGCCGCGCTCAGCATCCGAATCACCAGATCAGTATAAAAGATAAAGGTGTCCATCATAAAATTCACATTGGACAGGGCACCCCGCCGGTTGCGGTAATCGATATCCGCCTCCACATGAGCATAATTCAGCCCGGCAGCCGCATACGCCACATTTCGATTCACGATATAGTCTCCCATGTCCGCCACCTTATTCTGTCCCCGCCGCGAAGAAAGGATACACACCGATGAGGTGATTTCTCCGCCGGCAGAATACCGCAGCTGCTGGTTCAGGATTCGGTAAAAAACCCTGGATGCGCTCCTGGAACTTCTGGGAGTCAGAAAGACGAAATCATTTCCCTGCTGACAGGTCTCATACATATCCATCAGCAGACGAAAATCAATATCCACCCGCAGATCCTCGATTTCAAATATATAATCCCCGATCGCGCAGTCTATCCCCGCCATCACTGCCTGCGGCAGCTTATGCTTCTTTGCCAGCTCTACGATAGTGCACTTTTGGTCCATGCCTTTCAGCACCTCCAGAGACCCGTCCGCGGAATGGTTGTCCACAAAGACATATTCATAATATCGGAAATTCTCCCGCATAACCTGATCCAGCTGATCGATCTTTTTCAAAATAATGTCTGCGTCATCGGATATCACCGCCACCACAGACACATAATTCTCATACAAATATTTCACAGCGTCCTCCCTTATTCCAGAATCTGATCCAGATCGTACATGGTATTAATCTTCCCGGAAAATACTGTATAAAAGTCCGGCGCCTGACTGTACTGCCGTATGATCGTCGGCCTGGAATCATCGATCTCCGAGGCCTTCAGGATCGGTTTTAACGTAAACAGCGACTCTACATAGGAAATCGTGATATCCTCCCGCATGTACTTTCTGGCGATCTGATACATCTCCTTAAATGCTGACTGAGGCCGGAAGGGGCACCGATTGCAGTTATCCGCCTGTTCCGGTCTGCAGGTTTCAGACTGCTTCTGGCAGGGGAAAGAAGGCAGCGGATCATAGCAAGTCAGATGGGGCGTCCGGGATACCGTGGTAATCGAATGAAGGCCGGTACGGCCAAAAGGCATAATGGAAAAGAAAGGCCCGTCCATCACAGTCAGGCCCACATTCTCCAGCTGCTTCGACACGTGGCACAGAATCACCTCACACAGCTCATATTTAATCGGCAGCATCTCATAACCCATCATCCTGTGGATCTCATTGGTTCCCGCATAGGTGGCATTTAATATAAAAGGGGTCTGAATCTCTCTTCCGTTCCCCAGAACAATCAGAAATTCCCTGTTCTCCCGCCGGATCTCCTTCAGCGGCTGCCCCATCGCAAATGCACATCCCAACGCCTCGGCTTTCCGGCTCAGACAGTCAGACAGCAGTCTGGCATCAAAGCTGTATTCATGGGTCAGGTAGGCCGCCTCAACTGTACTGGAATTAAAGTATTTCTCCGTCAGCATACGTTCACAGCGAACATGAAGATTAGCGCAGAACTTCTCAAACTGTCTGCTGTTGGTCCAGCTGTACTCCCGGGCGATAGCATAGATCTGGGTAAAATCCGTGTTCACACATGCTTCCCCAAAATCCTCCATGAACCGGGAGAAATAACCCGCCGATTTAAAAGCGGTGGTATATGAACGGGGATAATGGTAACCATTATGCAGCCTGGCCTGATTGATATAGGAGCCTCGGGAAAAAGGCTCCTTCTCCACATCGATCACCAAAACCCGGTATCCTTTCTCTGCCAGACGCCCTGCCCCGTACAGTCCGTACATACCGGCCCCCAGTATGACTCTATCGTAACGTTCCACCAGTTAATACCTCATTTTTCTGATATCTTTTCTCAGGAAAGCGATTCTTTCCAGATAATTCATCACCGTACTTCCCACATGAACTGTGGTGTTATAATCATCCTCCCAGATCACCGGAATCTCCTTCACCGGCATGTGGAGACGGTCCGCCCGCAGCAGCAGCTCCGCACAGTAGAACCACCCCTTATCCGTACTGGACAGTCCTGCCAGAATATCCACCGCTTCCTTTCGGAAAAACTGGAATCCGCACATAGTATCACGGATCTTCGTGCCGAAAGCCGCACGAACCAGCAGATCCAGCCCCCTGGAAGTCATTTCACGCAGGGGCTTTCTGCCGATGATCACAGATCTGGAATCCAGACGATTCCCCTTCACGATCTGCACCCAGGGATATTTCTCGAATATTTTTATCACAGTCAGTAAATGTTTCAGCTTCGTAGACAGGTCCACATCCATATATCCCAGAATATCACAGTCATTTTCCTGAATCGCCGCCTGAAACGCCAGTCCGAAACCCTTCTCCGGAAGAGAAATGCACCTCACCCTGCTGTCCTCCCTGCACAGTGCCTGTGCAATCTTTGGCGTCCTGTCCGTAGATCCGTTGTCAACGATTGTCAGAATACAATTTTCTATATGATGTTTATCCAGAAATCTGAGTGTTTTCCTGATTCCCTTTTCCAGACGCAGTTCTTCGTCCAAAACCGGAAAGGCAATATTAATCCGCATATGGCAGGCCCCCGTTCTACGTAATTTTTCTCTTACACCTTAACACAATCCCCTGTATTTTTCAAGGTCTATTCCCTCCGCCGCAGGCCTTCAAAACCTGCCCTCCGCCATCTGTTCAAATACGCCATATAAATCCAGCATTCCATATCCCCATTCTCTGTTCGGGTACGTCAGAGCCGGATTTCTCCGGGCGCTGCGGATAAAATAGGCTGTAGCCTCAGCAGAATTCATATTCAGCTGGTTCCTGCGTCCCACTGCCCACTCCAGCAGAAGGGCGGAGGCACCGGCCGCATGGGCGGCGGACACACTGGTTCCGGTTCTGGATGTATAGCCGCCGCCCGCCCTGGGGCCATATACATTTACTCCCGGCGCCGCCAGATCCGGCTTAACAGCCTGATTCGGCGTAAACCCCCGGCTGGAATGAAGATACAGGCTCCCATTGCGATGGTCATAACAGCAGATTACCATGCTCCCCTGGGCAGCAGCCGGCACCGTCAGCGTAACATAGGGATCTGCCTGCAAAAACACTGTATCCGGCTCCACAAAGCCTTCAATCGGCAGCCAGATATGATAGGTGCCCGTCAGAAAATTCGTGTTATACAGACGGAAGTTCCACAGCCCCGGCGTAGGCTGAAAAAGACGAATCAGAATAAGAAACTGCCCGGAGGCGGAATGAACAATCTCATAATCCACGTAAGCCCTGGTCTGTTCGAAAATAAAAGACAATTCCTGACTCCTTCCGAATCTGGGCGAAATGGGCGGGATCACTTCGCCGGAAGGAGAAGTCAGAGAAATGGCATAAGCTTCCGCAGCCTCGGCCCAGATTTCCATCGAGAATCCCCGCTCCCCTTCCCCTACCCGCACTTCCACATCCTGCCATGCCGCTTCCGCCTCTATCCGTCCCTGAAAATGGTGCTGACGCCCGGCCTCATTGCCTGCCGCTGTCACCACGACCACCTGCGGCTTATCCGCCGCCCATCTGATTACAGAGGACAGCGGCGAATAACCGCTGTGAGTGCCGCTGTTGCTTCCCAGACCCAACAGGATCACCACAGGCATTTTCAGAGTATAGGCCAGAACCAGAAGATAAACCAGTCCCAGCATAATGTCATTTTCCTGATATGCCAAAGCATCCTCCCGGATCTGAAAAAAATCCCGCAGATACCTTTTTGCCGGTTTCAGCTTCACCACTGCCAGAGACGCTCCAGGCGCCGCCCCCGTAAAACTGCCGTCCTCCTCAGGACTGCCCGCAGCGATTCCCGCCAGAAAGGTACCGTGGCCATTTTCATCACGGCTCTCCACAATCTCATAGGGATTCTCTCCCCGCAGCGCTTCATCAATATCACTCTGCTGAAATATTTTTCCGTACCGCACATACGAAGGAGCCTGCTCATCCGTCAGCGTCTGATCCCATATGGATAAAATTCTGGTGGTTCCGTCCGGATTACGGAAAGCGGGATGCGTGTAATCAATCCCAGTATCTATCATTCCCACCAGCACATTCCGCCCTGATAACGCCAGACCCGGCTGATTCAGCACCTGCAGGATCCCCGCCTGCTCCATACTGTCTGTATCCATCAGCCCGAACAGCTTGGGAATCGCCGAATACCCCGCATCCTCCAGGGAAATCTGCCGGTTCTCAGGCAGCTTTGCATACGCAATTTTATAAGCTTCATTTACCTGAAGCTCACAGTCCACAGGAAAACTCAGTTCATTAATCCCCACCAGATTCCGGGGAAGAATAAAATCACCATACTCCTCTGACGTAATGATCTGTCTGCAATCCAAAACCACTCACCTCAGTGCGGCTCATTGTTACAGCATATGCAGAAAAATCAACAATTGTGTCTGGTCAATAAAGTATATATTTTCCGGTCTGTTTCGTTTTATCGGATCAGGCATATGACTGTATTCTGATGCGATTGATTTTATAAAATCAGTCTTGGGAAATACAAATGCAGCTATTAACTTTGTGTTAAATAATAGATAAATCACTTGATATTCAGATAATAAATTGTATAATAGAGAAAACAAACGAATTGTGTGATAAAGAATAACAAATTTATTTTATAAAGGGGGCCTGTATTATGAAACTGGTTTATGCGATTGTACGGAAAGAGGATGGAAATGCTGTGATTGAAGATTTAACGCAACACGGCTTCTCTGTCACAAAAATGTCTACTTCCGGCGGATTTTTGCGTTCCGGCAACACAACACTGATTGTTGGAACCCAGGATGAACTGGTCAGTCAGGCCATCGAAGTCATAAAGGAAAGCTGCGGAGAGCATAAGAAAATCGTCTACAACGGCGGCCCTATCGCAGGAGTAGACGGCGCCTATATGAATTATCCCGTTACAGTCGACGTAGGCGGAGCCACTATTTTCGTCCTCAACGTAGACCACTTTGAAAAAATATAGCAGATGTCCGGTATTCCATAAGACATACATTAGATGACACGGTTTCTTACCACACACTGGCGGCATGCCCGTGATGCGATGAAACAGGCCCCTGCATATAACAGGGGCCTGTTTTTACATCGGCTCTTATGCCTCGTATTTCTTCAGTGTCGCGCGTACTGCGCCGGGGCCGGCTACCAGCTCGGTGAAATAGTTTACAACTTTGTCTGCCATGCCGATGGCGTACAGATCCACACCGAAAATCTTCTGGCTGGACAGGATCGGTTTCAGAATTTCTCCGAAAGGTCCCTTGTCGCCCAGCTTGATATCCTTCACAACAGGGCAAACCTCAGGCAGCATCGGATCGGGGCTTAATTCAAAAGCCTTGCCTTCATCATCGATTGCCATCAGGTAACGGCACCATCCCGCCAGTACCAGAGGAATCAGCTTCAGATCGTCTACAGACAGATCTTCTCTTGCCTCATAAGCTTTGATGGTTTCACCGAAACGGATGGACAGTTTCTGTGAAGTATCGCACGCAATTCTCTGAGGGGTATCCGGCATGAAGGGATTCGGAATTCTTACCTTCAGCACTTCATCGATGAAATCGATGGGACGGATGATGCCGGGATCTACTACTACCGGCAGGCCTTCCTTATAGCCCACGATTTCTACCAGCTTCTTCAGCTCCGGATCTTCCATCTCTTTATAGATATGGGTATGGCCCAGCAGGCATCCGAATACAGCCAGTGCTGTATGAAGAGGATTCAGGCAGGTGCACACCTTCATCTTTTCTACTTTGTCCACAGTCTCTTTGGTTGTGAAGATCACGCCAACCTTATCCAGCGCAGGTCTTCCGTTGGGGAATTTGTCCTCAATTACCAGATACTGAGATTCCTCTGCGTTTACGAAAGGAGCTACATAAGTATTCTTGGATGTGATCACAGGTTCTACATCATCGAAGCCCGCCTCGATCAGCATCTTCTTAACGCTTTCATCCGGTCTGGGTGTGATCTTGTCAATCATGCTCCAGGGGAAAGATACAGAATCGGAATTAATGTATTCATCAAATCCCGCATCCACCAATCCGTTCTCCACCCATTTCTTGGAGAACGCGTTTACTGCCTCATACAGCTTGGTTCCGTTATGAGAGCAGTTATCCATGCTGACCAGAGCCAGGGGCAGCTTGCCGTTCATGTATCTCTCATATACCAGAGCAACCAGTTTGCCGATATAGCTCTTGGGCGCCTTCGGGCCGGCAGCGAAATCATCCTGAACATCAGGAAGCAGCTCGCCCTTGCCGTTTACAATGCTGTAGCCCTTCTCTGTGATGGTAAAGCTGACCATCTGCAGAGATTTGTTTCTGAAAATTTCCTTCAGACGGCTGAAATCCTTTTCGTTCTCGCTGTTTACGGTAACAGATTCCACAACACTGGCAATGACAGTCTTGTCGATGGTTCCGTTTGCCTTTAAGGTAACAGCCAGACACAGATTATCCTGAGCCTTCATAGCCTTCTCGATAATCTCATAGTCATAGCCTTCTGCCGCGATAATGCCGGTCTTTGCGTCGCCGTTGTCCAGCAGTTTCTGCTGCAGCGCCGCAGGGAATGCCCGGAAGATATTTCCGCAGCCGAAGTGAACCCATTCCGGATTCTTTCTGGTTTCCTCAGCAACTTTCTCTCTGTCGAATTTGGGCAGTACAAATCCGCCAGCTTCCCATGCTGCTCTGTCTTTCAGAGCTTCATTGTTCAGTTTCATGTTTTCACCTTTCCTTTACCTGTTTATTTGATCCACTAACAGTGTGAAATGTGTTTTATGCAATGCATCCCAGCCCGGTCAGGACCGGGAATTCTTGCCTAAAGCCCGCTAAAATAATCAGGATACTGCTTCATCATATCGATTTTTTCCCGTCTCAGCTTATAACAGTGCTCCTTAAAAAGCTCCAGCAGCCTGTCTATTTCCCGGCTGCGCAGCGCGCGGAGCATTTCCGTATGCTGGAGATAGACGTTTTCCGTGATCGTCTCATTCCACAGGCTCATCAGCCTGATCCGGCGGTAATGTCCCGCGGCGTATTGGATGATGCCCCAGCTGAATTCCTTCTCCGCCGCCTGGAAGAACACCTGATGGAACAAGTCATCATAATCCAGGAACTCCCGGTAACGATCTGTATGAATATACCGTTTCTGACGGTTTAATATTTCATTAAACCGTTCCTGGTACGGCGTCATATCACGCCGCAGGCAGATACGCAATACTTTTTCCTCCAGACTGTGACGGATGAAACGCTCCTCCTGCACCCGTCCCATATCAATTCTGGATACAGTGGTTCCCTTCTGGGGAATACAGTCCACCAGCCCCTCTTCGTTCAGCTTCAGAATCGCGTCACGCACCGGAGACCGGCTGACATGCAGCTCTTCTGCAATATCCTTCATATTCAGAACCTGTCCCGGTATCAGGTCCAAATCTATAATATTTTTCCGCAGAATCTGATATACTCTCTCCCCGATTGTTCTGACGCTTAAAACGGGATTTCTCTGATATACCAACATGAACTTTCCTGTATCAGTCAAAGGTCAAAACAATCTTGCGGATGCTGGGATCTTTACTGTCCACAAAATCAAACGCCTTCTGTGCGTCCAGAAAATGGAAACGATGAGAGATGCTTCCCGTCAGATCCAGTTTTCCTTCATGAATCAGATCCAGCGCCTCCTGAAATTTCTTGTTCTGCAGCCGGGAACCCCTGATATCCAACTCTTTGGACGTTACCTTAAACTGGGTAATCTCAGTGGGGTCAATTGAGAATCCCATTGTAATCACACGGCCCGCATTGCCTGTGAGCTCCAGCAGCGTCGCCAGAGAAGTCTTGTTGCATACCGCATCGATGGAAACGGTAGGGCCATATCCATCTTCTGTATACTCTCTCGCTTTCGCCACCACATCTTCCTTCGCCAGATTAATGGCATAGTCCGCGCCGTTCTGCAGCGCTTCCTTCAGCTTTTCGTCCACCACATCAACGACAATAATCTTCGCGCCGCTCAGGCGGGCGATCTTCAGGATGCTGCTGCCCAGCGCGCCGCATCCCAGAATCAGAAGAGTGTCCTCTGCACACAGTTCCGCTCTGGAACAGCTCTGAATCGCAATTGTGGTAGGCTCAATCATGACTGCATCTTCATAAGAAAGACTGTCCGGCAAAAGGTATACATCCGACTCCGGAACCGCCATATACTCCCGGTAGCCTCCGTCGATATGAACACCCCGCACCTGGAGATTGGCACATACATTGCCCCGGTTCTTTCTGCATGCCCAGCAATGGCCGCAGTTCACCACCTGGTCAATAATAACGCGGTCGCCCACTTTGACATGAGTGACATTGGACCCTGTTTCCACCACCTCGCCTACCATCTCATGCCCGATCACCCGGGGATAGGTCGCGGCAGCATTCGTTCCATGATAGATGCCTACATCTGAGCCGCAGATTCCGGCAGCCTTTATTTTTACCAGAACATTATCATGCTCTGTGATCACCGGCTTATCCATATCCACAATCTTCAGCGTCATCGGCTTCTCAATCTGTACTGCTTTCATGTGAAATGTACACCTCCATCATACAAAATTTTTGTGCATCTTGTCAATCTGTTCCAGCAAATTCAGTTCTAATCTTTTCCAAAGTTAATCCTTTTTAGACACAGAGGCCACCAGAATCAGAACCAGAACCGCTCCCTGAATCAGACGCTGCAGACCTGGAGCCAGATTTGCGGCATTCAGAAACGTAGTCATAAAAGACATCATCAGCGCGCCGAACACAACGCCCAGAACGCTGGAGCGTCCGCCGGAGGCCAGCGTACCGCCTACCAGAGCCGCAGCTACGGCAGGGAGGAAATAGGAGGTTCCCATATCCTGAAACGCGCCGCCGATATAGGCGCCGCACAGAACGCCCGCGAAACCGGCGATGGCTCCCGCCAGGGTAAACGTAGCAATGACAGTTGCAGGAACAGAGATTCCCGCATACTTTGCCGCCTCTCTTTTCTGCCCTACTGCATGGAGATTCTTTCCAAACTTCGTTTTATACAGCAGCACTGCCAGCAGGGCGCTGACCGCCAGACAGATCAGCGTCATTACTGTCAGTCCGCCGAAATTTGTATTAATAAATTTTACAAAAGTACTGTTGGGCAGCGTATTCATATGAGGCGCCGCAATCAGGACGATGGTAAATACGATATAACCGGTAGCCAATGTGGTAATCATAGCCGGTACTTTCAGATATATGTTAATCACACCGTTAATAAAGCCTACTACCGCACCGGCTGCCACCGCCGCCAGAATACCCAGGAAAATGTTCTGATTCATAACGGTACAGGAGATGTAAGCCGCCAGCGTCAGCACATAGGTGCCCGACAGGTCGATAGCGCCCTCGCCGCTGGTGATGACGATGGTCTGTCCCAGACCCAGCATCAGAGAAAAGCTGGCCAGCGTAGCACAGGAAAACAGCTGGCTGACAGAGAATCTGCCCGAAACCGCCACCACCATGATCCATAATATAATTGTGCCCACCAGAGGCCAGATAAAACTGTTTTTTTCAATCCACTGTTTTGCTTTCATTATTTCGCAGCCTCCTTTCTGTGGCTGATCAGCTTAATCGCCAGCACCGCAATCAGAATGCCGCCGGTTACAGCTGTCTGGAAATTGGAATTAATACGCAGGGAGGTCAGCAGGGTCGTAATAAATGTCATCGCAACCGCGCCTGCCGCAACACCCATAGGTACGACCTTTCCTCCTGACATCTCACAGCCGCCCAGAATAATCGTCGCAATACTCAGCATCTGATATGTGGTGGCGCCGTTGGCATCTGCGCTCCGGCAGACAGCAGTGAAGGACATACCCGACAGAATCAGCAGAACCGCGGCTATCCCATAGTTGGTCAGCCGGGCTGTCATATAAGACCATCCGGAACGTTCCACAGACACAGGGTTATTTCCGATTCCCCGCAGCACCATGCCGTATTTGGACCGTTTCAGGATATACCAGCAAATCACGCCTGCCGCCAGGCTGATCACCACAGGCATGGGAAGCAGCGGAAAGGCGAAATCGTAAAAGGCCATAAACCATTCCGGACAGTAGCCTCCCGGCGTGGGGCAGAGCACCAGCGCCACACCCAGCCAGATATACTGGGCGCCCAGGGTAACCACAATCGCAGGAATACGGCGGATATGAATCAGCGCGCCCATCCCGATATACGCCGCCACAAAGATAATCATGCCGATGATGCCAACCAGCGGATTGCCGGTATATACAACGCCAAACAGTACATTAACCAGACCAATCGCCGTTCCGTTTCCCATATCGATATCGCCGGCTACCACAATAAACATCTGTGACAGCGCGACAAATACCAGCGGCACTGCAGAGCCTACCAGCATCTCAAAGCCCATATAGGACAGAAGGTTCCGGTTCATGGAGGCGTTGGCAAAAATCATGACAATCAGCGTGAGGATCGGCAGGGTCGTAGGCGCCTTCAGAATACGCGCCGCCACATTTTCTTTCTTTTCGGTTTCCGCGGTTGTCTTTGCTTTTCCCACATCTTTAAAAGATGCTGTGACGATATTGGAAACCGTAATATCGTTCCCTTTCAGTTCCTCCGCAATCACACCTTCATGCATGATGTAAGCCCGGTCGCAGATCTCGATCTCACTGTCCTCTGTGCTGTACAGAATAATGGATTTTCCTTCCTTCTTCGCCTCATCCAGCAGGCCGTAGATCTCCTGTTTTGTCTCAATATCAACGCCGGCTGTCGGATCATTGAGAATAATCAAATCTGCGCCGGAAGCGATCCCTCTGGCAATCAGCGCCTTCTGCTGATTACCGCCGCTTAATGACATAATCGGGCTGTGAATGCCTTCTGCCCGGAATTTCAGCTTATCGTACCAATGCTGTGCCAGACTGTCAGATTTTTTGCGGCTCAGCAGTCCTTTTTCCTTTACCTGATCCAGGTTGGCAATCAGAATATTGTCTTCAATATCCCACAGCTGAAATACGCCCTCTTTCGAACGGTCTCCGCTGACATAAGCGATAGAGCCGTTTACCAGAACGCCCTCCTTCGTTTTAACACCGGGCTTTTTGTGCGCTCTGAAAATAGCATTCAGCAAATCCGTCTGTCCGGAACCAACCAGACCTGAGATGCCCACGATCTCGCCTTTATTAACATACATATGGATATCTTTCAGCATACCGCTGTTCAGACTGTCCACTTCTACCATTTTTTCTTTCAGAACATTTTCTGCGCTTTCCGTTCTCTGCTCCCGGTTCTTCTTCTCCCCGCCCATTTTCTCTACCAGCTCATCTGTATCGATTTCTCTGGCGTCAAATTCACCGGTAATCTGACCGTTGCGCATCATTACTATTCTGTCCGATACCAGCTGGATCTCGTCCAGTTTATGCGAAATATAAATAACCGCCACACCCTGGGCACTTAATTTATGTACCACTTCATGGAGCTGTCTGGCTTTATCAGTCGAGAGGGCAGATGTAGGTTCATCCAGAATCAGAACCTTCAGATTATCTGTCATCAGCGTTTTGCAGATCTCCACAATCTGGCGGTCCGCCAGAGTCAGTTTTTCGATGGAGCTTAACACGTTAATTCCATTATTCGGGAAATATTTCTCCAGCAGCTCCTGCGCATTTTTCTGAGCCTCTTTTCTCCACCCCATCTTACTGATAATCTTGTGGTCTACATTCAGCAGGGCAAAATTTTCGTATACATTCAGATTCGTACACAAAGACAAATCCTGGTAAGCACAGGCGATGCCTGCTTCTTTCGCCTCTTTTGCGCCGTATTTTTCACTCATTTCTTTTCCTTCTACCTTAATAGAACCCTTGGTAGGAGAAAGAACGCCGGTTATAATCTTCATGAGTGTAGACTTGCCTGCGCCGTTGGGGCCGACCAGACCGATAACCTCACCTGCGTACAGCTTCAGCGTAACACCCTGCAGGGCTCTGGTAATACCGAAGGTTTTATCAATATCCGTCAGTTCCATGTAGGGCGTCTGATTTTCCTGTACTTTCATCTTCCTGTCACTTCCTTTTCTCTCGAATCTCCGTTTTATTTTAAGCAATGAATGCGATCATTCTGATTGGTGAACCTGATCCGCCCTTGAATTTGTTCGGCAGTCCAATGACATAGGAAAATACCGGAAGTTTGGACAGATTGGTTAGGTTTTCCAGAATAGGAATGCCATGTCCCAGCAGCGCCACATGGGACACATTCACATCACAGCCGAAAGCATCCAGCGCCAGCGCGTCACAGCCCACCGCAGATACTTCCTTTTCTACAAAATACTCCGCTGCCTCTTTGCTCAGGCCCGGCCAGTCATTTAAAAACGCGGCGCCGTTGGGCTGCAGCGCATATTTATCATCCCAGCCAAAGCGGATCAGAATGATGTCTCCTTTACGGATTTCGCCATTCTTCTGTTCAAAGTCTTTAATCTGCTCCAGAGGAAGCACTGCTCTGGGCGCAATATTTGTAGCGTCAATCATAACGCCTCTTCCCATCAGACGCTTTACATCCAGTTCATCAATCGGTGTCCCGCCTTTGATAAAATGCTTCGGCGCGTCAATATGGGTGCCTGTATGCTCACCCAGGGTGATTCGGGAGTGAATCGCCGCGTCACCGTAATCCCAGGATTCATACACATCGGAGCCGTATCTGGCATGCGTCGGCCATACCGGCATATTTTCTTCCATGGTGTAGGACAGATCCACTATTTTTGTCTCATCCTTTAAAATTTCATTCAGAACGTCAATATAATTCTTTTCCATTACCAGACACATTCCTTTCTCAGTCGGCTGCCTGAAGTACACAGGCATACCCTTTATTTGTCAAAGCTGTTCTTAAATAGGGGGATGCCGAAACACCCTTCAGCATCCCCTCAAAAATATCGTTTCTGAAATTACATTTACAGATTACTGATACAGATTCTCAGCAACCCAAGCCCGGTCATATGTAGGGCATCCGATTCCCTCATCGTCCATATCTGCGTAATTCTGTACATCATCCTTCGTCACATAAGCGATCGGATGGGTCATTTCCTTCGGAACATCAACGCCGTCCAGAATATCAACCGCTACATAGATGCCGGCAGCACCGGTCCATGTGTTGGAAGAAGCGGATAAGGTGTCGTATCCTTCGGGTGCTTCATTTGCCCACCATTTCAGGAAATATCCTCTGTTGTCGCCGGCGATTACCGGGATATCTCTTCCGGCTGTCTGGAACGCCTGAACTGCCGCATAGGAGTCACCGCCCTGGGTTACCACGCCGTCTACTTCATCCAGTGTAGGCAGTACGGAAGCCAGTTCGGACTGTGCCTTGGAGCCTGTCCAGTCTGTGTAGATCTCCGCTACAACAGTTACATCCGGATAACTCTCCAGACCCTGCAGAACGCCTTCATGCATCTGTCTGTCAGACTCGGTTCCTGCTGTACCTCTTAACTCGATCAGGTTGCCTTCGCCGCCCATCTGCTCGCATACATACTCTGTCAGTGTCTTGGTCATCTCTGTCAGGTCGAAATTGATCTGATAGCACAGGTCTGCTGTGGAGGTAACCGGACCGTCATTGATGATGATGCAGGGGATCCCTGCGTCAGAAGCCTCCTGAATTGCGCCGTCCAGCGCGGAAGCAGAACCGGGATCGATGATGATCGCGTCAACACCCTGAATGATGAAGTTCTCGATCTGCTGTACCTGTGTGCTGTTGTTCTGGTTGGACTCAGCGAAGATCACCTCTTTGATGGTTCCGGTTGCGATCAGCTCGTCAGCTGCCTGCTGCAGATAAGCCTCCATGGACTGTCTGTAGCTGTTGCCGTTAAATGAGTTGCTGAAGCCGATGACATAGCCCTGTCCTGTCGGCCAGTCCCCTGTCGCTGCTGCCTCAGTTCCATCGGCTGCTTCTGTCTCTCCTTCTGCTGCTGTAGTTTCCTCTGCAGCTGCTGTGGTTTCCTCTGCAGCCGCTGTAGTCTCTGCTGCTGTAGTTTCAGCCGCAGCTGTGGTCTCGGAAGTTTCCTGGCTGCTGCACGCTGTCATAGACAGTGCCATAATCAATGCCAGACATAACGCAGCGACACTTCTCAACTTTTTCATTTCTCTGCTCTCCTTTTCCTATAAATTTGACTTTCGTCATTATTAAAGCCACAGCGAAGAAAACAGTCTGTTTTCCTCTGCCGAACGCTTTCTGATATGAATTGTATAATATCACTGGGATTTTCTGTAATATTTTATATATTTTCCCCAACTGATATATTAGCATATTAACATACTTTTCACAGAAAGTCTACTACCTGACAGTAATTTTTCTATTTTTGTTTAAACTGCCTAATTTTCCGTACGCAGTTCCATTACCTGTCGTACTGTTCCGCCGTCCACATACCGCAGCGTCACCTGATCTCCCGGACGGCAGAAAGGCAGCTGCTCTGATATCGTGATTTCAGCAGTATAAACAGCGGAATCTCCATCCAGCATGAAGTAATAGACGGAATTCCCATCCACCACTGCCGCGGAAATATCCTGAATCCGTCCGGTAATCTCTGCCGATTCTCCGCTCTGGGCAATGCCCGTCTCTCCCGACAGCTTTGCGGCATAGTCTGCCCGGGCAGCATCCACGGTAGAACCGGTTCCTACGATCTGGTACTGCTCTACATCCACAAATGCATACATTTTCACCAGGCCGGCCTCATCTTTCAGTGACATAAAGTAAGTCGGACGATTGGCGATATTCAGCAGCAGCGGAAAAGTCGCCACATAATTTAAATGCTGTACCTGACCCTGTGCTGACTCCATGGCAGAAAATTCCTCTGCGCCCGGCACCACATAATATCTGGTCTCTTTCGTCCGCAGGTTGGACAGGATGAATCCGGTGTTTGATTCATCGCTGAGCACAGAAGTCATGCCGGTATACAGCCATACATCATCGCCGATCGCCAGGTAATTGTACCCCTCCGTTGTCTGAAGAACGCCCCGCTGTCCGATAATGGAATTGAAAAATCCCGACTGATATTTTCCATAGTCATTCATCTGCTTGACAATCATATCCGAATCATAGACCTGGTCTACCCATGAGGGAATATCTGCCACATCATAATAGACACAGTCACCTGTAACAGCATTTACCAGGACAGCTCCATCAATATCCTTTCCGCTCCACAGGCCGATCCGGTAACACACAGTGGACGCAACCCACCAGGGTGTTCCTTCCTCGTCGATTTCAAAAGAAATCTCATCGAAAATCTTGGTAGGATAGCGGAATCTGAGATACCGGTAAATGTTCCGGAAGAACAGTTCGCCGCGGGAATATTTCATTCCTTCCTCCAGCCGCACCAGTTCGGTCTCCTGTGTAACCATATTGACTGTGATATAGGCCGGCAGCCCCTCGGAATGGTTATAAAACCATTTAATGGGATCACCGTAAGTCAGAGGCGTCACACGATAGGGCACACCCTGATAATTAATCTGAGTATAATCTTCCTCGATCTCAAACTGGGAAACCATATCCGACATCTCACCCAGTTTCCGCCTGCCCAGGCGGGATGCTGTGTCCCGGTCCACCACCGGAATCTGTGACATCTGAATTTCCGCCACATCCTGGGTAAAATCGCTCTCCGTCACCGTAATCAGATCCCGGTAACGGGAAGCGTTGAAAATCGGCGCGCCAATCACGTTTCCCACAATCAGCAGTAAAATCACAAACGCGATGAACCCCACCACAACCTTAATTGGCCTGCCCAGAGAAGAAAAAGCCGACAAAGCGGAGCCCAGATCCATATTCACGCTTCTCCCCGCCCGGAAAGCGCTCCAGGCCACAGCAGCAAAATGAACGATCAGGCCAATTACCAGGACCATTGCCAGAAAGATCCAGAACTGCGGGCTTCTCGGATGAATGGGCGGCAGCTCCACCCAAAAAATCAGAAACGCCAGAAGCAGCGTTACCAGGACTTCAATTACCCCTGACAGTTTAAATTTTCCCTTCATAATAACGAAAACTCCTCCATTCATATTTGAATTATGATATACTCAGTATAATAAAAAAGATCCAGCAAAGGAACGGAAGTATCACATGACAAAACAAAAACAGCGATCTATCGCAACCGCGGCGGCAGCCGCCCTGATATTCCTGCTATTTTTCGCCACCCGCCTGTACCAGCTCTCCTCCATCCCCAGGGGTATCCATGTAGATGAGGCCGGGATGGCTTTCGACGCTCTTTGTCTGGCCCGTCAGGGTACCGACCGGTATGGACTGGCCTGGCCGGTCTACCTGACCAATTACGGCTCAGGCCAGAGCGCCCTCTATGCCTATCTGGCAGCAGCGGCCATCCGCCTGCTGAACCATTTTTCTCCGACAGTATTCCGCCTGCCCGCTGTGCTGGGCGGCCTGATGACACTGGTATTCGGCATGCTGATCCTGTGCCGCACCCTGGGGAGGAAGGCAGCTCTGGCCGGGGGCCTTCTGATCACCATCTGTCCCTATTTTCTCATGGCCTCCCGATGGGGTCTGGACTGCAACCTGATGCTGGGCTTCTCCGTCATGTCCCTCTATCTGCTGATGACAGCCGCCTCTTCCGGGAAAAAGAGACTCTACGCGCTGGCAGGATTGTCCTTCGGCCTCACCCTCTATTCCTATGCCATTGCCTTTGCCGCCCTGCCGGTCTTCCTGACGGCTGCCGGCCTGTGGCTGCTCTGGAGGAAGCGGCTGACTCCCGGCAGGATCATCTCTTTCCTGCTGCCTCTGGCAGTGCTGGCCGCGCCCCTGCTCCTGTTCGTCGCGTTTAACGCCGGCATCCTGGAGCCTTTTTCCACGCCCTTTTTCTCCGTCCCAATCCTGACAGAGTACCGGGGCAGTGAACTGTCTCTGCGCCATATCCCGGAGAACCTGAACATTTTCTATATTCTGTTCTCCCATGATTTTCTGGCCTACAACGGCTTCGCCGCCTACGGCACTCTGTACTATATCGCTGTCCCCTTCTTCATCATCGGGCTGGCCTCCGCCCTGACGGAAGCCTGGAAGGGACTGAGAGGAAAATCAGATCAGGAAACCATACTTGTCCTCTTCCTGTTTCTCACACTCCTGCTGACAGGACTGTGTATGTCCGGCCCCAACATCAACCGGCTGAACGCCATATACTTTCCGCTCCTTTATTATACCGTAAAGGGCCTCCAGGTATGCGGCAGGCGGCTGCACCGGCTGGTACCGGCAGCAGGGATCTGCGTTTTTCTGGTGTCCTTCTGCTTTTTCGCCCATTATTATTACCAGATATATCCTGAGGATATTTATCCGCAGCAATATTTCAACGACAGCTTTATCAGTATCCTGGATTATATTGATGAAAAATTCCCCGGCGAGAAGCGGGATATCTATGTAGATAACTATGATGACAACGTGGTTCATCCATATATCTATACTCTGCTGCGGGACCCTTCCCTGTGGAACCAGTGGCTGGAAGAGCGCCAGTGGGACAACAGCTACGGTCCCTACCACTTCAACCTGCCTGACGAAATAGATGAAAACGGCATCTACATCATGTATTCCAACGGCATCGCCATGGCAGCTCTGGAACAGGCCGGCTTTACCGCAGAGACCTGGGGGCTGTGGCGAATCTACTGGAAAAATTAGGGTGCTGTCCGATTGCCCGCTAATTATTTGATTTCGGTATCACAGAAGCAATTCTGCCTGCAAATTCCGCAAAATTCAGGGTCTGGAGGATAATCTGCCCGGGCCCTGTCAGTTTTGTCAGAAACAGGCCCTCTCCTCCGAAAAAGATATTGCCCAGCCCTTTTACCGTCTCCACCTCATAGGAGACCGTCCGGTCAAAGGCCACCACATTTCCTGTGTCCACTTTAAACACCTCTCCCGGCGCCAGCATCTTCACCACAGTATCACCGTCCACTTCCAGAAAAGCCTTCCCCCTGCCCGACAGGCTCTGGAGAATAATTCCCTCTCCTCCAAAAAAGCCGGCCGATACCTTTTTCGTAAACACCACAGATGTTTCCACCGTAGTTTCTGCGCAGAGGAAAGCCCCCTTCTGAATCACCATCCCCCTGTGCTGCTCCACATCCACCGGGATCAGACTGCCGGGCACTGTAGAAGCAAAAGCGATCTGGCTCTCCGGCCTCTGGGCAGTATAGGTCACCATAAAGAAAGACTCCCCGCTGAACATCCGTCCCAGCCCCTTCAGCACACCGCCTCTGGCATTGGTCTCCATCCGAAAACCGTCGCTCTGCCATACCATACCGCCGGACTGGGTATAGACCGATTCCCCAGGCTCCATCGTCATCTCCACCACCGGAACACTGCTCCCAAAAATTTCATACTTCATTCGACAATTTATCCCCCATTCCTATTTGTTTTTTCGCGCTATTCACCGGCAATCCACAGATCTATACACTTTATCCACACAGTTTTCCACTAAATCCTGTGGGTATGCACCGGGTTTCCACACATTTATCCACAATTTTCGGACTTATCCACAACATGATGTGGAAAACTTTTCAGTTATCCCCACCACACCCGGCATCACTCCTGCCGTCCCAGCGCGTCTGCGTTATCAGATAGGTTCAGTATACTATATTTCCATATCTCATACAATGTCATAGCAGCACAAACGCAAAATCGCAGCGTAAAATGTCGAAAAGCGCCTCCTTATTCAGAAGACGCTTCTTTGTTCTTTGCCACAGCTGTCAGTATTTCATTTTTTCGTTCACTTCTCTTCCAGGAGATTGGTCAGACTGTGCATGCTAATCCCCAGGGTAGACATATTATGAAGAAGAGCTGATGCGGCCGGCTGCAGCACTCCTGCCAGCCCCAGTAAAATCAGCATAAAATTAAACGATATAATAAACCGGTAATTCAGATGAATCCTGGCCATCAGACGATCGCTGATCTTCTTCAGTGTCAGCAGCGCATACAGATCGTCTGCGCTGACAGTAATATCCGCAATTTCTCTGGCAATAGCCGCGCCTTCGCTGATTGCGATTCCGGCATCTGCCTCAGAAAGAGCAGGAGAATCATTCACACCATCACCAACCATGATGACTCTGCGTCCCGCGGCATGTTCCTTCTGGATAAATCCAGCCTTATCCTCCGGCAGCACCTCCGCGTAATATTGATCCACACCAACTGCCCCGGCGACTGCCGCTGCAGTTTTTTCATTGTCACCCGTCATCATGACTACATGCCTGATACCCAGCTGATGGAGTTCCCGGATCACCTGAGGGGCCTCCTCACGCAGAGGATCTTCCACGCAGATGACCGCCGCCAGCCGGCCGGCCACCGCCAGATACAGATGGGAATACTCTGCCGGCAGCCGGTCAAATTTTTCCTCCTCGCCCTCGGGAATGACGCAGCCCTCATCCTGAAATACAAAATGATAGCTGCCAATCACCACATTCTCCCCTTCCACTTCACTGGAGATTCCATGGGCCACTACATAGGACACTCTGGAATGCCGTTCTTCATGATTCAGACCCCGATCCTTTGCTTCCTTCACCACCGCATTGGCCATCGAATGGGGATAATGCTCTTCCAGACAGGCCGCCAGCCGGAGCATTTCCGCCTCATCCCGGCCATCGAAAGGCACAACCATCGCTACCTTCGGCTCCGCATGGGTCAGTGTTCCGGTCTTGTCAAAGACGATAGTATCCGCCTCCGCCACGGCCTCCAGGAATTTGCCGCCTTTCACAGAAATATGATGGGAACTGCTCTCCCGCATTGCTGACAGAACCGCAATCGGCATAGCCAGCTTCAGCGCACAGGAGAAGTCCACCATCAGAATTGACAGCGCTTTCGTTACATTCCGGGTCAGCAGCCATGTCAGAATCGTTCCGCCCAGACTGTATGGCACCAGCCGGTCTGCCAGATGGGATGCCTTGTCCTCAGTGGCCGACTTCAGCCGCTCCGACTCCTCAATCATACGGACAATCCGGTCATAACGGCCGCTGCCCAATGACTTCTGGACAGAGATGACACACTCTCCCTCTTCCACCACAGTGCCGGCATACACATAGCTGCCCGGCTCTTTCCGCACCGGAAGAGACTCCCCGGTGATCGACGCCTGGTTTACAGTGGCCTCCCCGGAGATCACCTTGCCATCCAGGGCGATCATATTGCCGGTTCTGACAATGACAGCATCGCTCACCTTCACATCACTGACAGGCATCAGCACTTCTGTGCCGTCCGTTTTCACCCATACCTTATCCACATTCAGGGACATCGCTCTGGCCAGGTCATCCACAGACTTCTTATGGGTCCACTCCTCCAGGATTTCTCCGAACCGGAGCAGGAACATAATGGAGGAAGCCGTCTCAAAATCGCCCCGCAGCACAGACACCGTAACCGCTGTGGCATCCAGCACCGGCACTTCGATCCTCCCTTTCGCCAGACATTCCAGTCCTTTTTTGATATAACCGACAGAGCGGATCACCGCCGCCGCGGCCCGGATGGGCATGGGGACGAACAGCCTGCCGGCCAGCCGCTTCACCACCGTAAACACCAGCTTATCCTCGAACTCACGGTTCAGCTGCCGCCCGGTATGGTCAGGCACCAGATCTCTCTCCTCCGCCTTTTCAAAGGAAAAGCCGCTCAATGCCCGCGTCACCTGCTGCCGCTCCCCGGTATACCGGATCACCGCGTCACCTGTACGCTCATACACCTTCACTTCCGCCGCCCAGGACTCCGCCTTCAGGTAATATTCCAGCAAATCTGCCTGCCCGCAGGTCATCACGCCGCATGCCATATGGACACGCATCCTTCCGGCAGATTCATGCAGTATCATACATTTCATTTCAGATTCCTCCTAAGCCTCCTGCCTTTCGTCAGGCCGCTCAGGCTTTCTCATCCTCAATGACTTCCGCAGAGGCATTCTGCGCGCACTTCTCATTTATTTCCTTCGCGTCTGCCAGGATGTCGTCGGCGTTCTCTCGCACCTTATCCACCGTCGTCATGACACATTCCTTCGCCCGCAGCACCGCCGCTGTGGTGTGGGTATACACCTTCTTTGCGTCCCTGCTGCTCAGCAGCCTGATTCCTGCTGTTCCAAACAGTACGCCGCCGGCAAAAATCCCTGCTTTTTTCCATAAATCGTTCATCATACATTCCTCCTGTTATTTTTTCTTTCTCGTGCTTTACTCTGACATGTTCCACAGCTTTTTCAGCTGTCCTTCTGCCGCCCTTCCTTATTTCTTCTCATAGCCTGTAATAATCGTCAGCAAAAAGAACAACACTGTCAGCCATGCAAATAATTTGTGTTTTTTCACGCCATCACCGTCCTTTTCATACATCTTTTGAGACTCTCCTGCGCGTCCGGGCGCAGATGTCCTCCGCCGCACGCGCGGCAGCCCGAAAAAAATAAAACCGGGGTTAGAAATTTCTAACTCCAGTTTTATTCTACTAACTCGAAACAGGTTTGTCAATCCTAATCCTTTTTTTACATCCAATACTCTGCCATTTATTGACAAACCCGCAGGAACGCTTCCAGCAGCCTGGCGGTGATGCCCCAGATCACCCAATTCTTCCAAGTATAGAAAAACATTTCCTCCCGCTTTTTCCGCCAGGGATAATCCCGTCCGCCTCTGATCCGGTCAAAGGGAAAATTATCGTCCGGCACTGTATACTCTGTCGTAAAATACAGTTCCGGCTCCGTTTCCAGCAGATAGTCCAAGGGCACTGTAAACACCTGCGAGACCTCCGCCGGGCTCATAGTGCCCCGATAATCCTTCAGCACCGCCCCAAAAGTATAGAGCAGCATGCCGCCGTCCTCCACCAGAATATCCATGGGCCCGATCACCTCTATCTGATCCGCCTCCACCAGCAGCTCCTCACAGGTCTCCCGCACCGCAGCCTCCTGGGGCGTCTCCCCCTCCTCCACCTTTCCGCCGGGAAAGCAGACATCCCCCGGCTGCCGGCCGATCCTGGAAGACCGCACCTCAAACAGCAGACTCCAGCCCTCCTCCGTCTCCAGCAGAGGAATACAGACAGCAAATTTCTTATAACGTTCGATTCCCACCAGGGTGGGCTTGTGATTTCTCAGTTTTTCCAGCATAAGTATATTCCTTTCATGTTTCTTTTATTTAGGCGTTTGCGAAACGCCAGAACCCGCATAAATACGGGATTCTTTTTGTCACAAAATAAAACAACTCCTCACTGATTTATGGTA
>CAJFOT010000042.1 GCA_904397815.1 Candidatus Paralachnospira sangeri
CATAAAACAAGAGCCGATTTTCCTTGTAAATTCAAGGTTTCTCGGCTCCTTTATGTTTATTCAAACTCAATCGTCCCCGGCGGCTTACTGGTCAGATCATAAAATACCCGATTCACTCCCCGCACTTCGTTGATAATCCTGCTCATAACCTTCTGCAGCACGTCAAAGGGAATCTGCGCCGCCTCCGCGGTCATAAAGTCCACGGTACACACTGCCCGCAGCGCTACGGCATAGTCATAGGTTCTCTCATCGCCCATGACGCCCACCGACCGCATATTGGTCAGAGCTGCAAAGTACTGGTTGATTTCTTTGTCCAGGCCGGCGTTGGCGATCTCCTCCCGGTAGATGGCATCGGCGTCCTGTACGATCCGCACTTTCTCTGCCGTCACCTCGCCGATGATGCGGATACCCAGCCCGGGGCCGGGGAATGGCTGGCGATATACCAGATAATCCGGGATGCCCAGTTCCAGTCCTACCCTGCGGACCTCGTCCTTGAACAGATCTCTCAGGGGCTCGATGATTTCTTTGAAATCCACATGCTCCGGCAGGCCGCCTACATTGTGGTGGGATTTGATGACGGCGGATTCTCCGCCCAGGCCGGATTCTACCACATCGGGGTAGATGGTTCCCTGCACCAGAAAATCTACGGCGCCGATTTTCTTTGCTTCTTCTTCAAATACACGGATGAATTCCTCACCGATGATCTTCCGCTTCTGCTCCGGTTCTTCCACCCCTTTCAGTTTGTCATAATACCGCTGCTGAGCGTTCACCCGGATGAAGTTCAGATCATAAGGACCGTCAGGGCCAAATACGGCTTCTACCTCATCGCCCTCATTTTTCCGCAGCAGGCCGTGATCTACGAATACGCAGGTCAGCTGCTTGCCCACTGCCTTTGACAGCAGGACTGCCGCCACGGAGGAATCTACGCCGCCGGACAGGGCGCACAGGACACGGCCGCTGCCCACTTTCTGGCGGATGGCCCGGATGGAATCCCCCACAAAGGAATCCATGCGCCAGTCGCCGGCGCAGTGACATACATGGTATACGAAATTGGACAGGATTTCCTTTCCTCTGACGGTGTGAAGTACCTCGGGATGGAACTGGATGGCGTAAAGATTCTTCTCTCTGTTTTCCGCGGCTGCCACCGGACAGTTGTCTGTATGGGCACAGATCCGGAAGCCAGGTGCAGCGGCGGATATGTAGTCGAAATGACTCATCCAGCAGATAGTCTTTTCTTCCACGCCGGTAAATAAAGGGGAAGCTGTGTCCACATACACCTCAGTTTTTCCGTATTCCCGCACCGGTGCTTTCTCTACCTTTCCGCCCAGCACATGCTGCATCAGCTGGGCGCCGTAGCACAGGCCCAGCACCGGGATGCCCAGCTCGAACAGTTCTTTTGTGCAGGTGGGCGCCCCTTCTTCGTAGCAGCTGTTGGGGCCGCCGGTCAGGATAATCCCTTTGGGATTCATTTCCTTTATTTTCTGAATATCGGTTTTATAGGAATAAATTTCGCAGTACACATTACATTCGCGGACGCGGCGGGCTACCAGTTGATTGTACTGCCCCCCGAAATCCACCACAATGACCGTTTCTCTGTTCATTTACATCTTCCTCCGTAACAGTTTGATCCGATTTCATTTATGTTTCTTTTATTGTATTTCTTCATTATAAAATAACCGACTGCAATTGACAATATGCAATCAGAATAACCTGGCTGCGCCGGCTTTCAATTTTTCGGCAATTACTGACAAAATTTCGGTCTGCATGAAAGCCGCCGGAAATATCGCAAATTGTCTACTTATGATGTACTCTGCTTTCCTGTGTTGATTTCTGCGGAATATAACACAGAAAGACAGATTTATGAATCCCCTGAAGTTTGTTAATCCGATCTGTTAATTCTTTGAAGAAATCAGCCCCACCTTCAGGCGATCTCTGACCCGCTGTGACATTTCTCGCAAATCCGATAGGGATAACCAATGGGCAGCAGTTTTCCGCAGTAGGGACAGCGGGCAATATAATCCTGCTTTTTCCGGGACAGATAGCGCATAATAGTTGTCTCAGTTTTTTCCCGTTCTTCCTGAAGCCACTCTTCATCGACGATTTTTCCCATTCGATGAGAGAATTGATAGTAGAGGTCAAGCTGTTTGTAGTAGGTCTCATATTTCATCAGGCCGCCCTTGTCCCGCTCATCCAGCCTGGGTTTTGCAAGGGATACATCTGCGGAATAGGTCTGGCAGTATTCCAGCCACAGAGATACCACCCGCCAGTCTTTGATGTCGATTGGGCAGGTGATCATCCGGTAAAGGGCATATTTATTATCGAAATCTTCAATCCGCCCCTTTACCTTCAGAGCACGTTCATAAAGGAAGAGGGCTTCGTCCACATTTTCCTTCTCGAAAGGCTCTGAGGGCTCCACAGATGCCCATACTTTCAGGATTGCATCG
Organism: Candidatus Paralachnospira sangeri; assembly: GCA_904397815.1. Taxonomy (GTDB): domain Bacteria; phylum Bacillota; class Clostridia; order Lachnospirales; family Lachnospiraceae; genus Paralachnospira_A; species Paralachnospira_A sangeri. The sequence goes on from CAJFOT010000042.1 coordinate 2,445, forward strand.
AGAGGTTCGTCCAAATCCAGAAGCAGCTGGGGAAAGCCCAGGCGGACTCGGGCGACAGGCGGCTCCTCTGCCTGATAATTTTCCCGTATGTGAGCCAGGGATTCCTCTCCCATGGCAGTAACATAACCGGTATCATAGATGCCGAACCGCCCGGCTCTTCCGGCAATCTGCTTAATCTCAGAAACGGTCAGTTTTCTTCGACTGACGCCATCGAATTTTTCTGCCTGCAGGAAAACAATTCTGCGGACAGGCAGGTTCAGTCCCATCCCAATGGCATCTGTCGCCACTACCACTTTGGTTTTTCCGGAGGTAAACAGCCGCATCTGACGGCGGCGGATCTCCGGAGGAAGACTGCCGTAAATCACGCTGGCCCGGATACCTTTCTTCTCCAGTCTGCCGGCAGCGTCTAAAACAGCTTTTTTAGAAAATACAATCAGCGCGTCCCCATCCCGGACATGATCCGGGAATTCAAAGGGAGTGTCCTCGCAGATCAGTTCCGTTTTCCGCTCATATCGCCTGACCTCCCAGCTGTCTCCGCACAGGCCGATCAGATGCTTCAGCACGTTTTCAGCCGTGGGGCTGGCACATACATGGATTTCTGATGCCTTCAATCCCAGGATGGCCCGGGTCCAGGCATGTCCGCGGCCAGAGTCACACATCATCTGCGCCTCGTCGATGACGGCTACATCGTACATTTCATCAAAGTCAGCCATCTCGATAGTGGCGGCAGTCACATGACTGTCTGCCTCCTCGATGCATTCCTGGCCGGTGCGCATGGTGCAGGCAATGCCATACTCCTTCATCCGCTCATATACTTCCAGGGCCAGCAGCCGCAGAGGTCCCAGATAAACGCCGCTGGAGGCCTGCCGCAGACGTTCCAGAGACTGAAATGTTTTCCCGCTGTTTGTCGGACCGATATGAAGAATGAAATGGCGCTGCATCTGAAGGGTTTCGGGAAATTCCAATTCCGGACGGGTGGGAACCAGATCTGTAATCTTGTTTTTCAGCTTATATCTTCTGTACATCGGATACAGGACGAACAGGGGCCTGACACAGATTTCTCCCGGCATGGCCCGTTTCAGATAAGCCAGACATTCTCCATTCAGCCCTTCTTTCTGTTCCGGCAGCATAAACTGAAGATCCATCTGTACCAGCTGGGGTATCATGCCTTCCACTGCTTTCTGTACCAGATCATCTCTGCCTTTGCGGCAGGCGCTGCAGATCATATTTTTAATCTGCCGGTGAAAATCCTCCACAGCCGCCTTATTCAGGCGGGCAGGTTTGGCCCTGCCTACTGTTTTAATCAGACGGTTAATATTTTTTTCCAGATCAGAATAGCGGGGCAGTTTTCCCGTTTTTCTCCGTCCCATCTCTTCGTATTCTGATATATAAAATTGTATCAGTCTTTTTTTCTGTACCATATTTCCACCCTTTATATCTCGATAGCATATCTGTGGCCGCCGTTTCCTGATGTGCTTCCACAGCAGGCAGATCCACACTGTTTTATTCCTGCCCTTTTATCCGGAACAGATATCCGGATACCCGCTGTACTTTTATCTTCTGACGACAGACAGCTGTCCACAGAAAAGCAGGAGCCTGTCGACCCGCCAGCGTACCGGCTTCTTTTTCTCTTCAGGCTCCTGAACTCTCTCTGTCTTAATCCAACTCCATTTCCCTCTTATGTGTGGGATTTGTGTACCTTGGATGTTTATAGGAAACGTCATAATAATTTTTATTATGACGTTTCCGGCGCCGATTTTTGATGCGCAAAGCGCAGATATTTCCTTGCAAAAATCGCGCGCATCCCCCGGAGGGGCTATAGTCAAAGACAAATTATTTTTGTCTTTGACTATGGTTTATTCCGTTTATTTATTGCGCAAACCGAATTTTCTGATTTACTGCTCTTTTTCTGCTTCCTGTCCCGGCTGTCCACAGCCGCGGCTCGGTTCTCCGCTGCCTGTCTGTTCACAGCCGCAGCCTGCAGCCCGACCGTCCGTTTCATCTGCGTCATGTCCGCAGCCACAGCCGTCCTCAGCGCTGCCGGTTTTCTCCCCTTCCTCGTTCAGTGTTTCTTTTTCTACCGTGTGATCTTTCGGAGGAATGGGTGCGCCGCAGGCACTGCAGAACTGAGCATCGGCCGCTGCCTCAGCGCCGCACTCCGGGCACTGGCAGGTACCTTTGATTTTCTGAATTTCCGCTTTATACTCTGCGATTGCAGCCTTTGACACTGCTACTTTTTCCAGCAGAGGCTGGTATTCCGGATCGATTTCCCCTGCTTCCTTCTCACAGAACATTTTTCCGATTTCCGCATAAAGCGACTTGATTCTGTTTTCCTCAGATATAATCTCTGTCTTTAATTTTGTGATGTCAGCAACTTCTTTTGCCTTGCTGACAGCAGTTTTGCTGGTATTAATAATTCTGTCGCTTAACTCATCAAAGAATGCCATCGTAAATCCTCCTTAACTGTATGGCGGAGGCTATGCAGAGCGTGTACCATCATTCTCAGCCGGACCGCCATGTTTTTCTCCGCTGCAGGCATCCCTTATCTGCGATACCGCCTGCTGCCTTTATTATAAAGAATCCCCCGTAAAAAGTCAAACAGAACCGCATATCCCCAGGATACTATCATCCTTTCTCCGAAGCGCTTTCTGCCGGTTGCAAATATTTCGCCACATACTGCCCGGTATAAGAGGCGGGATTCTGACTGACTTCCTCCGGCGTTCCCTCTGCGATAACAGTGCCGCCCTGATCGCCGCCCTCAGGGCCGATATCGATAATATAGTCCGCTGTTTTAATCACATCCAGGTTGTGTTCAATAACCACAACTGTATTGCCTCCCTCGCAGAGACGGCGGAGAATCTCAACCAGCTTATGGACATCTGCAAAGTGAAGACCGGTGGTAGGTTCGTCTAAAATGTAGATCGTCCGCCCTGTACTTCTCCGGCTCAGCTCGGTAGCCAGTTTAATCCGCTGGGCTTCTCCGCCGGACAGGGTGGTGGAGGGCTGACCCAGTTTCAGATAAGACAGCCCTACATCATACAGGGTTTCTATTTTTCTTCTGATAGCCGGAACATTTGCAAAAAATTCCAATGCTTCCTCCACTGTCATATCCAGCACATCATAAATGCTTTTTCCCTTATATTTTACCTCCAAAGTCTCTCTGTTATACCGCTTTCCTTTGCACACCTCGCAGGGTACATACACATCCGGAAGAAAATGCATTTCAATTTTCAGAATACCATCGCCGCTGCAGGCTTCGCACCGGCCTCCCTTCACATTAAAGCTGAATCGGCCCTTCTGGTAGCCTCTGGCTTTTGCGTCAGGAGTGGAAGCGAACAGTTCGCGGATCATATCGAATACACCTGTGTAGGTAGCCGGATTGGAACGAGGCGTCCTGCCGATGGGCGACTGGTCAATGGCAATCACCTTGTCCAGCTGCTCTGCGCCTTCGATATCCCTGTGCTTTCCGGGTATGGTTCTGGCCCGGTTCAGCTTTTTCGCCAGAGCTTTATATAAAATTTCATTTACCAGTGAGCTTTTGCCTGAACCCGAAACGCCGGTTACACAGGTCATCACTCCCAGAGGGAAGCTGACGTCGATGTTCTTCAGATTATGCTCGGCCGCACCCCTTACAGTAAGATAACCCGACGGAGTTCTGCGCTCTGCGGGCACCGGGATTTTTTTACGGCCGCTGAGATATGCGCCGGTGATGGAGCGGCGGTTTTTCATGATCTGCTGGGCAGTTCCCACTGCCACCACCTCACCTCCATGTTCTCCGGCTCCCGGCCCGATATCCACGATATAATCCGCTGCCAGCATCGTATCCTCGTCATGCTCCACCACCAGTACACTGTTTCCCAAATCCCGCAGATGAAACAGGGTTCTCAGCAGCTTATCATTATCCCTCTGGTGGAGACCGATGCTGGGCTCATCCAGAATATAGGCCACGCCCACCAGACCGGAGCCGATCTGAGTCGCCAGACGAATCCGCTGGGCCTCGCCGCCGGACAAAGTGGCAGTGCCCCGGGACAGAGTCAGATATTCCAGGCCCACGTCCACCAGGAACTGGATGCGCGCCCGGATCTCCCGCAGGATCTGGTCACCGATCGCCAGCTGAGCAGGTGTCAGCTGAATATCATGAAGGAACCGGTTCAAATCCCTGATGGACATGGATGTCATCTCATAAATATTTTTATCCGCAACCGTCACAGCCAGGGAAGTCGCTTTCAAACGCTGACCGCGGCAGAGACGGCATGGCGTAATCCGCATGAAGGTTTCATATTCTGCTTTTGTGATTTCTGAAGCGGTTTCCCGGTAACGCCGCTCCACATTCCGAACCAGCCCTTCAAAAGCTACATCGTAAATTCCTTCTCCCCGCATACCCTTATAATGAACCTTTACCTGATGCCCATTGGTTCCGTGAATCAGAATTTCTTTGATTTCCTCCGGGTAATCTCCAAATGGCGTATTCAGGTCAAAATGATATTCTTGGGCCAAAGCGTCCAGAATAGCTCTGGTATAGCTGCCCTTATCAGTGCAGGACTGCCATCCCAGCACAGTAATGGCGCCTTCCGCAATGCTCAGGCTTTTATCCGGAATCATCAGGTCAATATCAAACTCCATCTTATAACCCAGACCGGCACATTCCGGGCAGGCGCCAAAAGGATTGTTGAAGGAAAAACTGCGGGGCTCCACTTCCTCCACGCTGATGCCGCAGTCAGGGCAGGAAAAACTCTGGCTGAAATTCATCGGTTCATGATCTGACACATCCACAACCATCAGACCGTCGGAAAGGTTCATCACTGTCTCGATGGAATCAGTCAGCCGTTTTTCGATTCCTTCCCGAATCACCAGACGATCCACAACGATCTCGATGGTATGCTTAATATTTTTATCCAGGGAAATTTCTTCTGTCAGCTCGTACAGATTCCCGTCAATCCGCACCCTGACATAGCCGCTCTTTTTCGCCTGATCCAGCACCTTCTCATGACGCCCTTTACGCCCCCGGACAACAGGCGCCAGCAGCTGAATTCTGGTGCGCTCCGGAAGCTGCATCAGAGTATCCACCATCTGATCTACCGTCTGCTTTCTGATCTCCCGTCCGCATTTCGGACAGTGGGGAATACCGATTCTGGCAAAAAGGAGCCGGAAATAATCATAAACCTCCGTCACAGTTCCCACAGTGGAACGAGGATTTCGGTTCGTGGTTTTCTGATCAATGGAGATGGCCGGAGACAGGCCTTCGATGCTCTCCACATCCGGCTTCTCCATCTGTCCCAGGAACTGGCGTGCATAAGAAGACAGAGATTCCATGTATCTGCGCTGCCCTTCCGCATAGATTGTGTCAAAAGCCAGAGAGGACTTTCCTGAGCCGCTCAGGCCAGTCAGCACAACCAGCTCATTCCGCGGAATATCCACTGACAGATTTTTTAGATTGTGCTCATTTGCTCCCCGTATTTTAATAAATTGTTTTCTAGCCATTTCTTCCTCTTTCTAACAGCCGCCGTGTCAGTCACGGTTTTCCATCATTGTCTTTAATTCGATCATCCGGTCACGAAGCTTGGCCGCCTCTTCAAAATTCAGCTCCGCAGCCGCCTGATGCATTTTCTTCTTAACCTCGGCAATGCACTTCTTCAGTTCCCTGTCATCCATAGATTCCGGATCCTTCATCAGTCTGGATGATGTTCCTTCCGCAGCGGTGGAGATACTGATCAGGTCGCGCACCGCCTTCTTAATCGTCACCGGCGTGATGCCATGAGCTTTATTGTATTCCTGCTGGATCTTCCGCCTTCGATTTGTCTCATCAATGGCCACCCGCATGGAATCGGTTACAGTATCAGCATACATAATCACATGCCCGTCTGCGTTCCGGGCTGCCCTGCCAATCGTCTGAATCAGCGAAGTTTCTGAACGGAGAAATCCTTCCTTGTCCGCATCCAGAATCGCCACCAGACTGATCTCAGGTATATCCAGCCCCTCCCGCAGCAGATTGATACCTACCAGCACATCAAATACATCCATTCGCATATCCCGGATGATCTCCACCCGTTCCAGGGCATCAATATCTGAATGAAGATATTTCACCCGGATGCCCACTTCCCGCATATAATCCGTCAGATCCTCAGCCATCCGCTTGGTCAGGGTTGTCACCAGCACCTTGTAATGACGGGACACTTCTTTGCGCACTTCCGCAATCAGGTCATCAATCTGACCATTTACAGGCCGCACCTCAATCGATGGGTCCAGCAGTCCGGTAGGCCGGATAATCTGCTCTGCCCGCAGCATCTCATGCGCATCTTCGTACACATTCGGCGTAGCTGACACAAACAGCATCTGGTCAATCTTTGACTCAAATTCCTGGAAATTCAGAGGCCGGTTGTCCAGAGCGGAGGGCAGTCGAAAGCCATAGTCCACCAGTGTGGTTTTTCTGGACCGGTCCCCGGCATACATTCCCCGGATCTGGGGAATGGTGATGTGAGACTCATCCACAATTATAAGAAATTCATCCGGGAAATAATCGATCAGCGTATATGGCGGCTGTCCCGGCGCCAGGCCAGTGAGATGGCGGGAATAGTTCTCGATGCCGGAACAGAAACCGGTTTCCTTCATCATTTCTACATCGAAATTAGTCCGTTCTGATATCCGCTGAGCCTCCAGAAGCTTATCTTCTTTCCGGAACCAGGCTACCTGCTCTTTCAGCTCCGCCAGAATCGCCTCAGCTGCCCGGTCAATCTGCTCTTTAGGCACTACATAATGAGACGCCGGGAAAATCGCAACATGCTCCAGACGGGCTTTCACTTCCCCTGTCAGCACATCTATTTCTGTAATCCGATCCACTTCGTCCCCGAAGAATTCTACCCGTACTGCCGTATCTGTAGCGTCTGACAGATAAACCTCCAGCACATCTCCCCGCACCCGGAAGGAGCCTCTTTTAAAATCCATTTCACTTCGGACATACTGAATATCGATCAGCTTTCGGATCACATCATCCCTGTCCTTTATCATACCCGGTCTGAGTGAAATTACCATGTTTTTATAATCGATGGGACTTCCCAGTCCATAGATGCAGGAGACGGAAGCGACAATAATCACATCCTGCCGTTCTGAAAGCGCTGCCGTGGCAGAATGACGAAGCTTGTCAATCTCGTCATTAATCGAAGAATCCTTCTCAATATAAGTATCTGTAGAAGGAACATATGCCTCCGGCTGATAGTAATCATAATATGAGACAAAGTATTCTACAGCGTTATTCGGGAAAAATTCCTTAAATTCACTGTAGAGCTGAGCAGCCAGCGTCTTATTGTGAGCGATGACCAATGTCGGCTTATTTAGCTGCTGAATGACATTTGCCATTGTAAATGTCTTGCCGGAGCCTGTGACACCCAGCAAAGTTTCAAATTGATTCCCCTCTTTAAAACCCTCCACCAGCTCAGCAATGGCCTTAGGCTGATCGCCGGTTGGCGCATATTCGGATACCAGCTCAAAATGATCCATAATAAAAGCTCCCTGTTAAAAGTATCTGTTAAAGATCCTCAAAAATTATAACATGGATGAAAAAAAAAGTATAGCCGCATTTTAGAACATTCGTTCTTTTTACGGCTATTTTTTTTTGCACATATTTTCCAGTTTGCTATTATAGAAAATACTCCCATCGGCCTTTCCAGGCGAAAATTCATATTTTTCAGAAGGCTGAGGACATCTGATCTTTCAGCCACTGTACCCAATCGCTGTAATATTTTCCCAAAATATGGAATCCATCTGTAGAAAATTCAGCCGATAAGTTTCCCTGACTGTCATCAAATTTTTCATTGATATCTATATAATAGCAGCCCAGTTCCTGACTGATCTGCTGAATATATCCATTCAGCTCATTGATATTTGGATTGTTATAAATATCGCTGGCCGCCGATTTTTCAGCAGTAACATGCATATTAGCACCTAAAATAATTCTGCTCTGAGGCTGCAGCTGCCGGATCTGCTCTACCGTATCACGATAATGCGATACGATCTGATCCATCGTATACCCTAACTCATTGACCCCCAGCATCAGGTGAACCGCCTGATACTGATTTTCTGTCAACAGCTGTTCCAGTGTTTTTTTCCCTTTGTCCCCAACAGTAACCGTACTGTCCCAAAGATCAAAGACGTTCATGCCTCTGTCTGCAAACACATCTGCCGCGCCGGTATCTCCGTACTCATAGATTCCCATCGTCCGGGAGTCACCGATAAACAAAACACCCTGAAAATTTTCCGGAAACAGGGGCTGCGGTTCATTTGCATCTGAAGCAGCCGTCTTTGTTTCCTCCGCAGATATTGTTTCTTCGTTTTGAGAAATATCTGGCTGAAAGGCATCTGAGGAATTTTCTGTCTGTGAGTGGTCTGCCTCATTCTCTTTCCATGATACAGTCTGCTCTGTCTCATTTATCTGCCCTTCTGGCGGTGCAGACAATTTTCCGTAAACCTGTGTTGCTCCCTTCCACAGAACCGCAAATACCAGGCTGAGAAGCAAAAGTCCTGTATACCAGTAGTGTCTCATAGCATTCCCTCCTTCTGTACCGCTTTCGCGTTAAAACTGGAAGTACAAAAAAGGATCATTCATGCCCCTTTTGATACAATATATGGAAAACCAGAAAACCGCCAGCAGCAGCACAGCCGATACCGGACTTTTCTTCCACCGCTCATACAGTTTTCTCGGACCGCCTGTCATAAAAATCAATCCTGCAGTCAGAGACAGTCCATACAGCTTTCCATATTTCAGATAATCCCCGGCAAAATATACCGCCCCCTGTCCTCCGCTGAGGAAAGGAAACAGCCGGTGCAGATAAATGCCAATCTGAGGCAGATCTGTTACCGCAAAAATCAGCCATGTCAGCGGAATGACAAAAAGCATATACAAATGCCCTGCTGCCGGCCACCTGTTCAGTATTTTACCCAATCCGCTTTTTTCTATCAAGATTATCAGGAACAATATCAGTCCCCACAAAATAAAATTCCAGCTGGCACCATGCCAGATTCCGGTCAGCAGCCATACTGTCAGCAAATTCCGGCAGGTTCTCCACCAGCCTGTCCGATTTCCTCCCAGAGGAATATAAACATATTCACGAAACCAGCTGCCCAAAGTAATATGCCATCTTCTCCAGAACTCTGTCATCGAAAGAGACATATAGGGATAATCAAAATTTCCAGGCAGGCGGAACCCCAGAAGAGTGCCCAGCCCCTGCGCCATCAGGGAGTAGCCATAGGAGTCAAAATAGATCTGCAGGCTGAATGCTGCCAGACCCATCCAGGCCAGCGGAGTTGAAATACTTTCAAACCCAATCGTACCCACTTCTTTCCATAAGCCTCCTACCTGATCCGCAATCAGCACCTTCAGCCCCAGTCCGATGGTAAATTCCCGCAGTCCCTCCTCGATCTTGCGCATCGAGCATTTTCTCCGTTTTATCTCCTTTTTCACAGAAGTATAAACGGCGATGGGGCCCGCTACCAATTTGGGAAACATGCTGAGATATGCCCCGAAATCAATCAGAGAACCCTCATAAGCAGTCCGCCCTCTGTACAGGTCAATCAGATACGCCGCGGCCTGAAAAGTATAGAAACTTATACCGATAGGAAGCACCGGACGGTATACCGGCACCGTCAGCCCGATTCCCGCAGCAGCCAGCAGCTGATTCACATTTTCTGCCAGGAAACCGGAATACTTGAACAAAATCAGCCAGAAAAAATTATAAATCAGTCCGATGCGCAGCCACTTTTTCTTCTGTCCCCTGACATTTCCAATTAATACGCCTAATACATAATTAACGCCGACCGAGCACAAAAATAAGACAATATAAACCGGCTGATCCTTTACACCATAAAAATAAAATATAAGACTTCCGAAAAACAGGCAGCCATTTTTCCATGCTGCCGGACAGATTGCGTAAACCAGTAAAAATGCCGGCAAAAATTTAAATATAAAATCAATACTGCTAAAAACCATTTATCCGCTCTTTCTTTTGTATGAGTCAAAACAAAAATTTTCCATCTAAATATATAGATTATTCTGAGTGGCAAAAAGTTTCAAAAATCAGCAAAAGCGGCCCGAAAACGGGCCGCTTTCAAATATTTTCTTCAGTTACCGATGTTCTTTGCTTTTCAGTTTTGCTGCTGACCCGTCAGGTATTCCCATGCGGCATTCAGCTGAGCATCTTCCTCGCTGCTGCTGTCCAGCTCCACCTCGATATCAGGAGCAATGCCTACGCCGTGGATATTCTCACCGCTGGGTGTATAATAATTGGCTGTGGTCAGTTTCAGGGCAGTGCCATCCTGCAAAGGATATATAGTCTGAGCGATACCTTTCCCAAAAGTATTTGTACCGATCAGAGTTCCCACCTGATGGTCCCGCACTGCGCCGGCCAAAATTTCCGAAGCACTGGCGGACTCTTCATTAATCAGCACTACCAGCGGCAGGCCCAGATATTCGCTGTCAGCAAAATGTTCCTGTCTGGCGCCGGTCTTATCCTCCATATAGACAATCAGCCCCTCCGGAACCAGTTCATCAGCAATTTCCACCACGCTGGTTACCAGGCCGCCGGGATTATCACGGACATCCACAATCAGGGATTCCATTCCCTGCTGCTGAAGATCAGCCACCGCTGCCTTAAACTGTTCCGCTGTCGGCTCGTCGAACTCATAGATGGCGATATATCCCACCTGGCCATCCATCATGTAATGATCTACCGTATCCACTTCCACCTGGCGCCGCTCTACATTCAATTCCAGATACTCTCCGGTTTCTGACCTGTATACAGTAATCGGGATCGTGGTGCCTTCCTGGCCTTTAATCTGACTTACCACCGTATTCAGATCCTGGCCGGTCACCTCTTCCCCGTCCACCGCATAGATAATGTCTCCCGACTGAATGCCGGCCTCCAGGGCCGGACTGTTCTGGAATACCCGAACAATAGAAATCAGGCCGGTATTCATATCCTGACTGACCAGTACGCCGATGCCATAATAGCTTCCCTCTGTGGTTTCTGTCATTGACTGATATTCTTCCGCCGTATAATAAACAGAATAGGGATCTCCCAGGGCGCTCATATAGCCTTTATAGATACCTTCTGCCAGATCCTCCGGATTATAGTCGTACAGGTATACCTGATCAATATACATGCTCAGAAGATTCAGTTTCTGCTCCACCGCATCCTGATCAAAGCCATCACTGTCTGACTGAGACTGGGGCGCTGTCGAATAAAACCCCAGCACAATATCAGACCGGTACAGCATCAGCATGCCGGCAGCAAAAACAGATGCCACAAGCACAAGGGTCAGTATGATGCCGCAGATCATGCCCTTGGCAAACCGATGCCTTTTCTCCTTCACTTCCGGAACATTCACATAATCTGACTCTTTATATTCATCTTCCCTGTATTCATCCATATTCAGAATCCTCATCCTCCAATCTTATTTATCACGGGCTGACGTAATTCAGCGGATTAACATAAACTCCATCTACATTAAAACCATAGTGAAGATGATTGCCGGTTGACTTTCCTGTGCTGCCAACCTTCGCGATGGTCTCCCCCTGCGACACGGACTGGCCTTCTGATACCAGAATCGATGAGCAGTGACAGTATACCGTAAAGATTCCGTCTCCATGGTACACCTTCACATAATTTCCGTTAATGGAAGTGTAGCCCACCGTCATCACCACGCCGGAGGCAGAGGCTTTAATAGCTGTCCCATAGGGGGCCGCAATGTCAATGCCGGTATGGCTGGCTCCCTCCCTGCCCGTAACCGGGTCAGTCCGGTTTCCGAATCTGGATGTAATATTCGTCGAAGAAACCGGCCATATATGTCCGGAACTGCTGACTGCCCCGGATGTGGTTTCTGCTTCCGTTGTCTCTGCCTCTGTTGTTTCTGAATCAGTCTCTGAAGGCTCTTCACCGGCCAGGCTGCCTTCACCGGAACTCTCTGCCGCCCGGCTGCTCTCTGCTGCCGCCCGGCTGCTTTCCGCCGCTGCCCGGCTGCTTTCCGCTGCCGCTCTGCTGCTCTCCGCCGCCCGGCTGCTTTCTTCAGCCGCCCGCCGGCTTTCCTCCATCTGACTTTCGATCTCAGCGATAATCTGCTTCTGTTCCGCGATGTCATCTTCAAAATCCATCAGCTGGCCTTCCGCGTCACCGATCTGAGCATCATAGGCTTCCACCTCTTCAGCCTTCGCTTCCATGATAGTCTGCAGAGAAGCCTGTTTCGCCTCATTCTCGGTTTTCAGTTCCTCCAGCTCCGCGTACTCCGCCTCCAGACGCTCCTCTTTGGCCTGGATCTCCTCCTTCACGGCCACATAGGCGTCCAGCATATCTCTATCATATTCAGAAATCTGGGAAATATACTCCACACTGTTCAGCAGCTCTGAGATATTCTCAGAGGAGAATAACAGATCCACATATTCCGTATCCCCTCTTTCATACATATACTGGATTCTGACCTTCATTGCCTCATACTGCTGGCGCTCATTTTCCTGAGCCACCTCCAGTTCCTGCTGGGTCTGGTTGATTTCCTCCTGCTTTGCCTCCATCTGAACCTCAATTTCATCCAGCTCTTCTGTCAGCTCTGTCAGTTCTTTATCCAATTCTTCTATGTAGGTTTCCAGGTCGGACTTCAGAGAATCCAGTTCCTTCAGCCTGGATCGGGTCTTGCTGATTTCCTCCTGAATCCGGTCAATCTCCTGCTGGGCGCCGTCTATGGTTGCGGCAAATACCGTAACCCCGGCCATTAAAACCATCATAATCAGTATAATTGCTCCGACACGTCTTCCTCTCAACCGTTGTCCCTCCTGCCTGTCACGCCTTTAAATGCTTCCTTACTGAGAAAATACTCCCAAAAAATCCGATGCCTACGCCCAGGCCCAGAGCCACAGGAATCAGGACAATCATAATCTGCCGCACCGGCAGAAATACAAACAGCCCCGACAGAAGCTGCAGCCGCTCCGCAGCAAAACGCACCAGTCTCTCATAAATATAGTAAATCGCAATCAGCGGAATACCCGCCCCGATCAGGCCGATCAGAATTCCCTCCACGATAAAAGGCTGGCGGATAAAAAATTTCGTCGCGCCGATCAGCCGCATAATGTGGATTTCCTCCTGCCGGACAGAAATCGACAGGCCGATGGTATTGGTAATCAGAAACACCGCCACAAATATCAGCACCGCCACAATGGCTACGGAAACATAGCTGATAATCTTATTCACACTGGTCAGTCCGCGCACCGCCATCTCTGAGTAATTGATCTTCCTGATGCCTGGAATCTCCTCCAGATACTGTACAAACGATGTCTGGTCCTCCACATTGTTCAGATATATCTCATAAGAAGCAGAAGCAGCCAGCGGGTTATCCTGCGCGAACCCTTCCGCCAGTTCTGTCCTGCCATCAAAATATTCGTCTTTAAAATACTCCCACGCCTCGTCCGCAGAGACAAAATTCATCTTCTCTACTTCCGGCCTCTGGGCAATCTCATCAGCGATCTCCTGCATTTTCTCCTCGTCATAAGAAACATCCTCCTCGAAGAAAATGGTAATTCCTACCGTTGTCTCCGCTTCCTTTACAATATTGCTGAAATTTACAACGATAGAATAGAAAAGCCCCAGCAGAAATATGCTGGCGCATATCGTCCCGATGGAAGCCAGAGAAAACAGTTTATTTCTCACTATATTCTGGAACCCCTGCCTGACGCAGTAGAAAAAAGTATTAATCCTCATGTGTGTAGCCGCCCTTTTCTTCGTCGCTGACAATTTTGCCTGATTTCATGGCGATCACCCGTTTTTTCATCTGATCCACAATTTCCCGGTTGTGGGTAACCACGATAACCGTAGTTCCCTGCTGGTTCACCTGCTCCAGCAGCTTCATAATCTCCCAGGAATTTTCCGGATCCAGATTTCCTGTGGGTTCGTCCGCCAGCAGAATGGCCGGCTTATTCACCAGAGCCCTGGCGATAGCCACCCGCTGCTGCTCTCCGCCGGACAGCTGTCTGGGATAGCTTTTATACTTTCCTGCCAGTCCAACCATATTCAGAATATCAGGCACACGCCTTCTGATTTCTCTGGCAGGAGCCGCCACTACCCGCTGGGCAAAAGCTACATTCTCATACACTGTCCTGTCCTTGAGCAGCCGAAAATCCTGAAATACCACGCCGATGTTCCGCCGATACAGCGGAATCTGCTTCCTCTTCATCTTTGTAATGTCAAAGCCATCCACAATAATGGAACCGGAGCTGGGCTCCAGTTCCTTTAAAAGCAGCTTAATCAGCGTAGATTTTCCTGACCCGCTGTTTCCCACAATAAATACAAACTCTCCCGGCTGGATGTGGAGACTGATATTGCGGACAGCCTTAGACCCTGTCTCATATGTTTTGCTTACGTCTTCTAATGTTATCATGTATCTGTCCTCTGGCATACCGCTTCTAAATGTTAATTATTCAGACTTTCCATATAATTCATATATTTTACCACCATCAGCGCAATCTTAAAAGTGATGGCGTCCTCAAACACACGCAGATCCAGGCCAGTGCTCTTCTGCAGCTTATCCAGACGATATACCAGTGTATTCCGATGAATATACAGCTGTCTGGAAGTCTCTGAGACATTCAGATTATTCTCGAAAAACTTGTTAATGGTGGTCAGTGTTTCTTCGTCCAGATCGTCAGGCGATTTTCCATCGAAAATTTCCTTAATGAACATCCGGCACAAAGACATGGGCAGCTGATAGATCAGACGGCCAATGCCCAGGTTGTTGTATGCAACCACATGTTTATCGCTGTAAAAAATCTTCCCGACATCCAGCGCCATCTTCGCCTCTTTATAGGATCTGGACACTTCCTTGATCTCATTGACAATGGTGCCATAAGATACATGTACTTTGGTCATCGCCTCGGTATTCAGCATATCCAGAATCACTTTCGCGGTTTTGTCCATATCGTCATAATTCTCATTGGGCTTTAATTCCTTGACGAGAATAATATTTTTCTCATCCACAGCAGTAATAAAGTCCTTATTTCTGGCGGCAAACAGACTCTTTACCGTCTCCAGCGCCGCGCTGTCGTTTTCATTTTTTGTCTCAATCACAAATACCACCCGGCGCACGCTGATATCGATATGCAGCTTCTTTGCCCGGTTATAGATATCTACCAGCAAAAGGTTATCCAGCAAAAGGTTCTTAATGAAGTTATCTTTATCAAAACGCTCTTTATAAGCCACCAGCAGGCTCTGAATCTGGAATACAACCACCTTGCCTACCATGTATACATCATCGCCGCTTCCCCGAGCCAGAAGAATATACTCCAGCTGATGCTCATCAAATACCTTAAAAAACTGATATCCCTGGATTACCTGGCTGTCAGCAGGCGAATCCACGAACGCCATAATCGTCACTTCATGATCTTCAGCATCGGGAAAAGTGGTTGCCAGGGCCTTGCCCTCTGTATCGCAGACGCATAAATCCACCCGAGTAATTCCTTTTAGTCCATCGATGGTACTCTGAAGAATTTGATTCGAAATCATGTTTATACACTCCTTATCCTGAAATTTTTGTATCCCCAAAATCGTTCCCTATTATATTCTATACGAAAAGTCCAAAAAAAAAAAGAGGAAATGCGTAATTTTTCACATTTCCCCACAAAAATCGTAACAATTCAGCCATGCAGGCCACAGACCGCCTGCTTCGCAGGCTATCCGCTGCTGCGCAGCTCCTGTCTGTGGCTGAACCAATGTCAGTTAGTTAAGATAATGGGTTAGATTTCTTCAAGAGAGGTCTAACCTGTTTTTTCAAAAAAGTATTGACATACGGATCAAAATGTGCGGCCGCCCTTGTTACTGATGGCTTTATGAGGTAACAAGGGCGGCCCTTAAGTAGAAAAATAAACTTTTTTCACTTAAGGAGGCCACGCACATGATTACACCACAAATGATTAAACAGCTCTTCCTCTCCGCCGTCCACAATGTTACGGCTCACATCAAGGACTTTTCTCTCCATCCGGGCA
>CAJFOT010000043.1 GCA_904397815.1 Candidatus Paralachnospira sangeri
CACTAAATGAAGAGAACAACAGGCTGCTTGAAAAAGAAAGGATTTTTGGACACGACAAAAAAGCGGACTTTAGTCGGTGTTTTTAAAGGTGTAGGACTAAATTCCACTTGCTGTGGATGGTATTTACTTTTTTTGACAGCCGCCTGTTGTTTTTGATTAGGTAGTTTTCTTTACTTGTTTCTCTGCTTGAGCAAGTATGGTTTTAAAATGATCTGATCTTTTTCAATCGGATGGACACCGAAAGCCAGCAGCTTTTCGTATAGATCCTGATACATAAATTCCGTCAGTTCCAACGGACTTTTATTGCCGAGCAGCTCGCAGGGGGAGGAGTTTACGTGGCTGAGGACCAGATTCAGGTCGGACTGGCCGGTCAGGCCGAGTTCCCTCAGATCCGTTCCTTTTGGAAGGATGTAGCGGAGTTCTATATGTTTATTCTCCAGCGTGCCTTTCTGCCCAGACTGCATAGGATCGCAGTAAAATACTCTTGTCCGCCTTGTACCGTCAGAGGAGGTCTCCATAGCTTCAGCGGCAGAAAATTCGGCCCCTCGGTCAGTCAGTAAGACATGGACATATTTGCGGAACAGTTCTGTGCCAAGAATGGATTCCAGCATGTCAACGCCTTCTTTCATGGAAGCAGCGGTTTTCTCCTCGCGGTATAAGGCAAGAATGACGCCGGCTCTCACAAATTTAAAAGTCTGAAGGAAAGGACCGTTTGTCTCATCGTTATAGACTGTATCCATTTGGGTAACAAAGACCTCAGGATGTTCGGAGAGGTAAGATTTATAATCTTTGTAGGTTCTGCCCTGGAGATACTTTCTATCGACGCGTTTCTTATAAATTTTTGCCTTTTTCTTCGGCAGCTTGCGCGATACCTGCCGCCGCAGATCCAGGACAGTGATGCCGGCAATCTCGTGGAAAACATCGTTTTCGATATAGTTGTAAAGAGTTTTTTCTGAAATGCCGAGTTCCGGATGGTTTGTAACGATCTGATAAGGGGACTGCCCTTGTTTCAGAAGCGGAGCGATAACAGCAGCCATCTGTTTTGCCTCCTGCACTGTAAGATTAACCCCTTCCCGGGAGTCGATCAGAGTAGCGCGGTAATCCATATGTGCCTCTTCCGGACGGTACTGGTATTTATCGAAACGACAGCGTGACCAGTTGGAACAGCCATTGCAGGCGCCAGGGGAGCGGTCGCGTCTGGAGCAGTGGAAAGGACTGTACTCCGGACAGTCAGGTGTACACTGGCGTCCATAAACACATTTTCTATAATGATTGCACTCCAGAGGCATCTTACACTTATGTGTAAGGACTCTGTGAAGCTTGATCTCCTTGCCAACAGTAGACTTATCCTTGCCGATGGTCTGTGCGATGGCGGTTTTCGTGGAGCCGTTCGTAATGCCGGCGAGAATGATACGCCGTTCTTCCAAAGTTAAATGAGAAAAAGAGTTTTGAGTTTTCATAATAGACACCAACCTTTCCGGCGACTGTCTACCATGAAAAGTGTAAGACTAAATGCTACATTTAGGGAAGTGGAAATGAGTGAAAGAGTAAAATCTACTTTGCCCCCTTCAAAGTGGAAATAAACTTTTCACTTCAGTTCAAAATCGCAGATGCTTCTTCTACGAACGATAAAGTAGACATTTTCGTTCAGCTGTTATATAATGTAAAATGTACAACAATTTACCAGCAGTTTCGCATTTATCTGTTTTTATATCCTTTTTTTCGACGCTGCTGCTCTTTTATTTCGGCCTGAACGGGGACCGGCGCAGGGCTTCCTGCGAACGGAGATTTTTACTTTATCAGTCAAACCCTGGCATACGTCCGAACAGTATGCAGCAGACCATTCCGGTTTCTTCCAGCTTGACACAGCAAATTATATTTAATATAATCAGATTCATCAAACGGTTTTGTGCATTTTGTTAATGGAGTGTGATTGCATGTTACAGGATGATATGATTGAGGCTGTCGTCGCTCTGGACGAGGAGCGCTGTATTGAGATTGCGAAAAAACTGCTGGATCAGGGCTGCGGCAGCATGGAGATTGCCCGGCTTCTGAATATCGGCGTTGAAAAGATCGGCACTGCTTTTGCCGAAGGGGAACTGTTTCTGGGGGATCTGATTGTATCCGGTATGCTTTACCGCTCTGTCATGGACCTGTGTCCTCCGCCCGGTAATAACAAGGGTTTTATCCCCCTGGGACGGGTAGTGATCGGAGTTGCCCAGGACGATATCCACGATCTGGGAAAGGATATCGTTGTCGGCCAGCTTCGGGCAGAAGGCTTCGAGGTGATTGACCTGGGAGTCGATGTGAAAACCAGCCGGTTCATCCACGCGGTGGAAAATTATAAGCCCCAGGTTCTGCTGATATGCGGAATGATGAGTTTTACCCAACACTATATGAAAGAGACCATTGACGAGCTGACTGCCAGAGGGCTGCGGGACAAAGTTGCCGTAATGGTAGGCGGAAATGTGGTATCGGATAACATTTTAAATTACACCGGCGCTGACGCCGCTACGAAAGAGCCGATGGAGACACTGGATTTCTGCATGAATGCCGTCATGAACAGAAAGGGAGATACATGAAACAAAAGAAAAACGCCTCGATGCCGGCGTATATGAAGATAGCCGCCATTCTCCGGGAACAGATTTTCGACGGCACCCTGGTTCCCGGTGATATCCTTCCATCTGAAAGCTTTCTCTGCGAACAGCATCAGGTCAGCAGAGATACTATCCGCAAGTCGCTGGGACAGCTGGAACACGAAAACCTGATCTATTCCCGCCCAAAAGTGGGATATTTCGTCAGCAATCCCCGGCACAGCGAATACCTGCTGGACTTTCCCGAAGACACCGAGAGCTATACCTCCAAGTTTAAGGATGTCCACGCTATCTATCCTGATGAAAAACTGAAGGACGCACTTCAGATCGATGGAACCCATAAGGTCATTGAAATGTCTCAGATTATTTACGACGGTGAGACGCCTGTGGCATGGGATGTAAAATATATTCCCTACAGCCGGGCTTACCCTTCTGTGGAGACAGAGATGAATTATGCCGTTTTTCCGGGTCCTGTCTCGATGAAAGTGGCCCCCTACGATTATTACACAGAACTGGCAATCTCCGCAGTGACTGCTGACGAAAAGATCGCTGAGCTTCTCCTCTGTCAGACCGGCGATCCTCTTTTGCTGATTCAGCGCGTTTATATCAAGCGGGATGGGCAGCGGTTAAGCTATGCCCTGCGGTATCTGGCGCAGTCTGATCAATACGGCAGTCTTACCGGCGTCTCTGACTTCCGGAGCCGAAAATATTTTAATGACAAACCGTGAGTCTTTTGCCCAGACAGGCGCTTTACATCGACTGAAACAACCAGTATAAAATACCCAGAACCCAGCTGGTCAGTGTACCAAACAGAATGACCGGCCCCGCGATCGTGAAAATTTTACATCCGATGCCGAATACCTGTCCTTCCTTCTGATATTCAATAGCCGGCGACGCCACAGAATTGGCAAAACCGGTGATCGGCACCAGCGCTCCGGCACCGCCGAATTTTACAATGCTGGGATACAGATTCAGTCCGGTCAGAATAACCGATATCAGAATCAGCGTCAAAAGAGTCCATGCTGAAGCACTTTCCTTTTCCAGTCCTCCCGCTGTCTGAAAAAATTGGCTGATTCCCTGAGCGGCAGTGCATATGAGCCCGCCGGTCAGGAAGGCCCTGACCACATTCAGTCCGGTACTGTGAGCAGGCGTCACCTGTTTCACATATTCCTGATATTGTTCTTTATCCATAATTCTTCCTTTCTCCCAAAAATATTTGATCTTTTTCCTACGTCCCAATCCCGAGAAATACTGCCGCCAGCGATCCGGCGCATTTTCCCAGAGCCAGACTGAGAATGATATATTGAAATCCCACCGCCAGCCGCAGACGTCTGGTCATTACCGGGACAGCATCCAGTGTCTCTGCCAGAGACATAATCAGGCACCCCACAAAGACGCCCGCGCACAGCCCGAATACAGCCAGGACCGGCCATCCCCCTGCCATAGGCAGATGAAAGAGCTGAACCGCATTGCCTGTGCCGGCGCCCAGCACGATACAATCCTCATACAGCCTGGCATGACCGGCAGTATGGGTCTTCCCCGCCAGCCGGGGTACAATGCCAATAGCAGTGATAAAAGCAAACAATCCTGCAGCAATTACACCGCCTGCGCTCAGTCCGATGGATGCCAGCAGAATATTTTTAAGAAACATCGACTCCTGATTCCTTTCTCCCGGCATTTTTAATCAATGTGGTATCCACATCCTCCTCATAGGTCCGCATCTGAACCTCCAGAGGTGTGGGATCTGAGGAAAAAGCCAGCTTTGAAAAATGGTTGAAAAAAACAATTATGCCCAGGGGAAGACCGATGGAATAAGAGACATTCAAAACATTAACCTCTGCCGGCTCCCTTCCGGTCATCTGCAGGTAAACATCCTGAAAAATCCTGGGAACATCTCCGTCGTTGTTAAAGGTCATAATGGCAAAAGCCGCTCCTACAAAGACGATGGCGCAGACCATAACAGTTTTCAGCCAGTGCCTGATACGCCTGCTGCTGCCCTCAGGCTGATAATCGATAATAAAATCGGTCTCACCCAGATTGCTGACTGTCAGCCCGCTGTCCATCTCCTGAATCAGTCTGACAGCATCCAGAATGGAAAATACCTGGCGGTTGCTTTCCCCCTCCCGGATTTTGGTCAGCTTCAGTGCCCGGCACCTGGCCTGAACTGATGGGTCGGCGCAGTAAACCTGTCCTGCCTGCCCCAGTGCCACATCCCGGCTGTGCACTTCGGTATTTTTCTCAAATTTCAGATATACCGTATCAGCCATGGAAGCAGCACCTCCCGGCTCCCCTCACCAGAAACCCCATGTTTTCTGTATCTTTTCCGCCATAAGCCACACAGGCCCATATCACTGCTGCCGCCAGCACAATCGCTGCTGCCGCTACAATCATTTTCTTACTCCGGGTCATACTCCACACATCCTTTACAGTTCTGATTTTAGCTTTAGTATGTGTGAGTTCTCTGATTTTATACCTGCCGGATTATCCAGGACGGGCCGACAGCTTTTCCCGCATCGTTTTCAATATTTTTTTCTCCAGCCGTGACACCTGTACCTGAGAAATGCCCAATTCTCTGGCAATCTGTGTCTGAGTCAGATCTTTATAGTAACGAAGCACGATGATTTTCCGCTCCTGAGGCGTCAGTTCTTTTAATAACTTTCCCAGCAAGATTTTATTCAATACCTCCTCAGCAGGATTGGATTTTTCTTCCAGTTTATCAATTAAATGAATACTGCTGCCATCCCCGTGATAGATGGTTTTCTGAAGAGACTCAATTTCCGAGCCGGCTTCAATGGCTGCCGCCAGTTCTTCTACACAAATACCCATTTCCTGTGCGATCTCTGCCATGGTAGGCTCCCGTCCCAGCCTGATATTCAATACTTCTCTGGTTCCTTTTGCCCTCGCCGCTGTCTCTTTCAGCACCCGACTGACCTTGATCATTCCGTCATCCCGGAGAAAACGTTTGATCTCTCCGGAAATCATAGGAACAGCGTAGGTCGAAAATTTCACGTCAAAAGACAGGTCGAATTTATCGATCGCTTTCAGCAGGCCGATACTTCCGATCTGAAACAGATCCTCCATGTCATATCCTCTTTTGCTGAAACGTCGGACGATACTCCAGACCAGGCCCATATTTTCCGATACCAGCCTGTCCCTGGCCGCTTTATCCCCGTCGTGGGCCAGCTGAATTAATTTTACTGTTTCGTCCATACACGATCCTCTGTTCCGATTTTCTTTTTCATAATCACCCGTGTTCCTTTCCCCGGCTCCGATTCTACCTCCACGGAGTCCATGAAGGTTTCCATGAATGTAAATCCCATGCCGGAACGCTCCCCCTCCCGGCTGGTGGTATACAAAGGCTGTCTGGCCTGCTCCACATCCACAATACCCGCACCCTGATCCTCCACCGTCACCGTCAGTTCCTGTCCCCGGGAGCTGACCCAGATTCTGATTTTTTCCCCGCTCTCCCGATAGCCGTGAATAATGGCGTTGGTTACTGCCTCTGAAACAGCAGTTTTAACATCCTCTGTTTCTTCCACCGTCGGATTCAGCCGGGTCATATAAGCGGCTGTCACCACCCTGGCCAGCTGTTCATTGTGGGAGTAACTCTCGATCTCAAAATACATGGTTTCAAGTACCGGCTTCTCCTCCTGTTTGCTTCTGATTTGCTGTGTGTCCATTATCGTTCCCCTTTCCTTTATCGGCCTCTTCTTTCCGGATCTATTCTTCCTGTTCCAGATTCGGTATAATCTGGAATATACCGGCAATCTTTAAAATTCTCTGAATCCGTCTGCTTACATTTGCCAGAGCGATCGTTCCCCCAAGGGCTTTCATAAATTTATACCGCCCCAGCAGTATACCAATCCCTGTACTGTCCATAAATTCTGTGCGTGCAAAATCAAATATGATTTTTCTGATCTTTCTCTCACGGGCACAGTATTCCGTCACTTCCCGGATTCCCTGGCTGGAATGGTGATCCACCTCTCTGGGCAAGCGAACAATCAGCTCTCTCTCTCTCAATTCATAACCTGTCTCATATTCCTGATCCGCCATCTCCTGCCGCCTCCTTTCTCATTTCTATTCAGACCCGCTCTAATGTCCCGTCCTGCGCTTTTCTGCCGCAGAACAAAGAATTCTGCCTGCAAAACGCTCATGCCAAGCGCAGTCGTTTCCGCATCCGGTTTCCGTTTTGCGTAAGCAGGCATTCCTGCGGAGCATTTTGATTTAACAGGAAACAAGTCTTCCTGTTAAAATAAAAAAGGACGCAGAAAATATTCTTTTCCGCATCCTTTGTATTTTAATATCCTCGTAATTCTCTTGCACTCTGCGCATAGGAGGTTTCCGGATATTCCTCTATCACTCTGGTATAATAGGTGTCGGCTGTCGCCTTGTCTCCGGTATTGTGATAACACAGACCCAGCCAGTACATGGCATCCACATAATCCGGATCAATCTCCAGACACTGCAGGAAATACTGCATGGCCGTTTCATAATCATTCGACTGATATGCCTGATAGCCGCGGGTATACAGTTCGTCTCTGCTGCCTGCTGAAAACTCTTCATTAAGTCTCTGGTAAATTTCCTGATAGACTTCACCATCCACTGTGCTTTCATCCAGTTGCCCGAACAGATCCACAGCTGTCAGGTAATCTCCATTGTAATAATTTTCCAGTACCTGCAGCATCGTCTCATAAGCATCTACTACGCCATTCTGACCGGTATAGCTTTCCAGCTGTGTATTTGCGCTCTCCTGCTCCTCCTCCAGCTGGGCAATCTGGGATTCCAGTGACTGGATCTGCGCGTCTTTGCCGGACAGCTGATCACCATAACTCATAATTTTTTCATTGGTATCCCGCTGGATCTGCTGCCGAATGCCGGGAATCACCAGAAACCAGCAAACCAGCAGCCCCAGAAAAATACCGCCGAATACATGGAGGACGGCCTGAAATAAGCCGCTGCTTTCCCGGTATGTAGGCACGACTACGCCTTTGCTTTCATTAGCTTTTTTCAGGATTTCCTCCCTCTTTGCAGCGCTCTTGGACTTTCGTCCCAGAAATGAGGCCAGCTCCTTCCGGTAGCGCAGGCAGGTGACATCGGAGCGGTTGATCTCCAGCGCGGTTCTGACCGCTTTGTATGCCTTCCCATATTCTTCATTATGAATATAAATCAGTGCCAGCAGCTGATAAGCTCTGATAAACTTCGGATTAATCCGGATCACCTTCTGCAGCTGAAGCAGCGACAGATCATAGCTGTGGTCGGCCCCTTTTGCCAGTGTCAGACTGTGATTATATTTTCTCACCGCTGTATTGCACCGCTCAATCTGGTTGGAATCCATCATTTTTTTGATAAATGAAGTTGCCAGATTATCCTCCGGCTGATATTCCTCGCTGATCACCCATTCTGCCATTGCCTCAGCGTCCTCGCCTATTTCATGATAGATCAGTCCCAGAAGATTTCGAGCCTGTATATGATGTTTGTCATATTCCAGACAGAGCTGCAGCGCCTCAATCGCCCCTGACAGGTCTCTGACCCGGGCTTTCTCCAGGCCGCTGTTGTACAGGCTGTTGGCCCGGCGGACAATCAGCCGGTAGGTATTCAAAGGCGCGCCGCACTTCAGGCAAATATCCTGACGCCCCAGTTCACTGCCGCAGCGATAACATTTCATCGGCACTCCCCCTATTCCTCCTGCTCCTTCAGCAGCTGCATCATAATATCCACCAGATCCGTTTTATTCCGCTTGCTGGCAGTCTCTCCGGTCTCGTCAATTTCCTTGCTCGGCTGAAAGTTTTTTAATTCCTCTTCAAAATCTAGCATTCACATTCCTCCATAATTTTTCCCACCAGATATAAGGATCCAGCGATAAAAAGCAGATCTTTATCTCCCTTAATACGCAGCCCCTGCTTCCAGGCTTCTCCTACATCGGGGCACACCCAGATCTGACCGCCGTACACCCGCCGGAATTTTTCCGCCAGCACCGCAGCCGGCACCGCCCGGCTGTTATGATCCAGTTCCGTTACAATAATTCCGCTGAAATCAGTCTGGAGAGCCAGGAATTCTGTCATCCTGTCCAAATCTTTTTCCTTCACTGCTGTAAAAAGCAGATACTTCTCTCCTTCACAGGGCATAGAGGATACTGTCATGGCAAAATTCAGAATCCCGTCACTGTTGTGAGCGCCGTCCAGATAAACACCAGGCCGGATTTGCTGCATCCTGCCCGGCCACCGGGTGTCTCCCACTGCCTGAACAGCTGCATCAATCTGGGCATCTGTATCCAGAAGTCCTGCCACCCGCAGAGCCGTCAGTGCTACCATGGCGTTGTCTGCCTGATAATCCGCGATAAAGGGTACCTGTATATCCCGGCCCGCCAAAAAACCTCCTGATGGCCGGAAAACCAGCCCCCGGCTGTCTCTGCTGACGATCTGATATCCCTCATGGGCCACCCCGAAAGACGGCGCCCCCAGCCGAACTGACTCCCGTTCAAACACAGCGATGGCCTCCGGCTGCCCGCCGTCATACACCACAGGGCATCCCTTTTTGATAATCCCGGCCTTTTCACTGGCGATGGCTGCAATGGTATTACCCAGCACCTCCGTATGATCCAGGCTGATGGAAGTAATGACGCTGACCACCGGCTTTTTAATCACATTGGTGGCATCCTTTCTCCCACCCAGTCCCACCTCCAGGACAGCATAATCCACATGAGCATCCTGATAGATCAGCATGGCCATGGCAAACAAAAATTCAAAATAATTGGTGCCGCCCAGGGATTCACTGGCCTCTCTCACACGGAGAAAAGCGTTCAGAAATACCTGATCGGAAACCGGCTGACGGTTGATCTGTATCCGTTCATTCATGCGGACCAGATGGGGAGAAGTAAAGGTTCCTGTCTTGTATCCCCGCTCTGTCAGCACACTGGTGATGTAAGCGCACACCGATCCCTTTCCATTCGTTCCCGCCACATGGATCACCGGGAAGGTATCCTGAGGATTGCCCAATTTTTCCATCAGGGCAAAGGTATGAGCCGGCACCGGCGAATCTGCGTACTTTGGAATCTGATCTATATAATGAACCGCGTCCTGATAATTCATTTTCTCATCAATCCCCTTTCTTTTGTAATTCCATATCTGTCAGTGATCGAAAAGCAGAATTTCTTTTTCGACAGCGGCAAACCATACCGGGGACTCCACATACAGGGATGCCCTGGCATTGGTCGCTTCTGTCAGAAGCTTTGTTACATAATCGATCTCCCTTTCCGGAACCAGCAGCACCATCTCCACCGTATCCGCATATTGGGTGTCCAGGAGCGCGATCCCATTCTGAGCCGCCTGATACTGAACTTTTCCCATAGTATTGTAATCACAGCAGACCCGGACTCTGCGCCCCGCTTTTTTCTCGATCAGCAGGCTGTTTTTCAGTCCCTCCTGAACCGCCCGGGAATAGGCTCTGACCAGGCCGCCGGTACCCAGCAGAGTACCGCCGAAGTACCTGGTCACTACTACACAGATGTTATAGAGTTTTTCCCCTGTCAGCACATCCAGCATCGGTCTCCCAGCCGTTCCCTGCGGTTCTCCGTCGTCACTGCACCGCATAATTCCATGATCCGGTCCTGTCACAAAAGCCCAGCAGTTATGCCTGGCATCCCAGTATTTTTTTCTGACTGACTCGATAAAAGCCTGGGCCTCCTCCTCAGATTCCGCCAAAGACACCGAGGCAATAAAACGAGACTTTTTCTCTTCGATTTCTCCTGTGCCCGAACGATACACCGTCCGATATGCTTCTGTCATCTGTACCTCCTGTGTGTCACCCTTTATACCCGGACTGCACACCGTCATCCTGCCCCATCAGGTCATCTACAACACTCAGCAAAGAAACAGGGGTAACCAGGCCCTCCATCAGCCGGCCGATCATCTTTTCCACCAGATGCCGGGAAGCCGATAACACCGGTGTCTGCTCCGCCTCATCCGGCCTGTTCCCCGATCCCGCTGTTATTTTCTCAACTCGTATTCCATACAGAATTTCCCCATTTTGGAAAAAGTTCTTTTTTTCTGTCAGATAGTAATTTAAATGAATATCCAATCCTTTGTCACTGGTGAAGCGTCGTTTTCCGACAAAACTTCTCTGTTCCCATTCCATTCTGATTACCATCTTTCCTGACGCCGAATCCGGCGTGTTTTCACTGACATGCCAGAAGAGCCACGGCAGCATACTCCTGATGTCTGCTTTATTATACAAAAAAATGGCTAAATTGAAAAGAGCTATTCACCGCAAAGATTGACATTCGTTGCGCCCATCGCCCGGGCCTCCTCCTGGTGATGGGTAGCAAAAATCAGAGTTCTTCCCTGCTGCTTTTCCTTTACATACCGGATCGCCGCATCCCTCGTCGCGGCATCCAGACCATTGAAGGGCTCATCCATCAGAATCAGACTGCCAGGATGGAGCATGGCCCTCAAAAGCGATACCCTGCGGCGCATGCCGCCGCTGTATTCGCTGACCGGCTTCGCCAGGCTGTCCGCCGGCAGGAGCCGGATAATCTCTTCTGTCAGCGCCGCGCCTGAACAGACAGGATTAACCAGCAGTATATTTTTCTCTGCCCCCAGGCCGGGGCAGAGACGGTCCTCCTGAAACACCGCAGAGACCGCTGACCGGTCTGCGCCTTCCACAATGCCCTCATCCGGATGCTCCAGTCCCATCAGGAGGCGAAGCAGCGTCGTCTTGCCTGCTCCGGAAGGCGCCATCAGGCAATAAGTTCCTCCATCCTCAAAAGTCAGATGGAGGTGGCGGAACACCCAGACTCCGTTATACGCCTTGCCTGCGTCTGATAATCTGACTGTCACGGTCTCACCTCCATTACTTTCTTCAGCAGGGCAAATATCACTTTCTCAAAGACAAAACTCAAAGCAATGACCGTAACCGTCCATGCCAGAAGCTCATTTGTTGTAAAATAAATTTTTGCCATATACAGCTGTTCGCCGATAGAGTAATCCGGCGTTCCGATTACCTCTGCGGCAATACCGGATTTCCAGCTCATCCCCAGAGCTACCTGGCTGGCACTCAGCAGATAGGAGGCCAGAGCCGGCCGGTAGACATTCCATACCTTCTGCGGCCAGCCCACCCGGAATACCTCACACATCTCCAGCAGCGCCGGGTCTGTGGATCGCAGCCCCGCCAGCGTATTCAGGTAAATCATTGGAAAGACCACCAGAAAAGAGATCACCAGAGCCAGCCTGTCCGCCCCTGCCCAGATCAGGGCCAGAATCACGAAGGAAGCCACTGGTATGGTCTTCATCGCGGTCACCACCGGCGCCAGCAGTTCTCCCAGAAAGGGCCTGAAGTAGGCGGCGCTTCCCAGCGCCAGGCCCAGGAAAAAGGCCAGGGCAAAACCGCCCCCGATCCTGACCAGGGAAGAAAATACCGCAATCCAGAAATCGCCCTCCGCCGCCATCCGCAGCAGGGCAGCCGCCGTCTCCGCCGGACCCACCAGGAGGATCGGCCTGTCCATCCACAGAGCCAGCCCCTGCCAGACGGCCAGCCAGAATAACAGAATCAGTATCTTCTTCCCTTTCTTCATTTCTTACTCTCCTGTCTTATGTCCTGTATTGCAGCAGAGATCTGTATCGCGGCGGCAGTTACTCCGCTCCGTAATAGAAATCATCGCCGGGCACCGCGCCGCCGACAGATTCCGCATTCTGGCCGCTGAGCACCTCCAGATATCCGGACAGGGCAGTTTTCATATCGTTGCCGGTGATGCAGGTGATATTGCACAGCGGGATGGCCTGCTGGGCGATGGCCGCCTTCGGCACAATTCCCAGTTCTTCAACCATGGCTGCTGCCTCCTCCACATTTTCATTGGTATAGGCCGCAGATTCCTCATGCTCCTGCAGGAAGGCCTGCACCGCCGCCTCATTATTCTCCAGAAATTCTCTGCGCACCACAGTCACACCGGTCACCAGACTGCTGTCCTCACTGACCGCATCCCATTCCTCCGTCAGATTCAGGGCGATCCGTACACCTGCGTCCCC
Organism: Candidatus Paralachnospira sangeri; assembly: GCA_904397815.1. Classification (GTDB taxonomy): domain Bacteria; phylum Bacillota; class Clostridia; order Lachnospirales; family Lachnospiraceae; genus Paralachnospira_A; species Paralachnospira_A sangeri. The sequence goes on from CAJFOT010000043.1 coordinate 12,614, forward strand.
GTTCTGAACGCACGCTGTGGTCGCGGCCGGCTGGGGCAGAAGACCTACCGCCTCCGGGTCCTCTGTCATAGCTGAAATCACCTCTGCCGCTTCTGACTTATACTGCAGATCCACATCGTCAGTGGTCAGGCCGTTCTGAGCCAGCACATACTGAAGAGCATAATCAGGGGTCGTCCCTTTGCCGGGCAGATAGATGGTCTTTCCGGCCAGATCAGCCACACTGCTGATATTCTCCCCGGTCTCCAGCACATACAGCACACCCAGGGTATTGATGTCAATGACAGCTACCTGTCCCTCTGTCCGGTTGTACAGGACGCTGGCCACATTGGCAGGAATCAGGACAATGTCCAGATCGCCGTTCAGAAAGGAAGCGTTGATCTCGTCAGCCGCGGCAGCCATGGTGAATTCATAGGTATTCGCAGTCTCCCCTTTTTCCGCTTTATCCATCAGGGATACCAGTCCCATGGAAGTAGGACCGGTTAAAGAGCCGATCCGGACGGTTGCGCCGGTTTCACCGGCTGCCTCAGAGGTGTCCTCCGCAGTCTGGCTCTCGGTTTCAGCCGCCTCGGTTTCTGTCTCCTCCGCCTGGGCCGCGGTTTCTGTCTGCGCGGCTGTTTCTGTCTCAGCCGCAGTGGTCTCGGGGGCCTGGGTTGTCTCACCGCTGCCGGAAGAACAGCCGGCCAGAGAAGCGATCAGAGCGCCCAGCAGTAAGCAGGATACGATTTTTTTCTTCATAATACTTTCTCCTTTTCCTTTTATGTTTTTACTCGGTATCATCATAAACCATTCCCGGGCCGGGGTCAACAGTTTTCAAGACTCACCCGCGCATCCTTGCGGAACGTTGATCAGATAAGCGGGAGTCTTTCCCTATCTGATAAAAAAAGCAAGCAAAAAGTAACGAACAATTCATATTTCATACTCTTTATTTATCTGGGATTGTCTGCTATAATGAACTTTATTAAAGGAGGAAGTCTATGAATTATGGCAAGAAGGGAGTAGAGGAACATCTGAAAAATACGGTTCCCACTTCTGAAAGATACAAAAATAAGATCGTGATCACCTTTGCGAAGCTGTTTGTGCTGGCCCTCATCTTTGTCGCTGCTGCCGGCACCGCGGCAGGCATCGGCGTAGCGAGGGGAATCATCAACAACGCCCCTGACCTGGAGCCGGAGGATGTGGAGCCGGACGGCTTCATGACAACAGTTTATGACGCAGAGGGAAACCTGATCGAGAAGCTGGTCCGCTCCGGCTCCAACCGTTCCTCCGTAGTTAATTATGAAGATCTCCCGGAGGATCTGGTGAATGCTTTCGTGGCCATCGAGGACGCCCGCTTCTGGACTCATAACGGCATCGACATTAAGGGTATCCTGCGGGCAGCCGCGGTTGCACTGGCCAACGGCGGCGTAACCGAGGGCGGCAGCACCATCACCCAGCAGCTGCTGAAGAACAATGTCTTTACCAACTGGATGGAAGAGGACAGCCTGGGCGCCAGCCTGGAACGCAAACTCCAGGAGCAGTACCTGGCCATGGAACTGGAGAAGCAGATGTCCAAGGAACTGATCATGCTGAACTACCTCAATTCCATCAACCTTGGCAGCAATACTCTGGGGGTCAAGGCGGCAGCTCAGCGGTATTTTAATAAGGACGTATCGGATTTGACCCTGTCAGAATGCGCGGTCCTGGCGGCTATCACCCAGAGTCCCACCAAATACAACCCTATCCGGAATCCGGAAAACAACGCGGAACGCCGGTCAAAGGTGCTGGAAAATATGTATGACCAGGGTTATATCACGCAGGAAGAATGGGATGAAGCCCTGGCTGATCCTGTTTATGAGCGAATTGCCGAAGTCAACAATTCTGTGTCAGAATCTGATTCCGTTTACAGCTATTTCGTAGATGAACTAATCGAGCAGGTCATCAGTGACCTGCAGACAGCCAGAGGATACACAGAAAGCCAGGCCTATAACCTGCTGTACAGCGGCGGCCTGCAGATCTACACCACTATGGATCCGGAGATTCAGCAGATCATTGATGAAGAAGTCAACAACGAGGATTATTATCCTGCCAGCTGTACCCAGTATTCCTGTACCTGCACCATCACCGTTACCCATGAGGACGGCACAGAAGAGACATACAACGAGAATGATGTCAAGCGATATTTCCGGAATGAAAAGGAACAGAGTACTTTCAAACTGATCCGGGATACCAAAGAAGAACTGGACGCCCTCCTGCAGGAATTCGCTGACTATATTGGAGAGGATGGGGACGAAGTGGAGATCACCAGTGTGGATTATACCCTCCAGCCTCAGGTCTCCTTCGTAGTAATGGACCAGACCACAGGATATGTAAAAGGTATCTGCGGCGGACGCGGAGAAAAGACCTATAATCTGTCTCTGAACCGGGCCACCAATACAACCCGCCAGCCCGGCTCCCTGTTTAAAGTGCTGGCAGCTTTCACACCGGCCCTGGATGTGCAGGGAGACACCCTGGCCTCTGTATACTATGACGCGCCTTATACAGTCGGAGACAAAACATTCTCCAACTACTGGGGCAACGAGTATCTGGGATACTCCAATATCCGTCAGAGTATCGTATATTCCATGAATATTGTCGCTGTACGTTGTCTGATGGAAACAGTCAGCCCCGCTCTGGCCTTTGAATATCTGGAAAACTACGGTTTCACCACTCTGGTGGACAGCCGTACAGAGTCTGACGGCTCTGTGACATCCGACATCAATCCGTCCCTGGCCCTGGGCGGCCTGACAGATGGTGTGACCAACCTGGAAGTAACTGCTGCATATGCGGCAATCGCCAACGGCGGTGTGTATACCAAACCTATTTTCTACACCCGGATTCTGGATAAGGACGGAAATGTACTGATTGAAAACGAACCGGAAACCCGAACCGTGATGAAGGAATCCACTGCCTTCCTACTGACCAATGCCATGGAAGAGACGATGGACGGCCAGATGTACCCTTCCACCAACCCCAGAAGCGGTATCTCCGGCACCGGCCGGGCCGCAGATGTGGCAGGAATGTCCATCGCCGGAAAAACCGGCACTACCACCAGCACCTATGATACCTGGTTCGCCGGCTTTTCACCTTATTATACTGCCACCATCTGGACAGGATATGATGAAAATGAAACGATCCGTCTGTCAGAAAGCTATCACAAACGGATCTGGTCTGCCATTATGACACGTATTCATGAAGAATTGCCGGATATCGGATTTTCTGTTCCCACCGGCATCGAAACTGCTACAATCTGCCGCAAATCAGGCAAATTGGCTGTAGAGGGAGTATGTGATCAGGATCCGAGAGGTTCTACTGTTTACACGGAATATTTCGCCAAAGGCTCAGCGCCCACTGACTACTGTGATGTCCACACAGCAGCTACCATCTGTACCGAATCCGGTCAGCTGGCTACCGATTACTGTCCGGAAAGCAGCCGGGAACGGCATATATACATGGTTCTTCCGGCAGACGACACTGGAAACACCGATGATTCCCTGTATGCGATGCCGACAGGCAGCTGCACGATACACACCAGTATTCTGGACAGCCTGACATCCTTTTTTACCAACCCGTTCCAGTCAGACAGCGGAACTGCCGATGAATCCTCACAGTCAGAAACCACCGGCTCTTCCCAGTCGGGAACGGGTACAGACCAGTCTCAGGCAGGCAGCGGCGTCTCCTCTCAGCCGGGGGCATCCGTCTCACCTTAGAACAACTGGTGCGGCAGGGTTATTACAGCGTTACTGCCGTTGGCAGACGATGCTTATGCAAGGATGTCCATGCGCCCGCCGGATTTTTATAAGCTGGCCGATGTGCCTTCCGGCGAACGTGTGAAAATCAAATAAATAAAGGAGGCAACACCATGAAAGAATATGAAGTTCTGGTAGAATCCATTAATCCCTGCGGCGGGGACAGCCACAGCAAAAAAGAATTTCTGGAGATCACCGCAGAAAGCCCTGAAGCATATGTAAAAGAAAATGCTCAGTGGCCGGTGATCGACACCACAGTCAACAGCGATGGCGATACCGTGATAACAACAGGAGACGGGAACGGATACATGACACGGTATACCTTCTCCGAATAGAGAGGATGTTTTTGTTCAGGGAACTGCCACACATCTGACTGGTTGGGACGGAAAAGACAAGGGCGCAGCGGCGGACGGCATATGTAAGCCGTCCGTCTGCACACGCCCCTCCGAACAAAAGCATTTTTTACTCCGGATAGTTCAGATTCTCCTCTCCTATCACATACAGGCACCGCTCCAGGTATTCTTTTGCCAAATAATTGGCCATGGGCAGATTCATGTCCAGATAGTTGCCGCAGTCTCTGGGACTGGCGCCTGGTACCTCGTCGTGGTAGTCCCGGATAAACTCGAACATCTCCTTCATCAGATCTATGATATCTCTTGACTGGTAGTCTCCTGCCAGCAGCAGATAAAAGCCTGTCCGGCAGCCCATGGGACCGAAATAGATGGTTTTTGCGCCGTATTCCTTATGGTTGCGCAGAAATGTAGCACCCAGATGCTCGATGGTATGAATTTCTGCAGTGTTCATTACTGGCTCAGTATTAGGCTGTTTCATCCGCAGATCAAATGTGGTGATGACCGCACCGTCCGCATAATCCTTCCGGGATACATAGATTCCCGGCACCAGTTTTAAGTGATTCACCTGAAAGCTTGCGATCTTTTCCATTATTTTTTCCTCCAAATTTTCCTCGATATATTTTCAAAGCATACAACGATTTTTGCCATATGCTGCAGATTTTTCAATCTTTTTTATATAAGATTTTATCCTCATATCTTTTATCTCTCAGACATCCGTTTCTTCTTCCACCTTTGAATTCTGCGCCATCAGCAGAATAATCGTTCTGGCGGGAACAGTCATATAATCCTGATTCTCCAGGGGAAGCGCCTCTTCTTCTTCATAATAATTGGGGGCCTCCTTCGTGGTGTGGAGCAGCAGCCTCCACTCCTCCCCCTCTGCCAGATGGGGCAAAGCAAAATCATGGTCTGTCCAGTGCATATTGTAAAGGACATAAAACAGACAGTCTTCCGCCGGTTCTCCATAAGCACCGTTATACAGAATGCCGATCTGGCGCCGGTAGTTTTCATACTCCGGTTTCCAGGGATTGATGCCGTGGATAGATATGTCCGGATAGCCCAGATTTCTATAGTCCATCCCCCGCAGCGGCTGTTCGGAGCGGAAAATGGGGTGACGCTTCCGGAACCGGATCAGATACTGAATATACTGGCGGATCTCTGTCCCAGTCTTTGTCGGTTTCCAGTTCAGCCAGGACAGGGCATTATCCTGGCAGAAGGTATTGTTGTTTCCCTGCTTTGTATGCCCCATCTCATCCCCGGCCTCCAGCAGCGGCACGCCCTGGCTGAGAAATACCATGGCCATCCCGTTGCGCAGCTGATCTCTTCGAAGCTTTATGATCTGTTTGCGGCGGCTGGGACCTTCCTCCCCGCAGTTCCAGCTGAAGTTGTAATCTGTGCCGTCCCGGTTGTTCTCCCCGTTATCCTCATTGTGCTTCCGGTCATAGGATACCATATCCCAGAGGGTAAATCCGTTGGAGTGGGCAATATAGTTTACCACCGCCATATCCGCCTGGTTCAGCCGCGTCCGAAACACCATGTCATTCAGCCGGTCCTCATCGCCCTTCAGAAAGCAGCGCATGTCTGCCAGAAAACCGTCATGATACTGAGCCAGATGCTTCCGCCGGCCTCTGGGCGCGTCGCCCCAGTCGGAGATAAACAGTTTGGTCTCTGCCAGCAGCGGCTCCTGGGCCGCCGCCGGGAAAGCAGAGCGCCCGGTAATGTGAATGCCGTCGGCATGATATTCCAGCACCCAGAATTTCAGCACCTCCAGCACCTGGGAATCCGGTATCTCAGGCGGAAAATACAGATCAAAAATCACCTCAATCTGATTCTCATGGAATGCCTTCACCAGATATTTCAGTTCGTCGCTCTGGCTGCGCCCTTCCGTCCCGCTGTGATAAGACCCCTTCGGCGCAAACAGCAGAGAAGGGCCATAGCCCCAGTAATTCAGCCTGCCGGTGGGCTTTTCCCCGCACAGTGTCCCGCCCGGGCCTCTCATGGGGACTGTCTCCACTTCCTCGAACTCTGTCACCGGCATCAGCTCCACCGCGGTGATGCCCAGTTCCTTCAGATAAGGAATTTTCTGAGCCGCGCCATAGAAGGTTCCCTTACCCTTTACCTTTGAAGAAGGATGGGCTGTAAAGCCTCTCACATGCAAATGATACAGCACCATCTCACTGAAAGGCCTTCCCAGGGGCCGGTCATTTTCCCAGTCGAATCTATCCGTCAGAAAGCCGCCCCGCAGAATATGCTCCAGGTGGGCGGGGTCTCCGTAGCGCTCTCTCCCCGCAACGATTCTGGCATAAGGATCACAGAAAATCCGCCTGCCAATGCGAAAAGCATAGTAATGTCTTCCGGGATCGATGCCTGTCACGATCATGGCATACACATCCCCGAACCGGTTTTCCGCCGGAAAAGGAATCACCGCCGCAGGCTCCCGGGACTGTCTGGTATACACCAGAAGTTCCGGCGCCTCCTCTCCGGCCGCCTCCACACTGAAATGGATGCTGTCATGCCGCACCCAGGCACCCATGATTTCGGGATGCAGTTTCCCTGTCCCGATCTGAATTTTATGATTTTTAATTTCTTTCATGCCTCCTCCTTTCGCGGCAGTCACTGCGACTCTATTTTTTCCGCCAGCTCTGAAAGATACATCCACCGCTCCATCTTCTCTTCCAGCTGCTGTTCCAGGCGGTCCTTTTCCTCCGTCAGTTCCCTCAGCCTGGTGTAATTGCGGGCCTCCTTCCCGATCTGTGCTTCTGTCTGTCTCAGCTGCTCCTCCAGCCCGCTGATGACCTCTTCTATCGTCTCATAATCCTTCTGCTCCTGGAAAGTAAACCGCAGCTTCCGCTCCCGCTGTCTGGTCTGCTGGCGGCCTTCTGTCGTCTGGCCGGCCCTGCCTTTTTTCTCCACAGGCTTCTCCACGGAACCTTCTTCCCTCTGCTTCCGGTCCCTGGCAGCCTGATAGTCAGTGTAGCCGCCCTCATACTGGGTCAACCTTCCCTCTCCCTCATAGGCGAAAATTCTGCTGACTGTCCGGTCCAGAAAATACCGGTCATGGGACACAGCAACTACAATCCCGTCAAAGGTATCCAGATAATCCTCCAAAATCGTCAGGGTCTGAATATCCAGATCATTGGTAGGCTCATCCAGCAGCAGCACATTGGGCGCCTCCATCAGAATGCGCAGCAGATACAGGCGCCGTTTCTCCCCGCCTGACAGCCGGCCGATCCGGGCATACTGCATCTGAGGCGGGAAAAGAAAACGCTCCAGCATCTGAGAAGCTGTGGCAGTGCCGGAAGAAGTCCGGATAATTTCCGCTCCCTCCCGCACATAGTCAATCACCCGCATTTCCTCATCCATCCATTCATTTTCCTGAGAAAAATATCCAATCCGGATGGTCTGCCCCACCGTGACGGTGCCGGCATCCGGCTGCTCCGCGCCGGCCAGGATTTTCATCAGCGTCGTCTTACCGCAGCCGTTGGGGCCAATCACCCCGATCCGGTCCCGCTTCAGAAAAATATAGGTGAAATCCCGGATCAGGATTTTGTCTCCATAGGCCTTGGAGATGCCCTCCAGCTCCACTGTGGTGCGCCCCATTCTGGAGGAAAGGGAGGAGATCTCCACCTGGCCGTCCCGGACAGGCCCCTTCTGGGCGGCCAGCGCCTCATACCGCTGGATATGGGCCTTCTGCTTCGTCGATCTGGCCCGGGCACCCCGGCGCATCCACGCAATCTCTGTCCGCAGCAGGCTCTGCCGTTTCCGCTCCGTCGCCTCCTCCATCTCTTCCCGCTGGGCCTTTAATTCCAGGAAACCCAGGTAATTGGTGTCATAATTATAGATCCGTCCATGGTCGATTTCCACGATCCGGTTGGTCACCCGGTCCAGAAAATACCGGTCATGGGTCACCATAATCAACGCACCTTTGTACTGGTTCAGATAATCCTCCAGCCACTGGGCCATCTCACTGTCCAGATGGTTCGTTGGTTCATCCAGAATCAGCAGCCCCGCCTGCTTTAATGTAACCGCAGCCAGCGCCAGCCTTTTGCGCTGACCGCCCGACAGATGGGCCACCTCCTCCTGGAAATCATAAATTCCAAGCCGGGTCAGGATGGACTTTGCCTCACTCTCCAGCGTCCACCGTTCCTCTCCCCCGTGGTCCCGCAGCACACTGTCCAGCACCTTTTCCCCCGGGAGAAAGACCGGATTCTGTGGGAGATAGCCGATCACCAGCCCGTTGGCCGTGGTCACCATCCCCTCATCCGGCTGCTCCAGCCCGGCAGCGATCTTTAATAATGTAGATTTTCCAGTTCCATTTACGCCGATAATCCCTACCTTATCCCCCTCGTTGACAGAAAAATCCGCCTGATCCAGCAACATCCGCTGGGTATAAGATTTGGATATCCGCTCCATATTCAACAGATTCATCACGTCAGTCCTTACTTTCAGTCTTTCAGCAGTAATTCCACAGGGCAGTGATCCGATCCCATCACCTCTGTGTGAATCTTCGCATCTGCCAGCTTCGGCTCCAAGGCCTTTGACACACAAAAATAGTCAATGCGCCATCCTGCGTTCTTCGCCCTGGCATTGAACCGGTAGGACCACCAGGAATAAATCCCTTCCTGATCCGGGTAAAAATACCGGAATGTATCGATAAATCCCGCTTCCAGCAGCTTTGAGAATTTCTCCCGCTCCTCATCGGTAAAGCCGGCATTCTTCCGGTTGGTTTTGGGATTTTTCAGGTCAATCTCCCTGTGAGCCACATTCAGATCGCCGCAGAAGATCACCGGCTTTTTCTTCTCCAGCCCTTTCAGATACCCCAGAAAGGCGTCCTCCCATTCCATCCGGTAGGAAAGCCTGGCCAGTCCGTCCTGGGAATTGGGGGTATAGCAGGTAACCACATAATACTCCGGATATTCCAGGGTAATCACCCGCCCCTCCTGATCGTGTTCCTCTATGCCGATACCATAGGCAACGGACTCCGGCTGCTCCTTCGTAAAAATGGCAGTCCCGGAATATCCCTTTTTCTTCGCGTAATTCCAGTACTGGGCATACCCCGGCGTGTCCAGCTGTATCTGCCCTTCCTGCAGCTTACTCTCCTGAATACAGAAAATATCTGCGTCCGCCTGGCGGAAATAGTCCAGAAAACCCTTCCCCACACAGGCCCGCAGCCCGTTTACATTCCAGGAAATTAATTTCTTCATATACATGTCCTCCTGTCTGTTTTCTATTTTATCAGATAATTCCGATTTTTCATAGAGATTTCCCATGTGTTTTCCTTCGCAGGGCTCACACAGCCCGGGCGACTCCGACAGCAGGAAAAAAGTCCTTGCAAATTCCCGGTTTTCCTGTACAATATAAAGTTGAGCAACTGAACGTATATCCGATAGAAAGGTTTGAAGAATTCGTATGATTAGTGCAAACAATGTAACACTGCGGGTAGGAAAAAAGGCTTTATTTGAGGATGTTAATATTAAGTTCACAGAAGGCAACTGCTATGGTCTGATCGGCGCCAACGGAGCAGGAAAATCCACCTTTCTGAAAATTCTGTCCGGCCAGCTGGAACCCAGCAAGGGCGATGTCACCATCACCCCCGGCCAGCGTCTCTCCTTTCTGCAGCAGGATCATTTTAAATATGATGATTACGCGGTTCTGGACACTGTCATTATGGGCAATGCCCGTCTCTACGAAATCATGAAGGAAAAAGAAGCCATCTACATGAAGGAGGACTTCTCTGAAGAGGACGGCATCAAAGCAGCGGATCTGGAAGCAGAATTCGCCAATATGAACGGCTGGGAGGCAGAGTCCGATGCGGCTACCCTGCTGAACGGACTGGGCATCGACACCAGTCTCCATTACTCCCTGATGAGAGATCTGGGCGGTAATGAAAAAGTAAAAGTACTTCTGGCCCAAGCCCTGTTTGGCAATCCGGACATCCTGCTGCTGGACGAGCCTACCAACCACCTGGATCTGGACGCCATCGCATGGCTGGAGGAATTTCTCATCAACTTTGACAACACCGTAATTGTTGTGTCCCACGACCGGTATTTTCTGAATAAGGTCTGTACTTATATCGCGGACATCGATTACGCGAAAATTCAGCTTTATGCCGGCAACTATGATTTCTGGTACGAGTCCAGCCAGCTGATGATCAAACAGATGAAGGAAGCCAACAAGAAAAAAGAAGAAAAGATCAAGGAACTGCAGGAATTCATCCAGCGATTCAGCGCCAATGCTTCCAAGTCCAAGCAGGCAACTTCCAGAAAGCGGGCACTGGAAAAAATCCAGCTGGATGAGATCCGCCCCTCCAGCAGAAAATATCCCTATATTGATTTCCGCCCCGAGCGGGAAATCGGCAATGAAGTGCTGGTGGTGGAAAATCTGTCCAAGACCATCGATGGCGTCAAAGTGCTGGATAATATTTCCTTTATTTTAAACAAGACTGACAAGGTCGCTTTCGTCGGCTCCAATGAACTGGCGAAAACCACCCTCTTTCAGATCCTGGCCGGAGAACTGGAGCCGGATGAGGGAAGCTATAAATGGGGCATCACCACGTCCCAGGCTTACTTCGCCAAGGATAACACAAAAATCTTCGACTCTGACGAAACCATCGTGGACTGGCTGACCCAGTTCTCCCCGGTGAAGGACGCCACCTATGTCCGTGGCTTCCTGGGGCGGATGCTCTTCGCCGGAGATGACGGCGTGAAAAAGCTGCGGGTGCTGTCCGGCGGTGAGAAGGTGCGGTGCCAGCTGTCTATGATGATGATCCAGGCGGCCAACTGCCTGATCTTTGACGAGCCCACCAACCACCTGGATATGGAATCCATCACCGCCCTGAACAACGGCCTGATCAAGTTCCCCGGCGTTATCCTCTTCTCCTGCCACGACCACCAGTTCGTGCAGACCACAGCCAACCGTATTATGGAGCTGACCGAGAACGGGCTGATCGATAAGATCACAACCTATGACGAATACCTGGAAAGCGATACCGCCGCCAGAAAGCGGCAGCAGATCGTATCTGTAGACCGGGAAGGGGACGAAAACTAAATATCCTGTTTTTCAGGGGTCCCCACCCCCATAAACCATACGGCGCCGACAGCCCCGGACAGAGGCTGCCGGCGCCTTTTTTATAAGTCCGTTGTATTTACGACAGAAATTATGTGCAGCGGCAGCTATACTGTAGGTACAGAAACAAAGCACACAGATGGAAAATGCGTTCCTGACCGGATATAGAAGGAGGATAATGATATGATTCGTAAAGTAATTGAAATCAATGAAGAAAAATGCAACGGCTGCGGCCTCTGTGTCAATGCCTGTCACGAAAGCGCCATCGGCCTGGTGGACGGAAAGGCCAGGCTGCTGCGGGATGATTACTGCGACGGGCTGGGCGACTGCCTTCCGGCATGTCCCACCGGCGCCATCACCTTTGTAGAACGGGAAGCAGCGACCTATGACCATCAGGCTGTCATGGAAAACAAACGGAAAAAGGCGACGGGGACCGGGACAGAGCAGGGACAGGCGGCAGGCCGGACAGAATCCCAGCTGACCCAGTGGCCGGTACAGATCAAGCTGGCGCCGGTAACCGCTCCCTATTTCCAGCAGGCAGACCTGCTGATCGCCGCAGACTGCACCGCCTACGCCTACGGCAGCTTCCATACAGATTTTATCCGCGGAAAGATCACCCTTATCGGCTGCCCCAAGCTGGACGGCACCGATTATTCACAGAAGCTGGCAGAAATCTTCCGCGGCAACCAGATCCGCTCCGTCACCGTCACCCGGATGACCGTACCCTGCTGCGGCGGGCTGGAGCGGATGGTGAAGGCTGCGCTGGAAAACAGTGGGAAAAATATACCATGCAGGGTGGTGACCATAGGGATTGACGGGAAAATCGTGAAGGAATAAGAGTTTCCGTTCAGGAAGGTTCGCAGCCTGGATGACGGAGACGGACGGCAGAGAGGGCGGCGGAGGGGGAGGGTATGGCGGTTGGGGGACACGGGATTCCGGGAGGCGGGCGGTACGGGGCAGGGGATTCGGC
>CAJFOT010000044.1 GCA_904397815.1 Candidatus Paralachnospira sangeri
TAAGACAACTGCAACCAAGTGCATCAACGGATTGATTCCGCATTTCACAGAAGGAAAATATTCTGGCTCTGTTGTTGTTAAAGGAATTCTAATTTATTAAATTTTTTAATATCTTTTCCTGTGCTATTATAAAACAGAGGATACGATAAATCAATGATTAAGGAGGTTTCCGATGAATTTTAAATTCAACGAAGATGAACAGAAGGTTTTGGACATTATCCATGAATTTGGTGTAAATGAAGTGGCTCCGCTGGCTGCTGAAATTGATGAGCACGAGCGTTTTCCGGAAGAAAACAGGAAAAGATTAGCCGAGTTGGGTATGATGGGAATCTGTTATCCAAAGGAATATGGCGGTGGTGGGCATTCTTATCTGGCATATATCGCTGTTATTGAAGAATTGGCAAAACATTGTTCCACCACCTCTGTCATGCTGTCCGACCATCACTCCTTAGGTTCTTTCCCTATTTCAGAGTTTGGTACAGAAGAACAAAAGCAAAAATATCTTGTCCCGCTTCTGAAAGGTGAGAAATTGGGAGCTTTTGCAGTAACTGAGCCTTCTGCTGGAAGTGACCTGGGCAACCAGCAGACAAGCGCAGTTGATAAAGGAGATTACTGGCTGCTGAACGGAACAAAAATTTTTATTACAAATGGTTTCTATGCTGACACCTATTTTGTTACAGCAATGACAGATAAAAGCCAGCGCAGCAGAGGCATTTCTGCTTTTATCGTTGAAAAAGGAACTCCCGGATTTACTTTTGGTACCAAAGAAAAGAAAATGGGCATACGCGGATCTGCTACCTATGAATTGGTTTTTCAGGATTGTAAAATCCCAAAAGAAAATCTGCTGGGAGAATTAGGCAAAGGCTTTAAGATGGCACTTATGACCTTGGACGGCGGTCGTATTGGCGTTGCTGCCCAGGCATTAGGGATCGCACAAAGCGCTATCGACCATTGCAGGAAATATGTAACTGAACATATGCAGGGCGAACAAAGAATATCTCAATATCAGTTTACTCAGTTTGAACTTGCCGATATGCAGGCACGAGTAGATGCCGCACGTCTTTTGGTATATCGTGCTGCCCAGGCAAAACAGGATCATGAGCCATTCTCACACCTTGCCGCCATGGGTAAATTATATGCGGCAGAAGCCGCTACAAATGTAACCCGACGTTGTCTTCAGCTTGTAGGATATGAAGGATATTCAAGAGATCTTCCATTTGAACGTCTGATGCGTGATGCCAAAATAACGGAAATATATGAGGGCACAAGCGAAGTCCAGCGTATGGTTATTTCCTCCTGGATGGGAGTTAAGTAAAAACAGCTCCAGTGAACATACCTGACAATTACCCTCAACCAAAATCTTACAGTATCTCATTCTTTTGATGGCTCAGTCTCCGGCAAAAAAGGAGACATGGACAATGCCATTTGCGGAGTGGGGAGGAGGTCACTCCAGCAAAAAATACTGCCCCGAAAAATGCATGATACTGGTTTCTAAAATCCCCTTTTCCAGCCTGTAACCGCCTCCACTCTCATTCGTCCCGCCCCAGGCGGCGCTGCTGCTGTCCAGCAGCAGTGCCGCCCGGCTGTTTACTGCCTGACCGTTTGCTGCCCGACCGTCTGCTGCCCGGCTGTTCTGCGGCAGGCTGATCTGACAGTCACGCAGGTCAGCGCTGTCAAAATTCAGCACCGCCAGAATTTCCTGCTTCCCTGCCCTTCGCAAAAAGGCATATACCGCATATCCGGCCTTTTGACAATCCAGCCACATAAATCCTTCCCGCTCATAGTCCCTCTGGTAAAAGGCGGGATACCGGGCATAGACAGCATTTAATTCCTGCATAAAGTGATAAAATTTCTCATGCTGGGGGTATTCCAGCAGTTCCCAGTCCATCTGCCTTTTCTCGTCCCACTCCCGGAACATGCCGATTTCATTTCCCATGAAATTCAGTTTTTTGCCCGGGTGGGCAAACATGTACATATACAGCAGGCGGGCCTGGGCAAACTTTTCTTCATAGACATCGCCGTTCATCTTCTGGAGGACAGAGGCTTTTCCATGGACCACTTCATCATGGGACAGGGGCAGCAAGTAGTGTTCATTGTAGAAATACATCATGGAAAAGGTCAGCTGATCAGTCCGCATTCTCCTTTCCTGCGCCGGTGCCTGCATATAGGACAGGGTATCATGCATCCAGCCCAGATCCCATTTGTAGTCAAAACCTAACCCGCCCTTCTCCGCCGGCGCGGTGACGCCGGGCCAGGCAGAGGAATCTTCAGCGATTAAAACCGCGTCTGGACACCGCTGTTTCAGGCCGGCATTCATGGTCTGAATGAAACGGATAGCGGCCTGATTTTCGCCCCGCTCCTGATTTCCCTGCCAGTAAATCAAATTGCTGACTGCGTCAACCCGCAGCCCGTCGAAATGAAATTCCTTCAGCCAGTAACAGGCGCATGACTGCAGAAAACTTCTGACTTCGCCTCTGGAATGCATGAAATTGCAGCTTCCCCATTCATTGACGCCTACGTCGCTGTGAGGATACTCATAGAGGGCAGTCCCGTCATATTTCCTCAGACCATAATCATTCAGCGCAAAGTGGACAGGGACGAAGTCTAAAATCACACCGATATTTTCCCCGTGGCACCGGTCTATGAAATATCGCAGGTCATCCGGGGTTCCATACCTGGAAGTGGGGCTGAAAAAGCCGGTGGCCTGATAACCCCAGGATTCATCACAGGGATATTCATGCAAGGGCATCAGCTCCACGAAATCATAATGATTTTCCAGTAAATAGGGTATCAGCAGATCGGCAAGCTCATGGCAGCTGTAAAAGGCGCCCGCCTGATTCTCCGGTTTTTTCCATGAACCTGCATGAATCTCATAGACATTCACAGGACAGTTCTCTGTATGTTTCCGCCTTTTGCGATAAGTATCATCTGAAAAATGAAAATTTGACAATCCGTATATGATGGACGCCGTTTCCGGGCGCAGATCGGAATAAAAGGCGTAAGGGTCGCAGTGATCTGTGAAATTTCCGTCCTGCTTATAAATTCGATATTTATATTTCATGCCCTGACCTGCATTTTCAATATAGCATTCCCAGAAATTCCCGTCATATATTTTTTCCATGGGCGTCTCCTGCCAGTGATTAAATTCTCCTATGACTGAGATTTTAAGCGCATTCGGGGCAAAGGTGCGGAAAACGGCGCCATGCTCCTCTAAATGGGCTCCCAAATAGGTATATGCCTCAAATTCCTGCCCGGTGTAGAATCCATAAAAATCCACAATGTACCTCCCCGTAAAAATAGACATCAGTTGTTTTTTATATTATACTATAAGTCAGGGACCGGCTGAAACCAGCGATTCCCACCATAGGTCGGAAAAACAACGATTTTCAGAAATCATCGGATAAAAGGAGCAAAGAATTGTGGATAAAAGAATTGAAAAAACAAAAAGAAGCATCGTCAACGCTTTTTTAGAGCTTCGTTCCAGGAAGGCGATTGAAAAAATCACCGTGAAAGAATTGTGTGAAAAAGCGGAAATCAATAAATCTACTTTTTATACCCATTTCAAAGATATCTATGATTTATCCGAGCAGCTGGAAATACAGACTGCCAACGAGATCATCTCCGGTCTGCGCCACCCGGAATACCTGTTCTCCAAACCGGACATTTTTACCCGAGAGCTTTTTTACGCCTACACCGCCCAGGGGCATCTTATCCATACCCTCTTTTCGGGCAGCCGGGCAAATATGCTGCTGGTCAGGACGGAAAACTGCCTGAAGGAAATCATCTTTTCCCTGCGGCCTGATTACAGAGAAAACGCTGCTGCAAATGTACTGTTCACCCATTCCATCTACGGCAGCTTTTACGCCTTCGAACATTGCCGCGGCTTTGGAGAGGACGCCGTCATTGACATGCTGTCGGAAATCAACCGGAAGATCATGGAGCTGCTGTGACGGTATCTGTTCAGAAGGCTGCGTGAATAACCGGGAAATGTAAAAAATACGGGCGGAATCGAACGGCACAGATGGTGGATTTTCCTCTCTCCATCCGTTATACTATAGGAAACGTCATTTATGTCGTTTCCTATAGTTGATACAATATTATGAATTAAGCAAGTACAGGAGGTACTGTCTGTGAATTTAGGAAAGCATTTATCAGAGGCCCGCAAAAAAAGTGGATTATCCCAGGAGGAAGTAGCAGGAAAGCTGGGCGTCAGCCGCCAGACCATCTCCAAATGGGAGCTGGATGAAACTCTGCCAGATATCCGTCAGGCGAAACGGCTGGCCTCTCTCTATCACGTCACGCTGGATGAACTGATCGATTTTGACATCGAGGTGAAAGAAATCGAAGAAATGATTGAACGCACCAGTGAGGAGAAACAAAAGGAAATCGACTGGACGAAACTTTGGGGGAAAAAGTATCCGGTTCTCACCACCTATCAGCAGGAGGTAGACACCGCCGGCTACGAGGCATCCCTGTCAGAAATGCTGAAGCAGCTGCAAAAAGACTACCATTACAGCGATGAGGACGCCTTTCTGGTGCTGAAGGACATCCTGGCGCAGATCTGGAACCGGAAGCAGGGCTGAAACAATTTTTGTCTGGTATAACGCTCATTCTGTGTAATTTTGTATGACATATCATTGCTATTATCATACATTAGTGATATAATAATAGCAAAATATTCAAAATATCTATTTGGAAAGGGAGGAATAAGGTTTATGTCATTAACAACAATAACAGCCAGAGTAGACCAGAAAGACAAAGCTGATTTTGACGCATTCTGCTCCAGTGTCGGATTAAATACATCAACTGCTATCAATCTCTTTGTAAAAGCTGTATTACGGGAAAAACGTATCCCCTTTGAAATTGCACAGTCGCCTGATCCATTCTACTCTGAATCTAATATAAAGTACATTAAAAAGTCTGTTCAAGAATTAAAAGAAGGAAAAGGTACCGCCCACAATTTGATTGAGGTAAATGATGAGTGAAATAATCTGGTCAGATGACGCATGGAATGATTATTTGTATTGGCAAACGCAGGATAAAAAAACGCTCAAACGAATTAATCAGCTCATTAAAGATATTGATCGGAACGGCTGTTTAAATGGAATCGGAAAACCCGAACCGCTTATTGGTGATTTACAGGGGGAATACAGCAGACGTATTAATGACAAAGATCGCTTGGTTTACCACATGGAAAATGGGCGCATCTATATTGTACATTGTAAAGGCCATTATGGTGACAGATAGCTCTCACCCCACCAGCTCCCGCATCCGCACAAATTCTTCTTCCATATTCTGGGCTGTATCGGCCAGCAGGCGGAAGCAGACGCCGACGGCGGGGCGGGTTTTGGCCATCAGCACCGGCCCTGCTGCCTGGTAGTCCAGCAGCCGTTCTTCTTTGGCGGCCGGGCCATGATAATAAAGGGTTCCCTGATGGGTATGCCCGTCCAGGAACACCATCCCTCTCACATCCATCCGCTCCGGCTCCAGCAGACAGTGATCCAGCCAAACCGGCCGACCTTCCTCTGTCACGCAGATCCGGTTCCGGTAGGAAGCGAAGGCGAAGGTCTCTCCCATACCCACTCTGCCGGCTGTCACCATATCCCAGCAGAGGAATTCACTTTCCCTGTCCAGCGCTACCGTCATATTCCCCCTGAAACAGCTTCCGGCAAAGGGAATCACGGCGCTGGGACAGTAAAACAGAGAGGCGTCTCCTTCCAGACGGATATCGGTCTGTTTCTGCCCTGCCCCTGCCCCGGTGTCAAAAATCTTGCTGTAGGACTGTTCCGTTATCACTGCTTTGGAACCTTCTCTGCAGAGGAACTGATAAGAAAGGCTGTCGCCTTTCAGAATACCCGCCGAAGCCATCATCAGAATCAGCTCCAGCCGGTCAGTTTTGCCGCCGGGCATTCCCAGCTTCAGCGGACCGGCGCACTGGCTGTATATTACCGCGCTTCTGCCCTGTTTTCTTGCGATTTCCAGTTCCAGCCTTCCTTCCATCTTCTGCTACATATCCTCCATCAGCACATTTTTCTGAATCCATCGGATGACAGCGTCCACACTGTCGCCCTCCATCAGATTGGTAAACAGGTAGTCCTTTCCCTTCCGCATCCGGTTGGAATCCCTGTCCATCACCTCCAGGCTGGCGCCTACCATCGGAGCCAGGTCGGTCTTGTTGATGACCAGCAGATCAGAGCGGGTCACGCCGGGCCCTCCCTTTCTGGGAATCTTCTCTCCCTGGGCCACATCAATCACATAAATGGTGGCATCTGCCAGGTCTGGGCTGAAGGTGGCCGACAGATTGTCGCCGCCGCTTTCGATAAACATGATCTCCACATCAGGAAACCGTCTGGCCATCTCTTCCACGGCCTCCAGGTTCATGCTGCAGTCCTCCCGGATCGCTGTGTGAGGGCAGCCTCCTGTCTCCACTCCCATGATCCGCTCCGGGGCCAGGGCAGAGTTTTTTATCAGGAATTCTGCGTCCTCCTTTGTATAAATATCATTGGTAATGACACAGATCGAATACCGATCCGCCATTTTTCTGGTCAGCCGCTCGATCAGCGCCGTCTTTCCGGAGCCGACAGGGCCTCCCACACCGATTTTTACAAAAGACATTTCCATCCACCATCCTTCTGTTTTTCGTACATATAGGAAACGTCATACTAATTTTTATTATGACGTTTCCGGTGCCGATTTTTGCTGCGCAAAGCGCAGATATTCCCCTGCAGAAATCGTACGTATCCCCCGTACACCTATGACATATACTGCCTGGAATAAAGGTATTCATGGTTCATGGCATGGATCTCATATCCTGCCCCTGATACCCCCAGGTCGTCCTCCGTCACCTCCATCGCCTGCCGGACAGCCTCTTCCAGCCTGTCCATCTGCCGCAGCAGCGCCCGCTGGCCTTCCATCTGGCTCAAAGGCACCAATTTAACTCCATTATTGACAATGGCGGAAATGGCGCTGTACCCGTACATGGCCAGCACCTGGGCCTGGTCCATGCCGATGGATGCCCCGTAGAGGCCCACGGCGATGGGATGAAAGCCAACAGCCGCTTTCTCCCGGATCTTCTCCTGATACCATCCCAGCAGGCCCCGGCAGTCCTCCATCGCCTCTCTGGCTTTCAGATACCGGCTGCACAGTCTGATGCTGCCGGTTCTGGCCTCCCTGGCTCCTTTCATGGCATTGACCAGCCCGTCCAGACGGATGATGTTTTCCCTGTTCCGCTCTGCCTCACTCTGCTCTGCCTCATTCCGGCCGGCCTCACTCTGGCCTGCTCCATACTGCCAGGCCAGGGCGGCGATGCCCAGATCATTGTAGGGGAAGATCTGGAGAAAGCCTGTCAGATATTCCTCCAGGTCGGCTGTGGAGCTGATCCGTTCCGCTGCCACATAATCCTCCAGCCCGTTGGACAGGGTAAAGGCGCCGATGGGGAAAAAGGCGTCTATGGTCTGGAGCATCCGGAGCATATTCCCCATTTCCTTCATCTCTTTCATTTCTTTCATCTTTTCATCTCTTTTATATCATTCATCTCATCCATGGCTGTGTCCTCTGCACAGGGTTACATGATCCAGAGTGCCCTCCTGCTTCCGGGGATGGAAGCCCAGCTTCTCCAGATACCGGAAGGTGGGCTCATCATAGGGCACTGTCACCTGGCTATCCCCGATGGACAGGGAGAGATGGCGGTTGCCCAGCTCAAAGCAGAGCCGCCCCATCTCCTTCATGGTATGAACGGGAATGACGGTCACTTCACAGGGCAGGAGCCTGACAACAATGACTCTGCTGTCGTCGGCGTACAGGATATCTCCATCCTCCATGGGGCGGCTGTGGCCGTGACCCTCTGCGCCGCTGCCATGGGTATGTTCCTCCGCGTCACTGCCGTGAATATGGCCCTCTTCGTCGCTGCCGTGAGTATGGCCTTCCGGGGTGCTGCCATGGGCATGGCTACCGTCCTCCAGGCGGATGCCCACCTCTTCACCGGCCTCGCTGGTTTTGCGCAGCAGCTTTTTCTCCAGCTCGTACCACTCCAGCCAGACCGGATCCACTGTCCTTTCCCCTGCCTCATAGTCCCTTATATTGCCCAGAATCTTATTGACTATCATTGTCCCCACCTCTGCTTCATTTGTTAAAACAGGAAATATTTCTGAGTCAGCGGCAGCTCCTGTGCCGCCTCACAGGTAATGATTTCCCCGTTGACCCGCACTTCATAGGTTTCCGGATTCACCTGGATATCAGCGATGACACCGTTGTTTTTCATATCCTTCTTCCCGATATCCCGGCAGTGGCTGACAGGCAGCACCTGGCGCCGGAGGCCCAGCCGCTCTCCAATTCCCTTTTCACAGGCCGCCTTTGAGACAAAGGTGGCGCAGCACCGCTTCCTGGCCAGGCCGTAGGCGGCAAACATATTGGTATACACCACCGGCTGGGGCGTAGGGATGGATGCGTTGGCGTCGCCCATCCTGGCTGCCATGATAAAGCCGCCCTTGATGATCATCTCCGGTTTTACCCCGAACATGGCCGGTTTCCACAGCACCAGATCCGCCATTTTTCCCGTCTCCACAGAGCCCACATACCGGGCGATGCCATGGGTGATGGCGGGGTTAATGGTATATTTGGCGATATACCGGCGCACCCGGAAGTTGTCATTCTGAGCGCAGTCCTCCGGCAGGATGCCCCGCTGTTTTTTCATCTTGTCAGCAGTCTGCCAGGTTCGGGTGATCACCTCTCCCACCCGGCCCATGGCCTGGGAATCGGAACTCATCATGGAGAAAATCCCCATATCATGGAGGACGTCCTCTGCCGCAATGGTCTCGGGACGGATCCGGGAATCGGCGAAAGCGATATCTTCCGGCACCTTTTTGTCCAGATGGTGGCATACCATCAGCATATCCAGATGCTCATCCAGGGTGTTTTTCGTATAGGGCATCGTAGGATTGGTGGAGGAGGGCAGCACATTGGGGAATGCCGCCGCCCGGATGATATCCGGGGCGTGTCCGCCGCCGGCTCCCTCGGTGTGATAGGTATGGATGGTCCTGCCCCGGAAAGCCCGGATGGTGTCCTCCACAAAACCTGCCTCGTTCAGTGTATCGGTGTGAATGGCAGCCTGCACGTCATATTTGCCGCAGACCGTCAGACAGTGGTCGATGGCCGCGGGGGTGGAGCCCCAGTCCTCATGGAGCTTCAGGCCGCAGGCGCCTGCTTCCACCTGTTCCGCCAGCGTATCCGGATCAGCAGAATTGCCCTTGCCCAGAAAGCCCAGATTCACCGGCAGCCCCTCTGCCGCCTCCAGCATTTTTTCAATATTGAAGCGCCCCGGGGTGCAGGTGGTGGCGTTGGTGCCGTCTGCCGGCCCGGTGCCGCCGCCGATCATGGTGGTGATACCGCTGTACAGGGCTGTCTCCGCCTGGGTGGGGCTGATAAAATGGATGTGGGTGTCAATGCCTCCGGCGGTAACAATCAGGCCCTCGCCGGCGATCACCTCTGTGCCGGCGCCGATCACCAGACTGGGATCCACTCCGTCCATGATATCCGGGTTTCCCGCCTTTCCGATGCCGCATATTTTTCCGTCCTTTATGCCGATATCTGCCTTTACGATGCCCCAGTAATCCACGATCACCGCGCTGGTGATGACGGTATCAGGGCAGTCTTCATCCCGCACCTTACAGGACTGGCCCATGCCGTCCCGCAGGGATTTTCCCCCGCCGAACTTGGCCTCCTCGCCATAGCGGGCAGCGTCCCGCTCCACCTGGATCACCAGTGCGGTATCTGCCAGGCGGATTCTGTCGCCTGTGGTGGGGCCATACATATCTGCGTACTTTGCTCTGCTTATCTTATACATCCTGCGCCTCCTGATATCCCTGTTCTCTCGCTGCCTTCAGTGCCTGTTCCTTTACTGCCGGGTCGTCCATGGAACCTTCGGTCAGGCCGTTCAGGCCGTATCCCATCCGGTTTCCGCCGATCTCCACCAGATTGACCCGTTTTGTCTCCCCCGGCTCGAAGCGGACTGCCGTCCCGGCGGGAATGTCCAGCCGCATGCCGAAGGCCCGCTCCCGCTGAAAGCGCAGGGCTTTATTCACCTCAAAAAAGTGATAATGGGAACCTACCTGGATGGGCCGGTCTCCTGTATTGGTTACCTGGATCTGGGCGGTATCCTTATCCCGGTTCAGCTCAATAAATCCTTCTGCCGGCATGATCTCTCCCGGGGTCACCGCCCCTGTGCCGAGGATCGGCTGATGAACCGTCACCAGCTTCGTCCCATCGGGAAAGGTGGCTTCCAGCTGAATCTCATGAATCATCTCCGGAACCCCTTCCATCACATCCTCTGCTGTCAGCATCTGGGTGCCCATGGTCATCAGCTCCGACACGCTGCGGCCGTCTCTGGCCAGTTCCAGCAGCTGGGCGCTGATATAAGCCACAGCCTCCGGGTAGTTCAGCTTCAGCCCCCGCTCCCTGCGCTCCTTCGCCAGCGTTCCAGCCAGATGGAGCATCAGCTTATCCGTCTCTCTTGGTGTTAAATGCATCTGATCTCCTCCTCATTTTGTCAGTTCTGATACCATCCGGCAGGCCCCGGCGTCAGGTTCAGATTGACCTGTTTGATTTCCTGATATTCTTCCAGCCCGTGAACCCCCAGCTCTCTGCCGATTCCACTCATCTTATAGCCGCCCCAGGGCGCCTCGCAGAAGGCAGGGTTGTAGCAGTTGATCCAGGTGATCCCGGCCCGCAGCTCCCGGATCACCCGCTGGGCCCTGGCGCCGTCAGCTGTAAAGACAGCGCCGGCCAGGCCGTACACCGTATCATTGGCCAGGGCGACGGCCTCTTCTTCTGTGTCAAAGGTCTGGATCACTGCCACCGGGCCGAAGATCTCTTCCTGTACAATCCGCATATCGGCTGTGCACCCATCGAAAACAGTGGGGCGGACAAACCAGCCATTCCGGCATTCTCCCTCTTCCCACCGGTAACCGCCGCATACCAGACAGGCTCCTTCCTCCCGGCCCAGCCGGATGTAATCCAGCACGTCCTCCATATGCTTCTCGGAGACCAGCGGACCCATATCCGGGTTGTCCAGCGGGTTGCCCAGGGTCATCTGTTCTGCCCGCTGTGCCAGCCGCTCCACGAAGGCATCCTTGATGGACCGCTCCACCAGAATCCGGGAACCGGCACAGCAGACCTCTCCCTGGTTGAAGAAGATACCCAGCATGGCCCATTCTACTGCCGCCTCCAGATCGGTGTCGGCGAAAATAATGTTGGGGGACTTCCCGCCCAGCTCCAGCCCGATCTTTTTCACATTTCCGGCAGCGGCCCGCATGATGCTCTGGCCTGCCGCTGTGCTGCCGGTGAAGGATACCAGATCTACGTCATGGCTTTCTGCCAGCAGATTGCCCACGGTCCGGCCGGGCCCGATCACCAGATTGGCCGTACCCGCCGGCAGCCCGGCCCGGTCCAGGATCCGGAACAGACTGATGGTGGAAAGCACTGTCTCTGAGCTGGGCTTAAACACAATGCTGTTGCCCGCCGCCAGCGCCGGCGCCACCTTCCATACTCCCATCAGAAAGGGAAAATTCCAGGGTGTAATCAGGGCGCATACTCCCACCGGCTCATGAACCGTGTAGGAATGCATGGGGCCGAAATTGCTGTTGACGCCGCAGACGCCGCCCTGGGGCGTGCGGATCAGCCCGGCATAATAGCGGAAACAGTGAACAGCGTCATCCACATCTGCTTCCGCCTCTCTCAGAGGCTTTCCATTGTCCATGGACTCGAGTCGGGCGATCTCTTCCAGCTCCTCCTCAATCATATCCGCGATCTTCAGCAGGATGTCGCTCCGCTTCTGAACATCCATATCCCGCCACTCTCTGGTCACATAAAAAGAAGTTTTCGCCGCCCGGATGGCCTCTTCTGTATCTGCCAGGCTGTTCTCCTCCACTGCTCCGATGGCCTGGCCTGTGGCCGGATTGACAGCGTACAGGATATGGCCTGAAGTCCCGTCGACCCACTTCCCATTAATATATGTCTGATAATGATTCATTTTTGTCACCTTCCAAATCTGCCGCAGGCCCGCTCTCCGCCTCCCGGCGGGGTGATGTCTGCCGGTACGGCGCTGCCGCTATAATGCCTGCCGGTACAGCGTCTCGATCTCCTCCTGCTCAAATACCACCGGATGATTGGCGATACCTGCCGCGGATACCTTCATACAGTTTTCCGCCATCCATGGAATGTCCTCCTCCCTGATGCCCAGCTCGCCCAGGGTTACCGACAGGTTCAGCCGTTTCAGCAGCTTCCGGATGGTTCCGGCACAGTCCTCAGCCCCTGTCCCGCCCAGAATCCGGGAGATAACGCCGTATTTCTCCGGAGCTCCGGCGATACTGGCCTCCGTCACCGCCGGGGTCAGGGCAGCCAGCCCCTTTCCATGGACGATATCCCGCAGGCCGCTGGCCGGATGCTCCATGCCGTGGGGAAGGGTTACGCCCGCTGTGTTAATCACCATGCCGCCCAGAGTGCTGGCCAGGGTCACTCCGTCCCAGCTGTCCGGGTCGCATTTTCCCTCATAGATGGGAAGAAGGTGGGCAGCTGTCAGAGCCATGGCCTTCTCACACATCATATCAGTCAATGGCTGACTGATCCTGCTGACATAAGCCTCCATACAGTGGCACAGCGCGTCAAAGCCTACTGCTGCCAGCACCGTTTTCGGCATGGTCATCATACATTCCGAGTCGATAATCGACGCTTTCGCTACAATGGCATTGCACCGGAGGGATTTTTTATCGCCGTTTTCCGGGTTGGTCAGGACGGCGAAGCCGTTGCCCTCGCTGCCGGTGCCGCAGGTGGTGGGGATCAGCACAATGGGCAGGGCCTGATCGCTTTTCAGCCGGTTAAAAATATAATCATGGATACTGCCCTCATTGACTGCCAGAAAGGCTGCTGCCTTGGCGCAGTCCAGAACACTTCCGCCGCCCACGCCCAGCACCACATCGCAGCCCTCTGCCTTTGCCAGGGCCGCTGCCTCCTCCGCCGTCGTGGTCAGAGGATTCTGCTGTACCCGGTCGAACACCACACTGTCCACACCGGCTTTTTTCAGATAATGAATGACCCGCTCCAGCAGCCCGGATTTCTTCGTGCTGCTTCTGCCGGTGACCACCAGCGCCTTTCTCCCGTACATGGCTGTAATGGCGCCGGCTTCTGCTGTCCGTCCTCTGCCGAAAATCAGGTTCACCGGCAGATAATAAGAAAAGTCCATGGCGTCCCCTCCTGATTATTTTTGGTAGTGTCAAATACTACCTGTTTTTTTGTTTCAAAATATAATAAAAACCTTGATTTTAAGGGAAATCTGCAATAAAAAGAGCA